>NZ_JFYX01000009.1:0-110349 GCF_000632245.1 Pseudomonas sp. RIT357
CCCGAGCGTCGTATGGGTAAAACCCTGGGCACTGCATTCAGCAGTTATGGGGCTCTGCTGCGCGATCCTGTGTTTATCGGATTGTCGGTGGTCTGCGGCTTTGGGTTGGCAACGTTCTTTGTTTTTATTGGCAGCGCGCCCTTTGTGTACATCGAGTATTTCGGCCTGACACCCACGCAATTCAGCCTGTGTTTTGCCCTGAATGCGGCGTCATTTTTCGCTATCAGCCAGCTGACGGCGCGACTGAGCGCACGCTTCGGTCTGGTGCCGTTGATACTTTGGTCAGTTACGGCGGTGGCTGCAGTGATGCTCCTGCTGGCGGTCACCACGCTGTGGGTTGATAGCTTGGTCCTGATGATGACGTTGCTGTTTATCGGCTTCGGCTTCCTTGGCTTGCTGTTGCCTGCCTCGGGTGTGTTGGCCCTGGAGGACCATGGCGCGGTGGCGGGTTCTGCATCCGCTTTGCTTGGCGCGATTCAAATGATCACAGGGGCGGTGTCCATGACCCTTGTTGGAGTCTTTGCCGACCACACCCCGGCGCCAATGATCATCGGTATTGCGATGTGTGCCGTTGCGGCGATGCTCACGGTGATCTGGACATTACGCCGTTTGCCCGCCCACTTGGCGAGTGCCCCGCCCTCCTCCTGAGGGGTAACAACAGGGCTTGGCGTTAACCACTCGTCGGCCCTGGGCAGGATCCAGCACAACTATCGCCGGCCAAGGAATTACTAACTCCATAGCACCCTTAGGAACCTATGGAGATTGAGATGACTGACTACCCACGCCCGCCTTTCGCCCCTCAAGCCCAATCGGTCCCAGGCTCCCAGAGAAAAATGGACCCGTATCCCGATTGTGGCGAGCAAAGCTATAAAGGCTCTGGTCGGCTGGCCAACAAAATCGCGCTGATCACGGGGGCCGACAGCGGCATCGGTCGCGCGGTTGCCATTGCGTTTGCCCGTGAAGGTGCAGACGTTGCCATCGCCTACCTGGACGAGCACGAAGACGCCAAGGAAACCGCACGCTGGGTGGAAGAGGCCGGTCGCCAATGCCTGTTACTGCCCGGCGATCTTGCACAGAAAGCCCAGTGCCAGGCACTGGTCGACAGCACCGTCGAACAGTTCGGTCGCATCGATGTGCTGGTCAATAACGCCGCGTTCCAGATGACCCACGAAACCCTCGAAGAAATCGAGGACGAGGAATGGGTGAAGACCTTCGATATCAACATCACGGCGATGTTTCGCATCTGCAAGGCTGCCCTGCCCCATATGAAGGCTGGCAGTTCGATCATCAACACCAGTTCGGTCAACTCTGACATGCCCAAACCGACCCTGCTGGCCTACGCCGCCACCAAGGGCGCGATTGCCAACTTCACCGGCGGTTTGGCGCAGTTGCTGGGCAGCAAGGGCATTCGCGTCAACAGTGTGGCCCCCGGACCGATCTGGACGCCGCTGATCGTGGCGACCATGACCGATGAAGACGTGAAGAGCTTCGGCAGCGAAACACCACTGGGCCGACCTGGCCAGCCGGTGGAAGTGGCGCCGATTTATGTGCTGCTTGCCTCGGATGAAGCCAGCTACATCTCCGGTTCACGCTATGCGGTTACCGGGGGGAAACCCATCCTCTAGCCTTGAAGGCGCTCGAAGGCTGAACATCCTCCCTGTGGCGAGCGCCTTGATGAACTGAGCGCCTGTGGTGACCTCTCTTTTCGCGGTGACCGGGCTTTTTGTGGTGATCGGGCTTTTGTGATCATCAGGCTTTTGTGGTGAGCGGGCTTGCCCCGCGCTGGGCTGCGAAGCAGACCCAATAAACTAGGTGGCTGCTATGCAAGCCGGCGCGGAGCAAGCCCGCTCACTACAGGTCGAACCGATCTACGGCTCGGCGGCGTTCGTTGTCGTCACGCACGTCATAGCTGGCGGTGGTCTGGATGTTGGTGTGATGCGCCAGCTTCTGCGCGATCGATAGGTCATGCTCCTCGATCACCCGCGTGATAAACGAGCGACGGAAGTCATGGGGCATGATCTTCACCCCAACCTGTTCCCCTCGCTGCCGGGCAATGTAGTAAATCGCGTGTTTAGTAATGCGTTCCCGGGTGATATGGCTACCCCGGCGGATGCGATTGAACAGGAAGCTGTCGTCCTGCTCGCCCTCTTTTAACTGCTCGCGCCGAAACGCCAACCAGGCCTGCAACTTGGCAAATGCCCATTGCGGCGCGTACTTGATCAACTCTTTGTTGCCTTTGCCAATGACACGCAAGCTGCGCTCCTCAACGTTGATCTGCGCGAGATCCAGGTTGACCGACTCCGACTTGCGCATGCCCGAGCCGTAGAGGATGCCGATGACCGCTGCATCACGCAGGCCTTGTGGCCTGGGGTCGGCGGCACAGACTTCCATCATTTCACGGATCAGCGTGCGCCGCAGGTTACGGCCCTGGCCAAGACGCGTACCGGGCGCTGGCTTGACCGTGCGCATTCTCAACAAGTGTTCCTGACTGATCAGGCTCATGCGCCACGCTTCATTCATCACCCCGCGCACCGCATTTACATATAACGATGAGGTGTTGGGCGCGTAGCCGTCTTCGCGCAGGGCGGCTACCAGGGCGATGACGTGTTCGGGTTGCAGCAGGTGCCAGTCGATGTCTTCAAGGTTGATATCCTCGAAGCCCAGGCGGTCGGCGGCGTCCTGCAGCACGTAGCGCATGGTGAGTTGGCTGGAGGGGGCCAGGCGGGTGAGGTAGAGGGTCAGCGGGTTGCGGATATGCTCAGTCAAAATAGATCAGCCTTTGGATTAAATACCTCGAACAAGCCATTGTTAAATCAAGGTATTTAGTGAATTGGCGAGGGCCGAGTCTAGCGCAGCACAGGCCCTCTTACCAAATCATGGGGCGGTTTCTTCGTCCTCCGTGGGTTCCTGGGGCTGGGTCTGGGCCTGGCTCCATTCGGCGTCCTGCTTTTGCATCAGTGCGAACCAATGCTGACGCATGAACGTGAGATACGCCTCGGGCGCATTGGCGAAATCCCTCTCATCGCCATAGCAGCCGGGTAACGGCAATTCGGTGCCCTGCTCCTTGTACTGGCTGACGAGCGCCTGTTGCCCAGCGGTGCTGCAATCCTTGGGCAGCGGCATCCCGCGCAACGCCCCGGCCTCTTCATCCCACCAGGCGGCGCCGTAGCGGTCGACACCGCGCAAACGGTACTTCTGCGACTTGCCCACATGCATGATCAGCTTGAACTCATTGGGGCTGACGTCGCTGGTGCAGGTGCGCGAATAGCCCACAGTGGCCTGGGTGATGCCATCGCCAGACAGGTCGGTGACCTTGGTCGCGGCTTGGTCGAAACGCAACGCCGCGTCAAATTCGCAATGCTGCACATCGTCGTAGAGCATCCACACGCGCTTGGGGCGGTTACCGTCGATCAGGTACTGAGCGGCATACACAAAGGACGACTGGGTGCCGTCGTCGTCCCGCTCGCTGACTTGTTCAGCCAGCACCAGCAGATTCTTGCCCTGGCGGTCGTCCCAGGTGTAAGCGGCGATCTGCTTGCCACGTACTTCCACGCCATCCGGCACCTGATCGAGGCTGGTCAACGCCACGCTTTCATCGGCGCGAACGGTCGTGACACACGCCACGCTCATCAACAACCCCATCAATACTGGCCGCAACTGGCCGCGTAAAAGCTGCACGCTATTCATCCGATTACCCTGCCAAGAGACGCGTTACTTTACCGGCACTTGAGAGGCATTGCAGAGAAGATTCTTCAATCGTGGTCGAAGCCTGTTTGTGTTCGCCCACGCTGTAGTAAATGCGTTGCATGCCGTTCCTGTTTCACCGCGATCCAGCCCCCCCCCTTAGCGCCCTCACGTTTAGCTGAACCCTGGCTGTCTGGCTATCAAATAAACGAATTTTCGACTTCCGCTTCATACCTTTCCTACATTTTTGAGCTTAATCTTAAATACGGAAGCTCAAGGTGATATTCACATTTTTGAACTAACCTCTTGATTAGAATTCGATTTTTAGCGGTTCCCAACCGTTGCACGGCGTTTGTATCCAATGATTGCGGGCGTTTTCACGCGCCACGCTGCTCTAACCCCGAGGTCATAAATCTTTGAAACCCTACCCTATTCATCGCGTGTCGATCGTTATCCCGGTCTACAACGAAGAAGAAAGCCTGCCTGAATTGCTGCGTCGCACCACCGCGGCGTGCAGGCAACTGGCCTACGAATACGAAATCATCCTGGTGGATGACGGTAGCCGTGACAACTCGGCCCAACTGCTGGAAGACGCTGCCGCAGAAGACGGCAGCAACGTGGTGGCTGTGATCCTCAACCGCAACTACGGCCAGCATGCCGCGATCATGGCGGGTTTCGAACAGTGCCAGGGCGAAGTGGTGATTACCCTCGATGCCGACCTGCAGAACCCACCCGAAGAAATCCCGCGCCTGGTGGAGCAAGCCGCCCTCGGCTACGACGTTGTCGCCACCGTGCGCAACAATCGCCAGGACTCGGCGTTTCGCCGCTGGCCGTCACGCCTGATCAACCTTGCCGTGCAGCGCTCTACCGGCGTGGCCATGACCGACTACGGCTGCATGCTGCGCGCTTACCGCCGCACCATCGTCGACGCCATGCTCGCCTGCCGCGAGCGCAGCACCTTTATCCCGATCCTCGCCAACGGCTTCGCCCGCCACACCACGGAAATCCTGGTGCACCACGCCGAGCGCGAACACGGTGAGTCCAAATACAGCGCCATGCGCCTGATCAGCCTGATGTTCGACCTGCTGACCTGCATGACCACCACGCCGCTGCGCCTGCTGTCTATTGTCGGCTTCAGCCTGGCGGCCCTGGGCATGCTGTTTGCCTTCGCGCTGATCGTTCTGCGCCTGGCCTTCGGTGCCGACTGGGCGGGCGACGGCCTGTTCGTGCTGTTCGCGGTGCTGTTCGTCTTCACCGGTGGCCAGTTCATCGGCATGGGCCTCTTGGGTGAATACCTGGGCCGCATGTACAGCGATGTGCGCGCCCGCCCACGCTTCTTTATCGAAAAAGTGCTGCGCAACCAACCGGCAGCACCGGCTCCTGTGGTCGTCGTTGACGGCCTGGTGTCTTCCCATACTTCCACTTCCGCCGATCAGGTTCAGTCATGAGTTCAAAAGCTGTTGTATTCGCGTACCACGATATTGGTTGTGCAGGCATTGAAGCGCTGCTCAATACCGGCTACGAAATTGCTGCTGTGTTTACCCATGCCGACGACCCCAAGGAAAACAACTTCTACGGCTCCGTTGCCCAACTGTGCGCCCGCAACGGTATCCCGGTGCATGCGCCAGAGGACGCCAACCACCCTTTGTGGATTGAGCGCATCGCCAAGCTGAACCCGGATTACATTTTCTCTTTCTACTACCGCAACCTGCTGAGCGAGCCGCTGCTGGCCACCGCCCGTAAAGGTGCGTTCAACCTGCACGGTTCGTTGCTGCCCAAGTACCGTGGCCGCGCCCCGGCCAACTGGGTGCTGGTCAACGGCGAAACCGAAACCGGCGTGACCCTGCACCGCATGGTCAAGCGTGCGGATGCCGGCGCGATCCTCGCTCAGCAAAAAGTCACCATCGAGCGTAGCGACACCGGCCTGACCCTGCATGCCAAGCTGCGTGAAGCCGCCAGCAACCTGCTGCGTGATGTCCTGCCGCAACTGGCCGAAGGCAAGCTGACTGAAACCGCACAAGATGAAAGCCAAGCCACTTACTTCGGTCGCCGCACGGCCGCAGACGGCAAGCTGGACTGGAAACACCCGGCTGAAACCCTGTTCAACCTGGTTCGCGCCGTGACTCAACCGTATCCAGGCGCATTCTGTGCCGTGGGCGAACACAAGCTGATCGTGTGGCAAGCCGAGGTGGTCAAGGGCAACGAAGGCCTGGCACCGGGCCGGGTGATCAGCGTCAACCCGCTGCGCATCGCCTGCGGCGAAGACTCCCTGGTGGTCAAGTTCGGCCAGCGCAACGACAACGGCCTGTACCTGGCCGGCCCTTCCCTGGCCAACGAACTGGGCCTGGTCGACGGCTCCGTGCTGCGCGGTGCCGAGTCCGGCCGCAAGCCACGCCGTACCCGCGTGCTGATCCTGGGCGTGAACGGTTTTATCGGTAACCATCTGTCCGAGCGCCTGCTGCGCGACGACCGTTATGAGGTCTACGGCCTGGACATTGGCTCCGACGCCATTGAGCGCCTGCGCAGCCACCCGAACTTCCATTACGTCGAAGGCGATATCAGCATCCACACCGAGTGGATCGAGTACCACATCAAGAAGTGCGACGTGGTCTTGCCGCTGGTGGCCATCGCCACGCCAATCGAGTACACCCGTAACCCGCTGCGCGTGTTCGAGTTGGACTTCGAAGAAAACCTCAAGCTGGTGCGCTACTGCGTCAAGTACAACAAGCGCGTGATCTTCCCGTCGACCTCTGAAGTCTATGGCATGTGCCAGGACCAGTATTTCGACGAAGACACTTCCAACCTGGTGGTTGGCCCGGTCAACAAACAACGCTGGATCTACTCGGTCTCCAAGCAACTGCTGGACCGCGTGATCTGGGCCTACGGCGCCAAGGGCCTGAACTTCACGCTGTTCCGTCCGTTCAACTGGATGGGCCCACGCCTCGACCGCCTGGATTCGGCCCGTATCGGCAGCTCCCGTGCAATCACCCAACTGATCCTGAACCTGGTGGAAGGCACGCCGATCCGCCTGTTCGATGGTGGCGAGCAGAAACGCTGCTTCACCGACATCGCCGACGGTATCGAAGCCCTGGCCCGCATCATTGATAACGACAACGATGCCTGCAACGGCCAGATCATCAACATCGGTAACCCGGAAAACGAAGCCAGCATCCGCCAGTTGGGCGAAGAGCTGCTGCGTCAGTTCGAAGCGCACCCGCTGCGCAGCAACTTCCCGCCGTTCGCCGGTTTCCGCGATGTGGAGAGCAAGGCGTTCTACGGCACCGGTTACCAAGACGTGGCACACCGCAAGCCAAGCATCGAAAACGCCAAGCGCCTGCTGAACTGGGAGCCAACCGTGGAGATGAGCGAAACCATCGGCAACACGCTGGACTTCTTCCTGCGCGAGGCCATGCTCGAAATCGCGGATAAGCGCTAATGCAGGCAGGTCTTCGCATTGACGTCGATACCTATCGGGGCACCCGTGAAGGTGTGCCACGGTTGCTCGAATCCCTGGACGAGGCCGGGGTAAAAGCGACGTTCTTCTTCAGTGTCGGGCCGGACAACATGGGGCGCCACTTGTGGCGCCTGATCCGCCCGCAATTCCTGTGGAAGATGCTGCGTTCCAACGCTGCCGGCCTGTACGGCTGGGACATCCTGCTCGCCGGCACTGCCTGGCCGGGCAAGCCGATCGGCCGTGACTTGGGGCACTTGATGCGCCAGGCCAAGGCCGCCGGTCACGAAGTCGGCCTGCACGCCTGGGATCACCATGGCTGGCAGGCCAACACCGGACGGTGGAGCGATGCACAACTGGTCGAGCAAATTCGACGCGGCGTGGAGACCCTGAGCGACATCCTGGGCGAACGCATCGACTGTTCGGCGGCCGCCGGTTGGCGTGCCGATGAGCGTGTGGTGCAAGCCAAACAAGGTTTCAACTTTCGCTACAACAGCGATTGCCGGGGTACCAGCCTGTTTCGGCCGACATTGGCCGATGGCAGCGCAGGTACGCCACAAATTCCGGTGGACCTGCCGACCTTCGACGAAGTCGTCGGGCCGGTGGTGGCCGCCAAAGACTTCAATAGCTTCATTCTTGACCGGTTTGCCGAGTCGAAGCTCAACGTCTACACGATCCACGCAGAAGTAGAAGGGATTCTGATGGCCAACGATTTTCGCCAGTTGCTTGCCCAGGCAGGGCAGCGCGGCATCGATTTCAAACCGCTGGGTGACTTGTTGCCTGCGGACCTGACCACCCTGCCCCAGCAACAGTTGGTGCGGGGCGCATTGAGCGGCCGTGAGGGTTGGCTTGGAGTGCAGCAGGCATGATTCGGCGTTGGGCCTTGCCCCTGCTCCTGTTAGCGTTTGGCGTGTTTTACCTGCTGCCGCTGGCCACCCATGGTCTGTGGATTCCTGATGAAACCCGCTACGCACAGATCAGCCAGGAAATGCTGCTGACCGGTAAGTGGGCTTCGCCGCACTTCATGGGGATTCGCTATTTCGAAAAGCCGGCTGCCGGTTACTGGATGATCGCGCTCGGCCAGGCGATCTTCGGGCAAAACCTGTTTGGTGTGCGCTTCGCATCGGCGTTGAGCACCGGTTTGAGCATCCTGCTGGTGTACCTGGTGTCACGCCGGCTGTGGAATGACCCGCAAAAGAGCCTGGTCAGCACCGTGCTGTACATGAGCTTTGTCAGCGTCGCGGCCTTGGGCGGTTATGCCAACCTCGATCCGCAGTTCACCTTCTGGGTCAACCTGACCGGCGTTGCCCTGTGGTTCTGCTTCGACATCACCTCCCGCAACGGCCGCCTGGGATCCTGGGCGCTGCTCGGTTTCGCCTGTGGCATGGGCTTTATGACCAAGGGATTCCTGGCGTGGCTGTTGCCGGTGTTAATCGCCCTGCCCTACGCGATCTGGCAGAAGCGCTTTCGCGAACTGCTCGGTTATGGGCTGGTGGCCGTGGTTGTCGCCATTACAGTGAGCCTGCCGTGGGCACTGGCCGTGCATCTGCAAGAACCGGACTATTGGAATTTCTTCTTCTGGCACGAGCATATCCAGCGTTTTGCCGGCGAGGATGCCCAGCACGCCGAGCCTTTCTGGTATTACCTACCGCTGCTGGTCGCGTTCAGCCTGCCGTGGGTCGCACTGCTGCCGTCCACCCTGAAACAGGCGTGGCAGGAAAAACGTGCAGCGAAAACTGCCTTCCTGCTGCTGTGGCTGCTGATGCCGCTGGCGTTTTTCAGCCTGGCCAAGGGCAAGTTGCCCTCCTACATCATGCCGTGCCTGTTGCCGCTGGCGCTGCTGATGGGCTCGACACTGGCGGACAAACTCGCCGCAGGCCGCGGCCGTGTCGTGCGTATCAACGGTTGGCTGAACCTGGTGATTGGCGTCGCGGCGTTACTGGCGCTGACGTGGTTTCAACTGAAGAAGCCCGTCTACGAACACGGTCAGGAAACCCTCAGCCTGGTGCTGGTGTTTGTCTTCCTGTTCGGCTGGATCATCGCCAACCTGCTGCAAGCGTCACGCCCGCTGCGCTTGTGGGCAGCGCCGGTAGTCGGCAGTTGGTTGCTGGTGGCTTTGGTACCGGCCGCACTGCCCCATTCGGTGGTTTACAACAAGACTCCGGACCAGTTCATCATCGATCACCTCCAGGAGCTGAGCCAGACCAGCGCGTTGCTGAGCAATGACCTGGGCGCAGCCTCCGCCTTGGCCTGGCGCGTCAAGCGCCCGGACGTGACCCTCTATAACACCGTCGGCGAAGTGAAATATGGCTTGGCCTTTGACGATGCGGCCCATCACAAGGTCGACACCACACAGGTCCAGCAGTGGATGAGCGACGCACGTAAACACGGCGCCGTCGGGGTGGTCATGCGTGTGAAGGGTGACGACGAAATCGCCGAGGTGGACTTGCTGCCCAAAGACGGCAAGCGCTACGAGCAAGGCAACATCGTGATCCTGGTGTTCCCGCAGGTTGCGCCATGATCACGCTATGCCTGTTATTGGCCGCCTGCCTGCTGACATGCATGGGCCAGGTTTCGCAAAAATTCGCCGTGGAAAGCTGGCGCGACCAGCCCGACGGTTGGGCGCTGAAGCTGCGCTCGCCGTGGCTGTGGTCGGCCCTGCTGTGCCTGGGTTTTGGTTTGCTGGTGTGGTTGCTGGTGTTGCAGCGCCTGGAAGTCGGTATCGCCTACCCGATGCTCAGCCTCAATTTTGTCCTGGTCACGCTGGTGGCGCGCTTTGTGTTCAAGGAACACATCGACACACGGCATTGGCTGGGTGTCGTGCTGGTGATTGCCGGTGTGGTGCTGTTGGGGCGCCAGGTATGAGCCGCGTGCGTGGTTTTGCCCTGGCCCTGGGCAGCGTTGGCTTGGTCAGCGCCGCCCAATTGGGCATGCGCTGGAGCATGACGCGACTGCCCTTGCCCACCGAATGGCTGGCGGCGTTGAACAGCAACGCCATCGACTTCGCTGCGTTGGGCGTGGTGAGCCTGGCGATCTTCGCCTACGCGCTGTCGATGCTCTGCTGGCTCGGCGCGCTCAAGCACCTGCCCCTTGGCCGCGCCTATTCATTGCTCAGCATCAGCTATGCGCTGGTGTACCTGTTGGCCGCCAGCCTCCCGGTGTTCAACGAACATTTTTCCGTTTCAAAAACCCTGGGGGTGGCGCTTGTCATCCTCGGTGTGCTGATCATCAACTCTCGTCGTGCCAGTGCTACTCGTCCCAGGAATGCCCCATGAAAATCAGTGTATTTGGTAGTGGTTACGTCGGCCTGGTACAGGCCACCGTATTAGCCGAAGTCGGTCACGATGTGATCTGCATGGACGTCGATCAAAACAAGGTCAAGCTGCTGCAGCAAGGCCATGTGAGTATCTTCGAACCGGGACTGGCCGCCATGGTCAAGGAGAACCTGGAAAGCGGCCGCCTGAATTTCACTTTCGATGAGAAGCTCGCCGTCGAACACGGTGAAGTGCTGTTCATCGCCGTCGGCACGCCGTCGGATGAAGATGGCTCGGCCGACTTGAAGTACGTGCTGTCGGTGGGCGACGCCGTGGCCCGTCATCGAGTGGCCCCGGTAATCCTGGTGGAGAAGTCCACGGTCCCCGTGGGCACCGGCGACACCCTGCGCGCCCATATCGAAAAAGCCCTGCACGTCGCTGGCCGGCACCTGGAGTTCGATATCGTCTCCAACCCGGAATTCCTCAAGGAAGGCTCGGCGGTTGCCGACTGTCGCCGTCCGGATCGCATCATCATCGGCTGTGAGCGCGAAGAAGTGCGCGAGGTGATGCGCGATCTGTACGCGCCGTTCAACCGCAACCACGACCGCATCATCTTCATGGACCTGCGCAGCGCCGAGCTGACCAAGTACGCCGCCAACTGCATGCTGGCCACCAAGATCAGCTTTATCAACCAGATCGCCGAGCTGGCCGAGCACCTGGGGGCGGATATCGAAGCCGTGCGCCTGGGCATCGGTGCCGACTCGCGCATCGGCTATCACTTTATCTACCCCGGTTGCGGTTACGGCGGTTCATGTTTTCCCAAAGACATGCGCGCCTTGATCCACAGCGCCAAACAGGCCAACTGCTCAAGCGATCTATTGGAAGCCGTAGAAGCCATCAACCAACGCCAGAAGAGCAAGCTGTTCGAGCGCGTCAACGCGTTCTTCCAAGGCAATCTGCGCGGCAAGACCTTCGCCCTGTGGGGCCTTGCGTTCAAGCCCAACACCGACGACATGCGCGATGCACCCAGCCGCGTGCTGATGGAAGCGCTGTGGGCTGCCGGCGCCAACGTGCGCGCGTTCGACCCGGAAGCCATGCAGGAAACCCAGCGCCTCTACGGCGACGAAGAACGGCTGATGCTGATGGGCACGCCGGAGTCCACTCTGGTTGGCGCCGATGCGCTGATCGTGTGCACCGAGTGGCAGCAGTTCAAAGCCCCCGATTTCGACCTGATCCACCAGCGCCTGAAAACCCCGGTGATCTTCGATGGCCGCAACCTGTATGACGGCGAGCGCCTGTCGCGCAAGGGCTTCCAATACTTCCCGATAGGGCGAGGCGACTCATGTCAGTTGCCGATTCCGCAGCAGCAGTGGGTGCCACAGGTCGTGGAAGCCTGATACGTGAACACAGCCCGACCGCCTTTGCTGAGTGCCACGATCCGCCGCCAATCCCTCTGCCTGGGATTGCTGGCGCTGTTGCTGTTTATCGCCGGCAGTTGGCACCAGGCGATTATCGGTTTCGACTCACGCTTCGTGCTGTTCGCCCAGGAAATGCTGCGCCATGGGCCGGGCTTTTTTCCCACCACTTACGGCCAGCCGTATGCTGATTATCTGGCCACCTCGACCCTGATGACCTGGCTGTTGTCGCTGCCCCTGGGCCAGGTCACCAGCCTCACGGCCTGGCTGCCCACTTCGATGGCCTCGGCACTGATCGTCATCCTGGTGTATCGCCTCACGGCGCCCTACTCCCAGCGCTGGGGCTTGTTGAGCATTGCGGTGCTGCTGTTGAGCACCACCTTTATCAGCGAAACCCGCGCCGTGTCCCTGGACCAGATGCTCGCCGCGATCACCTTGACGGTGTTTTATCTGGGTTACGCCCATGATCATTTCTCTGCGGGTAAACGTCTGCACTGGCTGTTTCTGCTCTTGATCCTGGGGTTTGCGATACGCGGGCCAATTGGCCTGGTCGTGCCCACCGGTGTGCTGTGCAGCTATTACCTGATCAACCGGCAATGGCGCCAACTGCTCAGCTTCGGCCTCCTGGCGCTGGCGCTGCTGCTGGCCTGTGTCGGCCTGCTGTTGCTGATGGCCAAACTCAGTGGCGGTGAGCGTTTCATGCAGGACGTTATCCGCATGCAGTTCCTCGGGCGCATGGATGGCAGCGAAGGCAGCAGCGGTGTGCTGTATTACTTCACCAGCTCCCTGGGTAATTACGCCTTGGCCTATCCCCTGGCGTTGCTGGTGCTGCTGGCAGTGGCGACCGGTGGGCGGCGCACGCCGGAGCCGGCCTTGCAATTGGTGCTGTACTGCGCCGCTGCCGGCTTGCTGGTGATGGTTGGCCTGTCGATTCCCCAGGCGAAAAAGGCGCGCTATGTACTGCCGATGCTGCCCATGGCGGCGATTATTGCGGCGTATCCCTTTTACGGTGCACGCGGGCGGCTTTTCGCCGGGCTGCGCGCCCTGATGCTGGGTCTATGGACGCTGCTGCCTACGCTGCTGATCGCCGGGTTGCTGTTCGTGCGCCCACGTTATCCGGAACAACTGAGCCATCTGGGCTTGGTGCTGGGTGTGCTTGGTGCGCTGCAGGCATTGGCGCTGTTGACGTTGTTCGTCTCTCGTCTACGGCCGGTGGGGCCGGCTTTCGCTGCGGTGTTGGCGGTGTGGGCTACCTATATCCTGGTGGTGGAACCGCTGGAGCGCAGTGTCTATGACACCCGCACATTTACCTTGAACGTTCATGAGCAGGTGATGCAGCAGCGTGCCCCCGTGGTCTTGCACGGTTTGGGCAAAGACGCCAAGGCCATCAAATACATGGTCAACCTCGACTGCGATCAGGTGCCGTTGTTTACCCAGCAAGCCGCTGACCTGACGCCGCTGCAAGGGCCAGCCTGGCTGGTGATGAGCGAAGAGGATTTCCGCGCGCTTAAAGATCCGCGCTTTGCCACGCTCACACCGACCTTAACGGGTGAGTTCGATCGCAACACCTTTGTCCTTCTGTACCTGGCCAAACCCCCACAGCCTTGAGCCGACCCGGAAGAATCCTACGCAGCTATGCGTAATGGCTGGTGTCATTTCACTTTCCGGGGGTTGAAACCCAACTGTAAACTCGATGGCCATGTGGGGTAGGTCTTTACCGCCACAGGCCATGGAACACAACAAGGACGTTAAGAGCGGCAGCCATCACTGCGGCTCACTTCGCGAGAGGACAATGCCGTGCCAAATGATCGTTTACCTGATACTCCTGCTGCCTTGATCCGGGATGAAGTGCATATCGGCTACCTACCCATTCCGCCGTTGGATCGACTGATGTCGCTACGCAACGCTCTGGTGGCACTCAAAGGTCCCCTCTCTGGCGAGCCAGGGCTCCTGGAAAACCTGCAAAAGCATATGTTCAACGAAGAGACCGATATCCGCGTCTTGGGCAAACTGAACACCGCGTACATTCCCCTTTGATGAAACGGGTTTTAATTCAATATTTATGCATTAAAACCTCATTAATATGCATTGGCGCCGATAATCGAGGCGCGGCACACTGCGCAGGTTCCTCCCCCAAATGCAGGAACGTTCAAAGGGCTTTTCCGGGAAACCAGACAAGCCTTTTTTTTTGCCCGCCGTTTATGGATTTCTTTTCAATGCTCGCTCGCTGGTTTCCCGCTGCAATCAATACTCGTCCTACCGAATGGAGCCGGGCCGCCATTGGCATGGCACTGGGTACATTGTTCAGTGTCTGGCTCTGTGCCCAGGTATTTGGCATGGAGGTGGCGCTGCACCTGCTCGGCCCGCTAGGGGCCTCGGCGGTGTTGTTGTTTGCCGTCTCCTCCGGTGCGCTGGCGCAACCCTGGTCGATCATCGGCAGCTACCTGTGCGCCGGTGTCGTGGCATTGCTGGTCGCGCGGGTTCTCGGACGCACCTTGGGCGGCGCTTGCCTGGCGGCCGGCATGGCAGTGGTGTTGATGTGCTGGCTGCGTTGCCTGCACCCACCCGCAGGTGGCCTGGCCATGACCCTGGTGCTGGCCGACCCGGCTTCCGCCGCACTGGGCTGGCATGAGTTGGGCGCTGTGCTGCTCGGCGCCAGCGCCCTGCTGGCATGTGCGCTGGCCTACAACAACGCCACTCGCACGCGTTATCCCAAGGGGGCTGTCGAGTCCCCTTCGGCCGTATTGAATACCCCCGATGCAGCGCGAAACCCTGCCGTGACCGCCGCCGATTTGAAGCTGGCGCTTGCCGAGATGGAGCAGTTCTACGACGTGGCGCCCGCAGAGCTTGAACAACTGATTCACGCGGCCGAAACCCACGCGCGCCGTCGCAGCATTGGCGAAGTACTGGCCAACCGCGTGCCCTGAGCAGAGGCCCGGGCGCCCTGCATAAATGCAACAACCACCTGCATGATTCCGGGTTGTACTGTGCAAATTTGCACTGGTACGATCGCGAGATGGTTCGTCCGCGAACATCTTGATAAAGAACAATAAAAGCAGGGAGTTAGAGATGACTGCTCAGGTTTCATCCGAAGCAAGCCGCGCCGATTCGCCTCAGGAAGAGGTACTGGCCGACGTCCGCAACCATATCGGCCACCTCACCCTTAACCGCCCTGCGGGTTTAAACGCCATCACCCTCGACATGGTTCGCAGCCTGACCCGGCACCTGGAGGTCTGGTCCGACGATCCATCGGTCTACGCCGTGGTCCTGCGCGGCACCGGCGACAAAGCCTTCTGTGCCGGCGGCGATATCCGTTCCCTGTACGACAGTTTCAAGAATGGCGACACCCTTCACGAAGATTTCTTCGTCGAGGAATACGCCCTCGACCTCGCCATCCACCACTACCGTAAGCCCGTGCTGGCGTTGATGGACGGGTTTGTCCTCGGCGGTGGCATGGGCCTGGTGCAAGGTGCCGATTTACGCGTCGTTACCGAACGCAGCCGCCTGGGCATGCCGGAAGTGGCCATTGGTTATTTTCCCGACGTGGGTGGCAGCTATTTCCTGCCGCGCATTCCGGGCGAACTCGGTATTTACCTCGGCGTCACCGGCGTGCAGATCCGCGCCGCCGATGCACTGTATTGCGGTTTGGCGGACTGGTACCTCGACAGCAACAAGCTCGCCGAGCTGGACCAGAAACTCGACCACCTGCAATGGCACGAATCTGCGCTCAAAGACTTGCAAGGTGTGTTGGCAAAGCTTGCGGTGCAGCAGCTGCCCGATGCGCCTTTGGCAGCCTTGCGCCCGGCGATCGACCATTTCTTCGGGTTGCCGGATGTGCCGAGCATCGTTGAGCAATTACAGGCCGTCACCGTTGCCGACAGCCATGAATGGGCGCTCAACACGGCCCACCTGATGCAGACCCGCTCGCCCCTGGCCATGGCCGTGACTTTGCAAATGTTGCGCAAAGGCCGCCGCCTGTCGTTGGAACAGTGTTTCGCCCTGGAACTGCACTTGGACCGGCAATGGTTCAAGCGCGGCGACCTGATCGAAGGCGTGCGCGCCCTGATCATCGACAAGGACAAAACCCCGCGCTGGAACCCGCCAACGTTGCATGGGCTATCAGTTGCCCACGTCGAAAGCTTCTTCCAACAGTTCGAGCAAATTGCGAGATAAGCCATGCAAGACATTGAATACACTGAAGAACAAGTGATGATCCGCGACATGGCGCGTGACTTCGCCCGGCGTGAAATCGCCCCGTCCGCCCAAGCCTGGGAAAAAGCCGGCTGGATTGACGACAACCTGGTAGCCAAAATGGGCGAACTCGGCCTGCTGGGCATGGTGGTCCCGGAAGAATGGGGCGGCACCTACGTCGACTACGTGGCTTATGCCCTGGCGGTGGAAGAGATTTCTGCCGGCGATGGCGCCACCGGCGCACTGATGAGTATCCACAATTCAGTGGGTTGCGGGCCGATCCTCAACTACGGCACAACGGCGCAGAAAGAAACCTGGTTGGCAGAACTTGCCAGTGGCCAAGCGATTGGCTGCTTCTGCCTGACCGAACCCCAGGCCGGTTCCGAAGCCCACAATCTGCGCACTCGCGCTGAGCTGCGTGACGGCCAGTGGGTGATCAACGGCGCCAAGCAATTCGTCAGCAACGGCAAGCGCGCCAAGTTGGCTATCGTGTTTGCCGTGACTGATCCGAACTTGGGCAAGAAAGGCATTTCCGCTTTCCTAGTGCCCACCGACACCCCTGGCTTTGTGGTGGACCGCACCGAACACAAGATGGGCATTCGCGCTTCTGACACCTGTGCCGTCACCCTCAACCAATGCACAGTTCCCGAAGCCAACTTACTGGGCGAGCGCGGCAAAGGCCTGGCGATTGCGCTGTCGAACCTGGAAGGTGGCCGCATCGGTATCGCCGCCCAGGCCCTGGGTATCGCGCGAGCAGCGTTTGAAGCGGCGCTGGCCTACGCCCGGGACCGGGTGCAGTTCGACAAGGCGATCATCGAGCATCAGAGCGTGGCTAATTTGCTGGCGGACATGCAGACCCGCTTGAACGCGGCCCGCCTGCTGATCCTGCACGCAGCGCGCCTGCGCAGTGCCGGCAAGCCGTGCCTGTCGGAAGCGTCACAAGCCAAACTGTTTGCCTCGGAAATGGCGGAGAAGGTCTGCTCGTCAGCGATGCAGATACATGGCGGCTACGGCTACCTGGAGGATTACCCGGTGGAGCGTTACTACCGGGATGCGCGGATCACGCAGATTTACGAGGGGACCAGCGAGATTCAGCGGATGGTGATTGCTAGGGAACTCAAGAACTACCAGCTCTGACAGACACCAACGAACTACTGTGGGAGGAGGCAAGCCCCCTCCCACATGTGCACTTCAGTACATGAAGATTGGCTTACTTATCCTTGAACTCTGGCGCGCGCTTGGCCACAAACGCCGCCATACCTTCCTTCTGATCCAGCGTCGCAAACGCCGCATGGAACACGCGGCGCTCAAAGCGCACGCCTTCGGACAGGCTCACTTCAAACGCACGGTTCACGCTTTCCTTAACCATCATGCTGATTGGCACCGACTTGCCAGCAATCAGCGTGGCGACCTTCAGCGCTTCATCCAGCAGCTCATCGGCCGGCACGATGCGCGCGACAATCCCACAACGCTCCGCTTCCACCGCATCGATAAAGCGCCCGGTCAGGCACATTTCCATGGCCTTGGCCTTGCCTACCGCGCGGGTCAGGCGCTGGGTGCCGCCCATGCCGGGCAGGACGCCGAGGTTGATCTCTGGCTGGCCGAATTTGGCGCCATCACCCGCCAGGATGAAGTCGCACATCAGCGCCAGTTCGCAGCCGCCGCCCAAAGCAAAACCGTTGACGGCGGCAATGATCGGCTTGCGGCGGTTGGCCACGCGGTCGCTGTCGCTGAACAGGTCATCGAGGTAAATCTGCGGGTAGGTCAGCTCGGCCATTTCCTTGATATCGGCGCCGGCCGCAAAGGCTTTCTTCGAACCGGTCAGCACGATGCAGCCGATGTGCGGATTGGCTTCCAGATCATCCAGTGCATGGTTCAACTCACTGACCAGCTGCGCATTCAGCGCATTCAGGGCTTGCGGACGATTCAGGGTAATCAGCCCGACGCGGCCCTGGACGTCGAGCAAAATGGTTTCGTAACTCATGTATCGGCTCCTTAGAGATTGCGTGAGATGACCATGCGTTGAATATCGCTGGTGCCTTCGTAGATCTGGCAGACCCGCACATCGCGGTAGATCCGCTCCAGGGGAAAGTCGCTCAGGTAACCGTAACCGCCCAAGGTTTGCAAGGCGGCCGAACAGACTTTTTCGGCCATTTCCGAGGCAAACAGCTTGGCCATCGACGCTTCCACCAGCGCCGGCTTGCCGCTGTCGCGCAAGGCGGCGGCGTAATGCACCATCTGCCGTGCCACGGCGATTTGCGTGGCCATGTCGGCGAGTCGGAAGGCTACCGCCTGGTGTTCGATCAGCGGTTTGCCGAAACTCTCGCGCTCGCGGGCGTAGTCGCGCGCCGCTTCAAACGCGGCACGGGCCATGCCCACTGCTTGCGAGGCGATGCCCACGCGGCCGCCTTCAAGGTTGGCCAGGGCGATCTTGTAGCCTTCACCCTCCTCACCCAAACGGTTGGCCACCGGGACCTTCACGTCTTCAAACAGAATCTGGCACGTGTCGGACGCATGCTGCCCCAACTTGTCCTCGACCCGCGCGACGCTGTAGCCCGGCGAATCGGTGGGCACGATAAACGCGCTGATCCCGCGTTTGCCTGCCGCCGGGTCGGTAACGGCAAACACAATCACCACCCCAGCGTTTTGCCCGGAGGTGATGAACTGTTTACAACCGTTGAGCACGTAGTGGTCACCGTCCAGACGCGCGCGGGTTTTCAGGCTGCTGGCGTCGGAACCGGCCTGCGGTTCGGTCAGGGCAAAGGCCCCCAGCATGGCGCCGCTGGCCAGAGGCGTGAGGAACTGCGTTTTTTGCTGGTCGTTGCCGAACTTGAGGATGGGCACGCAACCCACCGAGTTGTGCACGCTCATGATGGTGGAGCAGGCTCCATCACCGGCGGCAATTTCTTCCAGGGCCATGGCGTAAGCCAGGTAGCCGGTATCGCAACCGCCCCATTGCTCCGGCACCAGCATGCCGAAAAACCCCAGTTCGGCCATCTCGCCGATGGCCTCCTTGGGAAAGCGGTGCTCGCGATCCCATTCGGCGGCGAAAGGTTTGAGACGTTCCTGGGCGAATTGCCGGGCCGCGTCGCTGATTTGCAGTTGTTCGTCATTGGGCAGCATCGTGGCTCCTTAATACAGGCATTCGACGGCCATGGCTGTGGCTTCACCACCGCCGATGCAGATCGCGGCAACGCCACGCTTGAGGCCCTTCTGGCGCAGGGCCGAGAGCAAGGTCACCAGGATGCGGGCACCCGAGGCACCAATCGGGTGGCCGAGGGCGCAGGCACCGCCGTGCACGTTGACCTTGGAATGGGGGATTTGCAGCTTGCTCATGGTCACCAGGCTGACCACCGCGAAGGCTTCGTTGATCTCGAACAGATCCACTTCATCAAGGTTCCAGCCGGTCTTGCTCATCAATTTGCGAATCGCACCCACTGGCGCCACGGGAAACAGCCCCGGCTCATCGGCAAATGCAGCATGCCCATGGATCACCGCCAACGGCTTGAGCCCACGCTTGTGCGCCTCGGACTCGCGCATCAGCAGCAGCGCCGCAGCACCGTCGGAAATCGAGCTGGAGTTGGCCGCTGTCACCGTGCCGCCTTCGCGGAACGCCGGTTTGAGGCTGGCAATCTTGTCCAGCTTGGCTTTGGGGGGCTGCTCATCGTGCAGAATGGTTTTTTGCTCTTTGCCGACAGTGACCTGTACCGGGACGATTTCGGCAGCGAAGTTGCCGTGGGTGATCGCCTCCTGAGCGCGGGTCAGGGAGGCAATGGCGAAGGCATCCTGGGCTTCACGGGTGAAGCCGTTATGCAGGGCGCAGTCTTCGGCGAAGGTGCCCATCAGGCGGCCCTTGTCGTAAGCGTCTTCCAGGCCGTCGAGGAACATGTGGTCGAGGACGCGGCCATGACCCATGCGGTAGCCACTGCGGGCGCGGTCCAGCAAATACGGTGCGTTGGACATGCTCTCCATACCGCCAGCAATCACCACATCGACACTGCCCGCCAGCAGTGAATCATGGGCCAGGATGGCGGCTTCCATACCTGAGCCGCACATCTTGTTGAGGGTGGTGCAACGGGTGGACTTGTCCAACCCGGCGCCCAATGCCGCTTGCCGCGCTGGCGCCTGGCCCAGGCCAGCAGGGAGTACGCAGCCAAACAGCACTTCATCCACGGCGTCGGTGGCGATACCGGCGCGCTCAACCGCTGCACGAATAGCGGCGGCACCGAGTTGAGGTGCGGTCAGTCCCTTGAGGTCACCCTGGAACCCGCCCATGGGCGTGCGCACGGCGCTGACAATCACGATGGGATCAGTCATGGGTCACTCTCCTTACTTGGCTGCCATGCGCAAGGCACCGTCAAGACGGATCACCTCGCCATTGAGCATGCTGTTTTCAATGATGTGCCGCACCAGTGCGGCGTATTCGGCAGGCTTGCCCAGGCGTGGCGGGAATGGCACGCCGGCGGCCAGGGAGTCGCGCACTTGCGGCGTCATGCCGGCCATCATGGGCGTCTCGAAGATACCGGGAGCGATGGTCATTACGCGAATACCGAAACGCGCCAATTCGCGAGCCGCGGGCAGTGTGAGGCTGGCGATGGCACCTTTGGAGGCCGCATACGCAGCCTGACCGATTTGCCCATCGAAGGCGGCCACGGAAGCGGTATTGATGATCACGCCGCGTTCACCGTCGGCATTCGCTTCGGTTTCCGCAATGGCCGCAGCGGCCAGGCGTAACAGGTTGAAGCTGCCGATCAGGTTGACGTTGATCACCTGGGCGAAGTTCGCCAGCACGTGAGGGCCGTTCTTGCCGAGAATTTTCTCGCCGCGCACCACGCCTGCGCAATTGACCAACCCGTGCAAGCCGCCAAATGCCGAGACCGTGGCTTGCACGGCGGCTTCAGCGGCAGCTTCCTGGCTGATGTCGGCCACCGCACTGCGGGCGTTTTCACCCAATTGCTTGGCCTTGGCGGCGACCGCTTCGGCGTTCAAATCCACCAGCATCACCTTGGCACCAGCGGCGATCAGCATCTCAGCGGTGGCCGCGCCGAGGCCCGAAGCGCCGCCGCTGACCAGAAAAACCTTGGTTTCAATCTGCATCATTGTTTCCTTGAACGATGGACCGGGTAACGAGCGTATGGCCCAGATAGTCGCTTGGGTGCTGCACAGCGACAATGGTCAAAGCTTTCAACATGGCTGACTGGTTTGGCCAAGGGGGCAAGGCACTGGTGGTGAGTGGACTTGCCCCGCCCACCACAGAGGCCTGCTTGACACAGAAGCTGGCGCACCTCCGATCATAGACCCCACCGATCAGCCGGTAAGCCCAAGCGATTGGACGCCCTCCCTATCAGCTTCTAACCTGATGGCCTGCACCACCAAAGAAGCCCCCCCATGATCGTGCGTCCTAAACCCAATCTCCTGGGTATCCTGTTTTCCCTAAAAGGTTCGATTGCCAAGCGCATCGCCCTGCGCAGCCTACTGGTCACGTTGCTGGCGTCAGTGATCGTGCTCGTGGAAACCCTGCACCCCGCGTACTTCTCCAAGGTCAACGCCACGCCCTTCACCTTGCTCGGGCTCTCGTTGTCGATCTTCATGAGCTTTCGCAACAATGCCTGCTATGACCGTTGGTGGGAGGGCCGCAAGCAGTTGGGGCAGATGATCATCGAGGTGCGCTCGCTGATCCGTGAAACACAAGTACTCGCCGATGCCGCTGAACGTGCGCGCGTGTTGCGCGGGCTGGGGGGCTTTGCCCATGGGTTGATCGCACGACTGCGCCATGAAAATGAAGCCCAGGCGATACAGCCCTGGGCCAGCGTGGAAGCGGACCATCCCAACCTGCCGGACCGTGTGCTGCAACAGCTCGGCGGGCGGTTTTCGGTACTGGCTCAGCAGGGCGTCATCAGCGAATGGCGCTACACCCAGCTGGAAACCCGCTTGGTCAGCCTGAGTCAGGTTCAGGCCTCGTGCGAGCGGATAAAGACCACGCCACTGCCCTTCCCTTACACGCTGCTTTTGCACCGCACCATCTACCTGTTCTGTATTCTGCTGCCCTTCGCCATGGCCGAACCTCTGGGCTGGCTGACACCGGTGTTCACTGCCATTGTCAGCTACACCTTTTTTGGCCTGGATGAAATCGGCGATGACCTGGAAGACCCGTTCGGCTTTGATGAAAATGACCTGCCCTGCAATGCGCTCCTACGCACCTTGGAGCGTGAGATTCTCGCGGCGCTGGGCGAAACCGAACTGCCGGCGCCCTTGGAGCCAGTGGAGTACGTGCTCACCTGACGCCGGTTTGACACCTGCCCTGGTCTGACCGAAGCTGACGGCCTTTGTAATAGCTACTCAAGCTTTCGGACGCCTGCATGTCAAAGTCACGCCGTTACGCCATCGTCGGCCTGTGCGCCCTGTTCTTCATTGTGCTGCTCACCTGGTATTTCTCCCGCTCCGCCCCGGTGGCTGTGGCTCCCGCGATTGCCCATGGCTACGCCAAAGCGCTGAAACAGGCGCGTAACGGCGAGCCTGGCGCCGCCCGAGTGCTGTATCAGCAATTGGGCCGCCCGGACCTGACCGATGAGCGCCGCGCCGCCCTGCATGCTGAACTGCACAACTATCCAAGCCCCCAGGCCCTGAAGCTGGCGGATAAAGACCTGATCAATGAATCGCCGGTGGTGCGCGAAGCGGCGATCCACAGCATTGTCGGCCTGGTGCCCACGGGCCAGCGCACCCTGCTGCTGGGCCCGGCGCTGGATGACCCCGAGCAAAGCGTGCGCTTTGCCGCCGCCAATGCCTTGCTCGGCCTGTCGCCGGACACCCTTGGCCTGTATTTCGGGCCGCTGCAGCAGGTGTTGGACGAATTCGTGAAATCCCTCAAGGCCCAGCCCGAAACCGCCGAGGGGTGGATTCAGCTGGCACGCCTCTACATCCACAGCGCGCTGTTGCCGGAGGCGCAACAGGCCCTGGAACGGGCGATGCGTTTGCAACCGGACAACCTGCAAGCAGTGGTCGCGCAGATCGAGCTGCTGGATAAGCAAGGCAAGACCGACGAGTCCCGCCAATTGCTGGCGCGGCAGCTGGCGTCTCACCCCGAATCCGCCTACTTGCAACACGCCCTCGGCATGTGGCTGCTGCACCATGGCGAGCGGCCTTATGCCCTCCTCGGCCTGTCCAAAGCGGTAGAGCTTGAGCCGGATAATCAGGATTACCGCTACGACCTGGCCACCACCCTGCACGACCAGCAGGAGCTGGAGGCAGCGCAGCGCCAATTGGAAGAAATCGTCCAGCGCCACCCGGCCAATCGCAAGGCTCGGGTGCTGCTGGTCAACTACTGGAAAGAGAGTGGGCAGTTGCAGAATGTCCAAGTGCTGCTGGCTCAGCTTGAGCAACAGAATCCGGACGATCCGGCCTTGCAGCAAGGGCTCTAAGACACGCCACGACACCTCGCGGACGGCTCGCCTGTACCGATAAATTGAGCCGTTTGTTGAACGGTTGCATAGTGCCACGGTCAAGTAAACATGGCGTGTTGTGACGAACATGCCCTTCCACTTGTACGTGACCCGAGGGCACTTCTTGTCTACATCCAAAGAGCTGTTCAGTGAAAAGGCGGCCACCGGCATCGAAGGTCTTGATGACATTCTTGCCGGGGGGCTATCGCGCAGCCACCTGTTTTTGCTGGAAGGTGAACCTGGTACCGGTAAAACCACCGTGGCCCTGCATTTCCTTCAGGCCGGGGCAAAAAACGGCGAGCGATCCTTGTACATCACCTTGTCGGAGACTGAGCGCGAGTTGCGCCAGGGCGCCAAATCCCACGGTTGGGACCTGGATGACAACATCCATATTTTTGAGCTGACCCCACCGGAAAGCTTGCTCAATGCCGAGCACCAACAGAGCCTGCTGTATTCCTCTGACCTTGAGCTGGGTGAAGCCACGCGGCAGATTTTTGAGGTGGTGGAACGGGTCAAGCCGACCCGCGTGGTCGTCGACAGCCTCTCTGAGATCCGCCTGCTGGCGCAGAGTTCGTTGCGTTATCGCCGGCAGATCCTCGCCATCAAGCACTACTTTGTGCGTTAT
The DNA here is from genome assembly GCF_000632245.1 of Pseudomonas sp. RIT357. Lineage (NCBI taxonomy): Bacteria > Pseudomonadati > Pseudomonadota > Gammaproteobacteria > Pseudomonadales > Pseudomonadaceae > Pseudomonas > Pseudomonas sp. RIT357. The sequence goes on from NZ_JFYX01000009.1 coordinate 24,060, forward strand.
GACGCCACCGTACTGCTGTTGGACGACCTGACCACTGAATCCCTGGATAAAACCGTGCACAGCGTGGCCCACGGCGTGATCCGTCTGGAAGAATTGACGCCGAACTACGGTGCCGAACGCCGCCGGGTTCGCGTGGTGAAGTACCGTGGACAGAAGTATCGCGGCGGTTTCCACGACTTCACCATCATGCAGGACGGGGTGCATGTATTCCCTCGCCTGGTGGCCGCCGAACACCGCGGTGGTTACAACCGCCAGACGCTCACCAGCGGCATCAGCGAGATGGACTCATTGTTGGGCGGCGGTATCGAGACGGGCTCCAGCAGCCTGATTCTCGGCCCGGCCGGTACCGGCAAATCGTTGATCTCGATGATCTTCGCTGCCGCCGCCGTGTTACGCGGCGAAAAGGCAGCGCTGTTTATCTTCGACGAAGAGCTGGGGTTGTTGTTTGAGCGCATGAAAAACATGGGTATCGACCTTGAAGCGCTGCAGGCCACCGGCAACTTGATGATCGAACAAGTGGATGCTGCCGAACTGTCCCCTGGCGAGTTCTCCCACCGGGTGCGCCGCGCTATCGACGAAGGGGGTATCAAAACCGTGGTGATCGACAGCATCAACGGTTACCAGGCGGCGATGCCTGAAGAAAATGCGCTGATCCTGCACATGCACGAGTTACTGCTGTACCTCAACCGTCGCGGTGCGGCGACCTTCATGACCGTCGCTCAACACGGGTTGGTGGGTGACATGCAAGCACCGGTCGACATCACCTACCTGGCCGACACAGTGATTCTGCTGCGTTACTTTGAAGCGCTGGGCAAAGTCCGCCGGGCGATTTCGATCATCAAGAAACGTACCGGCGCCCACGAGTCGACCATTCGTGAATACCGCATCAGCAACCGTGGCTTGACCGTCGGCGAGCCCTTGGACAACTTCCAGGGCGTACTGCGCGGCATCCCGACCTACATGGGCGCAGGCTCCCCTTTGCTCAAGGATGAGCAATAGTGCCGAATCTACTTGGCGTTTCCGAACGCGCGATCATCCTGGCGCCAGTGGGGCGCGACAGTTCACTGGCGTTGATGATGCTCAACGAAGCCGGTTACTCCGGCATCGCCGCGACCCACCTGCCGATGCTGTGCGACGCGATGGAAGAAGGTGCAGGTCTGTTGATCATTGCCGCCGAAGCCTTGCGCGGTATCGAGCTGGAGCCGCTGCTGGAAAAACTGCACCAGCAGCCCGCTTGGTCGGATATGCCCATCGTGCTGATGACCCATCACGGCGGCAGCGAACAGAACGGTTCGTCCCACCTCAGTGGCCTGCTCGGCAATGTGACCTTCCTGGAGCGGCCCTTCCACCCGGTGACCCTGATCAGCCTGGTCAGCGCTGCTCTGCGCGGCCGTCGTCGCCAGTACGAGGCGCGTGACCGCCTGATCGACTTGAGCGAAAGCGAACTGCGCCTGCAACGCACACTTGAAACCCTTGAACAACAAGTCGAAGAGCGCACCGCGCAACTGCGCCACAACGAAGAGGCGCTGCGCCAATCACAGAAAATGGAAGCCGTCGGCCAATTGACGGGCGGTATCGCTCACGACTTCAACAATATGCTCACCGGGATTATCGGCAGCCTCGAGTTACTGCGCAGGCGCGTGTCCCGTGGCAAGTTGGACGACCTCGATAGCCTCATCGACCTGGGCGTCACGTCAGCTAACCGCGCAGCCGGGTTGACCCATCGGTTGCTGGCGTTTTCCCGCCGGCAATCCCTGGACTCCAAACCGGTCAATATCAATGAACTGGTCAGCTCCATGGGTGAACTGCTGGAACGCAGCATCGATGAAAGCATTACCCTTGAGATGCAACTCACCGACCAGCCTTGGACAGCTGAAGCCGACCCCAATCAGCTGGAAAGCGCCCTGCTCAACCTGGTGCTCAATGCCCGCGATGCAATGCCCAACGGCGGCAAGCTGACGGTGGAAACGTCGAATCGGCACCTGGACAGCGTTTTCACCGCTGCTTTTGGCACCCTGCCTCCAGGCGATTACGTTGAGCTGAGCATCAGTGATAATGGCTGCGGCATCCCGCAAAGCGTGATTGGCCGTGTGTTCGATCCCTTCTTTACCACCAAGCCGATCGGCCAAGGCACCGGCCTTGGTTTATCGATGATCTACGGCTTCGCCCGTCAGTCCCGCGGACACGTCACCCTGCACAGCGAGGTGGGCCTGGGGACGACCGTCAGCTTGTTCCTGCCACGTTTTCTGGGTGAGACCGTCGTGCCCGCACCCGTCGACCCTGCGTTGCTGCCATTTGCCAATTCCGGGGAGACCGTGCTGATCGTCGAGGACGACCCCGCCGTACGCGTGCTGGTCAGCGCAGTACTTAAAGAGCTGGGTTATGGGTTTGTTGAGGCAGAGGACGCCAATACGGCATTGCCGATCATTGAATCTGAACAGCGGATCGACCTGTTGATCAGCGATGTCGGCTTGCCCGGCATGAACGGCAGACAAATGGCAGAGATCGGCCGGCAGATGCGGCCGGATCTGAAGGTATTGTTTATTACCGGCTATGCCGAACATGCCGCCGTGCGCGGTGGTTTTCTCGACCCTGGCATGCAGTTGATTACCAAGCCATTTACCTTTGATTTGTTGACGGCGAAGGTGCGGGAGATGATCCGGGCGTGATGTGATGCATGTATTGCTTGCGGCACAGCCAGGTCAAGAGGGAAAAGTTCGGAAATCATTGGCGTCGGGATAAGCGGAATCGCCAGAACGGTTTTGGGTACTGAGAGTGACACCTAGGGTGTTCCTCCCTGCCGACCTGACGAGCTAGCCAATGATCCCATCCCGTAATGATGTAGTGCTCAGTCATCACCTCACGATGAACGTCAACGCGCCACTGACGTCCGTAGATCAACCCCAGTTCAATAAGCCTGGGCTCAGGACTGAAGGTCCCGTCCCCTCCCATGACACCGCCCGTTCCGAGGGCGACAGCCTTCTGGCCGAGATTTATGGCAAGGCACTCCTTCGCTTGACTGATGTTGAAAGTCAGGATCGGGAGGTGATGATAGAAAACATTCCTCCCAACTCCACATTCGGTCAGTGGTGGGCGCAATTAGGGCGAGCGATGCAGTCCGATGATGTCAAGGAGTGGATGAGACACATCGGGGTGGATAGCCGCACAGTGAAAATCACGCCCGAATCGGGTCAAGTATCTTTCAAAGTTCAGCGCTATATCACCGCATCACCAGTGACACAGACGCATGGCCAGGAAGACAAGCAGTGGTCCGGGGTAAGCGGCCCTGTCGTTGAGGCGGCGAAGGTCATAGCGGCGGGCAACGGACTTTCCACTTTCTCCCCGCCGTTGTCCGAACACAGCAACAGCGCGCCGTTATGGCTGGTGAAGCGCTTCTATCGGGAGCCCGAAAAATCGTCAGTCGCAGAGCGCCAGGACAGAGCGGCGCAATTGGCGCAGGATAAATCCTTTGCTCAGCTACCCGCCGGCCTTCACGAGGCGCGCAGTGAGGAGGCACTCACAGGGCAAAAGAAGGCCCTGGGAGATAAGAATACCCGCCGTGATGCCGCGTTTGCGTTCACGCATCTCGCCATGCTTTTAAAGCGCGGCGATCTTCCCTCCGAGCTGATTCTTGATCACCTGCAGAAAAACAACGTCCAGATCGCCCCCGACAGCAGCTATCCAGAAGCTGCGATGAACACATGGGGCGAAGCCACACTTGAGCACTACCTGCAGGCAAACGGTTGGGATATTCCCACCAATCACCAGGAAGCGGAGAATCTCGCCGCGGCCCTGCTCCGACCAGAACCCCAACACCCGCCCCATGGCAACTATGGCGGTGCACTGGCATGGCCGATACCACTCGACACCCGCAGCCAGTGGCAACTGAGGGCAAACCTACGTCACGGCAAGATCGGCGACATTGACCTGAAGCCTTTCAAGAGCGTGCTGGAGTACCTGGCGCAAGACGCGACATTCGAGCCTTCCGAGTTACGTCATCCTCAACGGGTCCTCGACAGGTTGATCCAGTCGCCCAGGGGGCAGGCACTTGGCCAAGCACTGCAGAGCAGTTTCGATGCAAAGTCTGTGAAAGGCAGTCCCAACGACTGGCTGCTGGCTGCGCTGAGTATTGACCGTAAGGTTCAACCAGGCGCTCCCAGAGGCTACGTAGCGGGCATTTCTACCTTGGGCCCTAATGTTTACGGGAAGCCTGTAGCGGGCATCGTCAAGGACCTGAGCGACTACCTGGTGTCCTCAGGCCAAGCATCGTCGCCCGAGAAAGCCGCGCTGCAAGCCCACCTGCTGTTGGCAAGTCGTACGCCGGAGTTGCTGGTCAAGGACATCCCCGAAAGCCTGACCTTCGGCTCTCACAGTTGGGTCAGTTTTGTCACCGCCGTCGGGCGCCTTGAGGCCAAGGCAGCGGGATCAACGGCGGCGATGACCTACGGCGAGGTGATGCTGCAAGCGGCGATCGCACCGATCTCTGAAGAGGAGCGTCGTACTGAGTTCCTTGTCCAGCAGGAAGCGCTCAAGGACTGGGGGCGTGCCAATGGCTTGCCTTACCCTGAAAACGAAACGCAGATGAACGCAGTGCGCAACGCGTTTCATGCTCGGATCGCTGAATTGAAAACTGCCAGCGACGCGCAACGTGCACCGATGCCGATAGCCAGGGACATGGCGCGGGAAGAGTTACAGAAGGCGCTGCCGCACATGGCTGCGGCACTGTTTGATGAAAAGTGCATCACGCTGGAGCCTTCTGTTGCGGATTTCCCCGGACCTTATTCGGTCCTGGATTTGTACATGGATGGAAGAAGTGCACATGGCGCACCCACCGCCCAACCCGATGCTTTTTATAGAGCGCTCTTCACCGACGGATCCCCCTACTCGCCCAGCAGGTTTGTTTCGTCAGCCTCTGGCGTCAATATCAGCGAGGTCCTGAAAACGATAAAGCAACTCCCTCATCTTTCCTCGGCCTTCAAAAGTGCGTTTTCGGCGTACTGCTCAGGCATGGAAAAAAGCCTGGGCACGCAAGTCAAACACTTGATATCGCAACAACCCATTTCCACGCGAAATAATCTTGAACTCGGAAAATTAACTCTTGTTAAAGAGCAATACATTGACTATTCACCCTTCTCTCTCATGCCGAAAATACGCGAGCGTGACGATCACAACCTGTTGGTCAAAACTGAACGCATGGGTCAGATTCATACCTACGAGATAGATCTAAAACACGCAAAAATTACCGAACGTACCGACCTGGGCGATTTTCGACCTGGAAGATTCCCAACCGGTCACACCCATCCTGATAGAAAACTTGTCCAGGTGATTCCCGACACACCGTCCGCGTCAGGCCTCACGGATGAAAAAAGTGGCGCAACCGCCACGCCCGATAGCTTTAACAGTGAACGCACCTCTTATATTGCCGATGCGTTTATCAAACACATCAATATCAAATCACTCACAATGGAGGCCCAACAACAAACGACCTTTGACACTGAGGAGCCTTTTCACAAAAAGGTGCGTGAGTTCATGTTGAATCTGATCCCGTTAAGGTCGGCGATTTTCAACTTTCAAAACGGTGATTACGCTGAAGGCGTTTTGGATCTGACATTGGATGTGTTTGGTTTTATCGTCGGGGCCGGTGCGGCGGCAAAGGGCGCCAAAGCAATGATGTCCGGCGCTTCCGCACTCAGCAAGCTGCTCCACGGCGCTAAGATTGTCGGGCGTACAGCCATAGGAAGTCTTAATCCCTTCGACGGCGCAACGGACCTCGCCAAGGGGGCCTTTTACCTCGCGAAAACTGGTTCCACGTCAGTACTAAAGGGTTTTAGAACACTGACTCATTCTGCCGGCAGTTATGACCTGGTGTCCGCCAGTAAACGTTTCGACGCGGCCTCGGTGGGAACATTCAAGGTCAACAACGAGTTCATTGAAGCACCGGCAACCCTTCTCGATGGAAAGTGGCACGCCTTCAACCCGGCAACCGGGCAACCCTACGGCCCTGCCATAAAAGACTTCCTGCCTTCGGTACACAGCAATGATTTGGGAAGTTTTGCGACAGCAACGGACCCTGCAAAAAGAATAAGTGGCGCGGTGGTCGGCGACTGGAAGAAATCCGTTAGAACCCATCGAGAAGGGCCAGATAAAGAGGCGTTTGACCGCGGCTATATTTACGGAGACCCGCGGAAGATCAATGGCTACTCCAATAAGATGTCATTGGCTGACTTAATGAAGCTTGGCGCCAGTAAAACCCTGACATCAGAACAGGTCGGCATGTTGGTCAAAAAGTATGACGACATGGCCTATCAGTTCGGTAAAAACACATCGGCGCGATTTATAGGCAACATTGAGCCGCGCTTCGGCGACGTTACGCCTATGCCCCAAATCATTTACCTCACCCAAACAGGGCAATTGTCTGATGGTCAGTGCGCGGCTCTCGCACGTGCCATGGCAACGGCGATGGCGCAAGGCAAGGAGCAAGTGTTAATCAAGAATATGTACACCGCCGCGGCCTTTGCGTTAGATCCGGCCTCCAGGGATTTCGTCGCCAAGCTCAGTAGAATCCAAAGCAAAACGGGTGGCCAAAGTGCCTTCCACGCAGGACAGCCCACCCGTCAGGTTTCCATTCAAGACATGGTCAGGGAGCTGTCCAATTCGACGGTTTCGAAATCCTTAATGATCGACTCTCCAGGCCATGCGATGGCCGCAGGAGTAAAAGTCGATGGCGGGTATAAAACGTATTACTTTTATGATCCCAACCATGGTCTCGCCAACTTTTCAAGCGCAGAGGCGATGCAAAAAGGCTTAGAAAAACTGACGCGTGACAAGAAACTTCAGCCCCCCTATAAAACCCATAGCACCGACCCAACAAAGTTGGAATTCAAGGTCTTTGATCACACGGATGACTGGCAGCAAAAAAACAGCGTTTTCAATCTGGACGTCAACAGCTTGTACAGCGCCCCCCTCACTCCGTCCGGCCCCCAAAAACTGTCTAACACTCAGTTGAGACAGAACTTGGAAATACTGCACAAAGCGCCGGGTAATCAGGGCCTGGTTTGTTACGAGGCGTCTATGCGGGTAGGGCAGGCTGAAAAAAGCCTTTCATCTGAAGTGTACGATGCTGTCATAAAGGCTACAGACCGCAGCGGCGGCACAAACTATTCGCCGCATTACCTGGACCTGATGGGAATCAAAACAGATAACCTCCAAACGGTGTTCAACAGCGCTGACATTACAGAGTCCGGGCTATTGAATTTCAAGCATACCAATGAGGGCGAAGCGTTCGCGCACACCGTCTACATCCAAAAAACCAAAGATAATCAGTTGTACCTTTTCAACACTAATAGTCCGGATCTGGATATGGCCATGATCAAAAATGGCAACCTCCCGGTAATTAGCGGCGGTATGACGGTCTATCCACTGAGCAACGACAAAGGTCTGCAGGCCTTCCTCAATGGTATTGACGGAAAACGCGGTTGGCAGTTCGCGTACACGCCAGCCAGTACGCTCAACGCCAATGTTCAAAGGTTAAAACGTTAACGATTGAATTGAGTGGCGCCCACGCGCCACTTTTTCACGCCAGCAAGCGTTGGATATGCTCGTGCAGGGTATCCAGGTCAAACGGCTTGGCCAGGATCGGCGCATTGCGCGTGATCGGGCTGTTGCATTCGAGAATTTCCTGCGGGTAACCGCTGATAAAAATGACCTTCAATTCCGGTCGCAACTGGATCGCCGGTTCTGCGATCTGTACCCCGGAAATCCCGCCCGGCAGACGGTAGTCGGTGACCATCAGGTCCAAGTGCGGCTTGGTCGCCAGAATCTCGAACGCTTGCTTGCCGTCGATCGCCTTCAGGACCCGATAACCCAGGCCTGCCAGGTATTCACCCAGCACAAACATAATGGATTCGTCGTCCTCGACGATCAGTACGACATCTTGTGCATCTTCACTCATGGGAAGCCTTCGTTCGGTCAATTGCTGCAAGTACGACCATGGGGTCACGCAGAGGTTGCGTCGAAGTGACGATTGATTTCACGCTGACGTTTCAAGGGGCAGACACACCCGAAACAGCGCGCCCTCGCCTATCTGGCTTTCGACCTCGATGGTGCCGCCATGGGCCGAAACGATCTGCTCGGAAATAAACAGCCCAAGGCCCAGGCCCGCCGCCACTTGGCTGGCAGACACGCGCTCGAACTGCTGGAAAATACGCTTCTGGTTCTCTGCACTGATGCCGATACCGTGGTCGCGCACTTCGACCCTAGCTTCGCCATGCTCGCTGTACACCTGCACCTCCACTGGGCTTTTGGCCCCGTAGCGCAAGGCGTTGGTCAGCAGGTTGGTGACTACCTGCTCAATGCGGAACTCATCCCAGTTCCCTTCGACGGGCCCTTGCACAACCAGTTGCATCGACGAGTCGGCGGCTGCCACTTGTGGCGCGAAGTTCTCCACCAGGTTGCTGACCAGTTGCGCGAGGTCAAACCTTGCGGGGCGGATCGACAGCTTGCCGGTGCGAATGCGCGACACATCAAGCATGTCTTCAATCAGGCGAATCAAGCTTTTGATCTGCCGCTCATCGCGGTCAACCATCGCGTGCATCTTGTCCAGGGTGAACGCGGCGGCGTTATCCCGGGCCAGGTGCATCTTGCGTAGCTGTGTCTCCAGGATCAGCCCGTTAAGGGGCGTACGCACCTCATGGGCGACAATCGACATAAAGTCATCACGCATGCGCACAGCCTGTTCCAACTCGGCCTGGGTGGCCTGCAGGCGGTTCAGCAACTGCTCCTGCTCGCGGCGGCTGCGCTCCAACGCTTCAACCTGTTGCTTCATGGCCTTGCTTTGGCGGTACAAGTCGACGAAGACATTGACCTTGCTCTTCACCGCGTGGATATCCAGCGGTTTATGCAGGAAGTCCACCGCGCCGCTCTCGTAGCCCTTGAAGGCGTAGTTGAGTTCGCGGCCGGCGGCACTGACGAACACGATCGGGATGTTCTTGGTTTTTTCGGTGCCTCGCATCAGTTCGGCCAATTCAAAACCGTTCATGCCGGGCATCTGCACGTCGAGAATCGCCATGGCGAATTCGTGTTCCAGTAACAGGGACAAGGCCTCGTCGGCGCTCAACGCTTTGAAGACCTGGCGATCCTCGCGTTTGATCAGCGCTTCGAGAGCCAGCAGGTTCTCCGGCAGATCGTCGACGATCAGCAGTTTGGCCTGGAAGGTACTTAACATGGGGAGGATTCCAGCAAAGCCAGCAACGAGCCAATTTGGCTCAGCGTGAGAATATGGTCAGGTGTATGCAAGGCCAGGGCCGCTAGCGGCATCACCGAAATACGCGCCTCGGCGGGGTCTTGCACGACGGTGATCCCCCCCGAGCGCTTGACATGGGCCAACCCTTTCGCGCCGTCCTGGTTGGCGCCGGTCAGCAGAATAGCCAGCAAGTTTTTGCCATAGGCATCAGCGGCGGACGCGAACAGGTAATCGATGGCGGGCCGGGAATGATGCACGCGATCCTCCTGGCTCAGGGACAGGCTGCGGTCATGCTCCACCGACAGGTGATAGCCGGGGCCGGCGAAATACAGGGAGCCCGCTGCAATAATTTCTTTGTCACGAGCTTCAAGGACCGGGATACGCAAGCGCCGCGCAAATACCTCGGCCAGCTGGCTGCGGCGCTCATCTGGCAGGTGCAGCACGGCAATGATCGGCAATCCAAAGCCCGCAGGCAGCTCGCCAAAAATATGCAGCAACGCCTCCACACCGCCGGCAGACGCGCCGACGACGATGGCTTCAATCCCGCGAATCGGGCTGGCTTGCGCGTCGTTCATGATTTCCGGTAGATCCGCTCTTGCTTGACCAAGGCTTCGAACTGCTTGCTGTAGGCAGAAAAATCCAGGGTTTCCTTACTGCCCAGCACCAGGAAGCCGCGATGGCACAGCGACTCATGAAACAACCCAAACGCCCTGTCTTGCAACTTTTTATTGAAATAAATCAGTACGTTACGGCATGAAATTAATTGAGTTTCTGAGAACACGCTATCGGTCGCCAGGCTGTGATCAGCAAAGGTCACGTTCTCGCGCAGCGTCTTGTCGAAGATCGCGTAATCGTAAGCCGCCGTGTAGTAGTCGGCAAATGAACGCTGCCCACCCGCCTGCTGATAGTTGGCGGTATAGGCGCGCACGTTCTCCAGGGAAAAGATGCCCTGCTTGGCTTTATCGAGCGAGGCAGGATTGATGTCCGTGGCATAGATGATCGTGCGCTCCAGCAGCCCTTCTTCGCGCAGGAGGATCGCCATGGAGTACACCTCCTCCCCTGTGCTGCAGCCGGCGATCCAGATCTTGATCGACGGATAGGTTTTGAGCAGCGGTACGACTTCCTGGCGGATCGCCAGGAAGTGCGACGGGTCGCGAAACATCTCGCTCACCGGGATCGTGAGAAATTGCAGCAATTGCATGAATGCCGCTGGATCATGCAGCACCCGTTCCTGCAACGCCGAAATGGTCGCGCAGTCGAACTGGCGCAGGGCGTGAGCCACACGGCGTTTGACCGACGCACCCGAGTAGTCGCGAAAGTCATAGCTGTACTTGAGGTATATCGCCTCAATCAGCAGGCGCAGCTCAATGTCGCTGCTCTTGTCCAAAAAAACGTGCTCCACTTAAATGCGTTCCATCTTGGGTAGCCATACGCGAATCAGTGAGAACAGACGGTCCAGATCGATCGGCTTTGCCAAGTAATCGTTGGAACCCGCCGCGAGGCAGCGCTCCTGATCGTCCTTCATGGCCTTGGCCGTCACCGCAATAATCGGCAGCTTCTTCCAACGCGGGTCCTGGCGGATCAGGGCGGTGGCTTCGTAACCGTCCATCTCCGGCATCATCACGTCCATCAGCACCAGGTCGATATCGTCGACTTCATTGAGTTTCTCGATGGCTTCACGGCCGTTACGCCCGATCACCACCACGGCACCTTTATGCTCCAGGGCGCTGGTGAGGGCGAAGATGTTGCGCACATCGTCGTCCACCAACAGGATCTTGCGCCCCTCGAAGACCTTGTCGCGGCTGCGGGCAGTCTTGAGCATCTTCTGGCGGTCATGGGACAGCTGGGATTCGACTTTGTGCAGAAAGAGTGTGACTTCGTCCAGCAGGCGCTCCGGCGAACGGGCGCCCTTGATGATGATTGAGCGCGAGTACTTGCGCAGCTCGGCTTCTTCATCTCGGGTGAGATTACGCCCGGTGTAGACAATCACTGGCGGGAACGAGCAAATGTCCTCGGTGGCCATGCGCTTGAGCAGCTCGTTGCCGAGCATGTCAGGCAGCTTGAGGTCGATGATCATGCAGTCGTAGACGTTGGTGCGCAGCAGCTCCAACGCGGCCTGGGCGTAACCGACATCGGTAATTTCGATGTCATCGTCGCCGATCAGGCGGGCAATGCTATCGCGTTGCAGGTCGTCGTCTTCCACCAGCAATACGCGCTTGACCTTTTGGGTCAGCTTGGCTTCCAGGCGCGCAAATACGTCTTTGAGCTCCTCGCGGGTGGTGGGTTTCACCGCATACCCGATGGCGCCCATGTGCATGGCAGCTTCGACGCGGTCTTCGACGGATATCACATGTACCGGGATATGTCGGGTACTGGCGTGCTCCTTGAGGCGTTGCAACACGGTCAACCCGGAATGGTCCGGCAGGCGCATGTCCAGCAGGATTGCATCGGGGATGTATTCCTCAGCCAGGCTATAACCCTCATCCGCACCGTGGGCGACCAGGCATTGGTAGCCCAGCTCGTGGGCCAGGTCGAACAGGATGCGCGCGAAGTTAGGCTCGTCTTCTACCACCAGGATGCAGCGCGTGGTGAACGGTGCCTTGTCGCGGTCGTCGGCAAAGCGCGGGATGAGTTTAGTGTCGGTCACCGGTAACGGAGACACTTTGATCGGCGTTGGTGCCGGCACTACGACGGCCTGGCGCGGCTGCTCGATCGGCGGCGCGTCTTCGGCGCGCTCCACGTACTGCTCCGGCAATACCAGCGTGAAAACGCTGCCCTTGCCCGGTTCACTGGTTACGCTGATGTAGCCACCCAGCAAGGCCGCCAGGTCCCGGGAGATCGACAGGCCCAGCCCGGTGCCGCCGTAACGCCGGTTGGTGGTGCCATCGGCCTGGCGGAAGGCTTCGAAGATGCTTTCCTGCTGGTCCGGAGCAATGCCGATCCCGGAATCGCGCACGGTAAAGGCAATGCCCCCTTCCGATGCGCTTGATACCGACAGGCTGACCTGGCCCTGTTCAGTGAACTTGACCGCGTTAGACAGCAGGTTCTTGAGGATCTGCTCCAGGCGCTGGCGGTCGGTGTACAGCATGATCGGCGCACCTGGCTGGATCTCCACCTGGAACCCCAACTTGCGGTCGGCGGCCAGCGGCTCGAACATCCCGCGCAGACCGTCCACAAGACGCGTCACGCTGGAGTTTTCCGGGCGCACTTCCAGTTTGCCGGCTTCCACCTTGGAAATATCCAGGATGTCGTTGATCAGGTTGAGCAGGTCATTACCGGCCGAATAGATCGATTCGGCGAACTTGACCTGTTCGGCACTGAGGTTGTCCTGGGGGTTTTCCGCCAGCAATTTGGCCAGAATCAACGAGCTGTTCAGCGGCGTGCGCAGTTCGTGGGACATGTTGGCGAGGAATTCGGACTTGTACTTGCTGGACCGCTGCAACTCTTCGGCGCGGTCTTCCAGTTCTACCTGAGCCTGATTGAGCTGGATGTTCTTGCGGTCCATGGCGTCGCGCTGTTCGGCCAGGGTCTGGGCCTGCTCGGCCAATTGTTCGTTAGTCTGCTCCAGCTCTGCTTGTTGGGTCTCCAGGTGGGCCTGGGATTCCTTGAGGATGCGTGACTGCTCTTCCAACTCTTCGTTGGCGGTCTTGAGCTCTTCCTGCTGCACTTGCAGCTCTTCGTTGAGCTGCTGGGTTTCGGCCAGCACTTCCTGCAAACGCTGACGATAGCGCGCGGCTTCGATGGAGGTGCCGATGTTGCCGCCGATGAGTTCCAGCAACTCAACGTCACGGTCCTCCAGCGGGCGCAGGAAACCGAGTTCGACTACCCCGTTGACGCGGTCATCATCGCTGGTCGGCATCACAAGCACGCTGCGGGTGGCGCCTTCGCCAAGGCCGGAACTGACTTTAAAGTAGTCCACTGGCACATCGTCCAGGCGAATCAGGCGATCCAGCTGGGCAGCCTGCCCAACGATGCCTTCGTCACTGTAGATCGATTGTTCCAGTTGCTCCTGGTCACGGGAGAAGCCATAAGTGGCGACCCGCTTGAGGCCGCCGTGCTCTTCGCGTACATACAGCGCCGCAACCGCCGAGCCCATGTATTGAGCGAAAAATTGCAGGATATTGCGCCCCAGCATGTTCAGGGTCAGTTGACCCAGCACTTGTTCGGCCAGCTCGGTTTGCCCGTTGCGCAACCAAGCCTGCTGTTCGAGGCGCCGTGCAATCTTCTGCTGAGACGCGAGGGTTGCGGCGTAACTCTGTGATAGAGCAAGTAAATTCTTCCGGCCGATATACGCCAGAATGCCACTCAAACCGAGTACGAATACCAGGTACAAGGTGACACTGATCACCGTGGTGCGCGTCACGTCCTCATTGCGAGTGAGGCGAAGCTGTTGCTCCATCGCCACCGCATCGTCGTACTCCTTGCGAATCTCATCGGTGAGGCGCTTGCCGCGGCCAGCCTTGACCGCGCCGCGGTAATCACCGCTTTGGCGCTGCATATCGATCATCGACTGGGCGTATTTATTCCACTCGTCCTGCATGGCCTCAAGGCGTTTGAGGCGGTCGACCTGTTGCGGGTTATCGGCCACCAGTTCCTGCAAATTGCGCAGGTCGGCAATGATGCGCGGCTTAGCCACTTCGTATGGGTCGAGGAAATGCTCGTCGCCGGTAATCAGGAAACCACGCATGCCGGTTTCCAAGTCCACGGTGAGCTTGGACGACTCGTTAAGGTTATTGATTACCCGATCGGTGTGCTCAACCCACTTGATCACCGTTAGCAAATAGGTAATCAGGCAGACGAAAAACACGGCGCTCAGCACACCCACACCCAGGGGCAATGCCACGTTCCGGCTCAGGAGGTTACGAAAGCTCTTTTCATCGACGGACGACGCAGGAGTCATGGGCATGCCTTGGCCAAATACGGAAAAACCGGGAGTTTGCCCCAAACTGGCGGGCAAGACCATTTTTCTAAAGCTGTTTTGTACAGATTCCTACAGCGGAACAAGCTATTCTCCCTAGCCTTTTGTATTGCATTGTTTTTACCGCTTGCGGGAACTTGTCTACAGGCCGCGCTTACTCAAGGAAGAGGCCTGTCAGAACGGCAGCCGGTAAACCTCGCCTTTTTTGGGAATTCCATATTATGTCCACAGTCATCTCCACCATCCTTGTCGTTGAAGACGACGCCATCGTGCGCATGCTGATCGTCGATGTGCTTGAGGAGTTGGAGTTCAAGGTGCTTGAAGCAGGCGACGCTGAAAAGGCCTTGGAACAGGTTAAAGATACTGACCAGGTGATTGACCTGATGATGACCGACGTAGGCTTGCCCGATATGGACGGCAAGCAATTGGCAACCAAAGTGCGTGAGTTGCGCCCCTCCCTGCCCATCCTGTTCGCCAGCGGCTATGCCGAAAACATCGATGTGCCTGACGGCATGCAGGTGATTGCCAAGCCGTTTTCCATCGATCAACTGCGTGACAAAGTCAAAGCGATGCTGCCCCACGTTTGACACTCGTCGCCGCCCTGCCCCGTTACTCATTCAATAGGACGCTAGCGCGATCGTGCCCCTCAACGCACGTGCCAAAAGACTTCGAGCGCAACTGGGTGCAAACTTCGTCCGGCAAACACGGGTTCAGCTTTTTACGGTTGTATGCGCCGACCGAGGCCAACGTCGATAAAAGCTGAAAACTGGAAGACATCACCCCTGCTCATTAAGAGACGCAACAACATGATCAAACAACCGACGCGCCTGCTGTTGGCGAGCCTCTCGATACTCATGAGTACCGGCGCCTTGGCCGATTTCACCGCGACCCCGAGCGAAGCGCGGGCTATCGCCAAGGAAGCGTATCTGTATGGCTACCCGGTCGTGCAGATGTACAAGACGCTTTACACCCAGGCCGTTGATAAAGGCGGTGCCAACTTCAAGGCGCCGTTCAACCGGATAGGCAACACCGCCCAGGTGTTTACGCCCAAAGACACGGCGTCCTTGACCCCGAGCTCCGACACGGCCTACTCGTTTGTATGGATGGACCTGCGCAGCGAACCGCTGGTGCTGACGTTGCCGAAGATCGAAGACAACCGTTACTACTCGGTGCAGTTGATCGATCTTTACACACAGAACTTCGCCTACCTGGGCACCCGCAGCACCGGCAACAACGGCGGCCACTACATGATTGCCGGCCCGGACTGGAAAGGTCAGCAGCCGGTGGACGTTGACCGCGTGGTGTACAGCGAAAGCAACATCGCCTACGCCCTGTACCGCACGCAGCTGTTCGATGAAAAAGACCTGAACAAGGTCAAGCAGATCCAGAACGGCTACAAAGTGCAGTCCTTGAGCAGCTATGTGAAACAAGCCGCGCCGGCCAAGGCGCCGAAGGTCGAATGGCCCAAGCCTACGGCGACCATGGTCGAAGGCCCGCAGCTGTTCCGCTACCTGAACTTCATGCTCTCCTTCGCCGCCCCTCAGGACAGTGAAAAAGAGCTGCTCGCGCGTTTTGCCAGGATCGGCATCGCCCCCGGCGCACCCTTCACGCTCAACCAATTGACCGCCGAGCAGCGCAAAGCCCTGGAAGATGGCATCAGCGATGCCCGCGCTGAATTTGCAGCGTTCAAAAAAGACAGGATCGAAACGCATCAAGTGCCCAGCGGTGATTTGTTCGGCAGTCGCGACCATCTGCAAAACAACTACCTGTACCGCTACGCCGGTGCGGACCTGGGGATCTTCGGCAACTCCAGTGACGAGGCCGCTTACCTCGAGTACGTCGTCGACAGCGAAGGCAAGCCTGCCAACGGTGCGCGCCACAGTTACACCGTGCATTTCGCCAAGGACCAACTGCCGCCAGCCGATGCGTTCTGGTCCCTGACCCTGTACGACGCAAAGACCAAGTTGCTGGTGCCCAACCACAAGAAACGCTACCTGATCAACTCGCACATGTTGCCTGATCTCAAGCGCGACGCCGATGGCGGCGTGACCCTGGCGCTACAGCACCATGAGCCACCGAAAGCCGAACAGAGCAACTGGTTGCCGGCTCCACCCGGCCCATTCTTCGCTGTGCTGCGCATCTACCTGCCCAAGCCTGAGGTAGGTTCCGGTCAATGGAAGCTACCGCCACTGACGCCGCTTAAGTGACACCTCGCGCCCGGTCGCAACAGCGCTGGACCGGGCGCGCCCTGCCCCATACCGTTGGAATATCACGCCGTAAAACAGGCATGGCGCCTGCGATTGTCTAGGGAGCTGTACCGCACATGACTTGCTGGAATGTCCTCGGCCTGACGCCGGATGCCGATAGCCGTACGATCAAGCGCCAATACGCCGCCTTGCTGAAACAGAACCGCCCGGACGATGACCCGCAAGGCTTTCAGCGCCTGCGCGAAGCCTACGAGGCTGCACTGGCGTGGAACCCGGACGAGCAGGTCGCTGATGACGTGCTGGTCGAGACGCCCGACCAAACCCTCGCTCAGCATTACGAAGCGGCCATGGCCGATGGCACCGCGCTGTTGCTGGAAGTCCACCTGTTACAGCGCTGCATCGAAGGCGATCTGAATGCCGAAGACACCCGGTGGGCCTTCGAAACCTTCAACTGGCTGACTGCCTGGCAACGCCTGGAACTGCCCAGCGCGTTAATCAGCGCCCTGGAGTTCCAGCAACGGACCCAATTGCAGACCCCCTTGCACCAAGCCCTTGGCCAGCAAGACGACGCTGCGTTCCTGGCGGCCTACGCCGCTACACCCAACGCGCATGCCTGGGTGAACAATCATCCCCATGCCGAGTGGTTCAACGAATGGTTGGCCAGACTGCTTGCCAACCATCATTACTGGTCGAGCACTGTATTCGAAGCGGTTTGCGCCGGACAAAACTGGCACGGTGGCGCAGATCATGGGTGCCCCGCTGGAGACTGGGCGCAGATGTTGAAGCGCCAAGAGGGTCCTGCTTTTATGGCGCACCAACGTGCATTGGCCGCACAACCGCCCGACAGCCCGCGACAGCGTGCCGCGCGCTTGCTATTGGCACCCATGAGCCTTGGCCAGCGCCGCGCCTTTGCCCAGCGCTTCGACGAAGACGACTGGAAGGCCTGCAAGACGTTGAGTGCCGATATTTATGCCGACCACGTCAGCGTTGCCGAAGGCATGCCCGGTGGCACGGTGTATTTCTGGCAGGGCTGGGAGGCCTCCATGGACACCTGGCCGTGGATCGTTGCGCTGGTGCTCAGTTGCCTGGTGGGTGTGCTGGTAAAGGCCGAAGCCTTGGCCGGCAAAGTAATACCGACCCTGGGCCAGGGCATTCTGTGGTCGATCGGCGCCGTGGTGTGTGCGGGCATAGCCTGGCAGGCCTGGCGACCGCTGGCCCACCATTACCGCGTGCTGGATGAACAGCTCAGCCAACGCTTGCCCCGCTGGCTCAGCCCGACCCACTTGCCGTTGCTGCCGATACGTGACCTGGTACCGGGTCTCATTCTGGCCGCAGCGTTGGGTTATGTGTTCAGCCCGTTCGCCAGTTTGACCCTGGCGGTCGCACTGGCGCTGGTGGGTTTGATCAAGCGGCCATTCATGAATCACCACACCCCGTGGACCGCCCGGCATCCACGCTGGGCCGTCCTGGGCGGCGCGCTTTGTCTTGTTGGCGCGGTCGCGCTCTATGCCGGGCTGAAGATGCTCGACAACCAGCACCTGGTTACCCGCAACCAAGGTCTGCAGCAGTGGACCGAACGCCTGTGCAGCCGCATGCCACGTAGCGTGGTTGAGTGCCAGGCGCCCGCCACCCAAGTGCAGTGGTACGGCCAGGAGGGCAAGCCATGAATCCAAAATGGTTGTTACCCATAAGCATCGCATTGGGCCTTGGCCTGCTCGGGGTGGCCAGCGCCACCAGACCGTTGCAAAAAGTGCAACTGTGGCTGGACCAGCGCGACAGTCCCTACACTGCCAGAGCCAGTGCCCTGGCACCGATCATTGATTGCGTGAACCGCGTCGACCGGGATACGCGCCTCGCGTATTACCCCATTCCCGAAGTGGAGCCCGACAAGCCCACCCTCGATACCTATGGCGACCGCAATGAGCCCGAGCCGTACCTTATCCAGCGGTCGGTATGTTCGCAGCAGTACACGGTGAAGCTGGAACGCCAGGCGCCCGACAGCAACTTGCTCGCCGCCGCCGGTGCCTACGCGCAAGCGTTGTACAACGTCACGGCACTGGCCGATGGGGTTACTCGCGTGCAGGCGCGCAGCCTGGCGCCGACAACGCAGGAAATAGCGTCAGAGGCCGCTGGCAAGCAATTGCTGCTGGCCTACGATCAGGTCGTCGAAAAATACCTGGCAGCGTCCACTTCTCTGCGCCAACAGTTGGCGGATGAAGACCTGAGTGTGCGTCCCGCCCAACTGGCGTTGCTGGAAGCGCGCTTTGGCCGAGACATGCAGTGGCACTTGCTCAACTACATGATCGCGGCGCGCCAGGCGGTGAACCAGATCGAGCAAGGCGTGCGCGACGCCAACCTGACCCCGCAGCGCGTGGCTGACTTGACCGAGGGGGTACGCAAGGCCGCCGAGGACAGCAGAGTCTTTCTCAATGCCATGCCCAGCAGAAGGCTGGACGATGAGGCGATTTACCTCTGGTACAACATCAAGGCGCCTGCCGATGAATACCTCAAGGCCTTGAACACCCTGCACCAGGACTGGCAGGACCACGCCGCGCCGCAGCAGTTGAGTGACGACTATTACCGCGTCACCCGCCGCTACGACGCCCTGCTCAGCTATTACAACCGCCTGGCCAGAAATGCGTTCTAGTGGTTTCTGAGCTTTACATAGGACTGATGCAGGTCCGACGCCCAGCCATCGATCACGCTTTTGACGTCATCGGCCTTCATTACCTGGGCAGCATTGTCCAACGGCTTGCCGGTGCCTTTGCGCACCACCTGGGCGATCACCTTGCCAGTGGCCCCGTCGAGGAACTGCGCTTCGGTCCCCAAAGTGGTTTCCTGGTCACGGATGCCGGTACCGGTACTCACCGCCGCTGCCACCAAGGCCACCGGGACGAATTCATAGGGTTTCAGGCCCTCGGTCTTGCTGCTGACGGCGGTGATTGCCGCGCGCACCACGATCACGCCAGGGCCGGGCGCGCTGGCCAGGGGCAGTGACTTGGCCAGCTCACGCTTGAGCGCTTGGTTGTAGTAGGCGTTGATACCGTTGAGGGTGCTCTCGGGGATTTTCGCGGTGGCGTGGGGTTTGGGGTAGAACTGAGTCGGTTCGATGTACGCCGCGTTGTAGCGGCTCAGGTCCAGCTTGGGATCGACCCAGCGCATCACCACGGCGCCCGACGGCGACTGGGCTTGTTTGAGTTGGCTGTAGTCGGACAGAAAGCCCGAATACTCATCCGGTTGCGTGACCTTGCTGGCGCAACCGGTCATCCCCAGCGTGGCGATACACAGCGCGCCGATCATTAGCCTTAGTTTCATCATCGAACTCCTTGGCGGTCATCATCGAAACAGTGAGCTGTAGGTATAGCCAATCCTGGGGAATACGCCTTATTTAGCCTCGGGCATTTGCCAGGCCTGGGATCGGCGTCAAAGCTGAAGGCTCAAGCGCGATCGCGCGGGATCAGGCTTTGTAATTGCGAAGCCAGGAAGTTGGCGTCGAAGCCGAAGGTGTCGGGGTCTTTCAGGCCATTGGTTTTCTTCCACAGCCAGTCGTTCTTGTCGGCCGCCAGCACCAGCGAGACGCTGCCATGGCGGGCTGCGGTCAAGCCCATCACCGCGACGGAAATCGAACCGCCCGCCCCCATCACATCCGGCACGAACTCCACGGTTTTGCCGGTGATCTGCACAATGAGCTTCTCAGTCTTGAAGGTGGACGTCTCCACCGGCACGCTCGGGCCGCTGGCCACATAGGCTTCACGATTGACTTCCAGCAGCCCGACGGTTTTGACCGGTTCCAGCCACAGCTCAATCTGCCCGAACAACTCGCCGAGCTTTTGCGCCCAGCGGGCTGACTGCACGTCGAATTGCTGTTTTTTGTGGGCTTCGCTGTCGGCGTAATGACGAAGCATCTCGCCCAGTTGTTGTACATCGTCCATTGCGGATTTCCTTGGGTGAGCCAGGTTGCGAAGACTGATCATGGCAGATGCGGCGGTTCGCCGTACGCCTTAAAACTGCACCGGTCATTTGGCTGGCAACTGCGTATGACTATTGGTTGGCCAGTGGGTAAGGTGAAGTCACATCCCTTGTCAGGAACATCACATGCGCACCATCGGCCTTATCGGCGGCATGAGCTGGGAGTCCAGCGCCGAGTATTACCGCATCATCAACCAGCGCGTGCGCGACCAGCTGGGCCCGCTACGCTCGGCGCAACTGTTGATGTACAGCGTGGATTTCGGCCCGGTGGAACAGGCCCAGCATGCGGGGCGTTGGGATGACACCGCGCAGATCCTCGAAGATGCTGCACGCCGCCTGCAGGCTGGCGGCGCCGAGTGTGTGGTGCTGTGTACCAACACGATGCATAAAGTGGCGCCGCGCATCGAAGCGGCGGTGTCGATTCCGTTCCTGCACATCGCCGATGCAGCCGGTTTGGCCGCAGTGGAGGCCGGTACGCTGACGGTCGGTTTGTTGGGCACCGCATTCACCATGGAGCAGGACTTTCTCAAGTCCCGCCTGACCGATCACGGCCTGACGGTGTTGGTGCCGGACACGGATGAGCGTAAGGATGTGCACCGCATCATCTACGAAGAGTTGTGTGTGGGCGTGATCAGCGACACTTCACGGCAGATCTATCAACGGGTGATCAAATCCCTGGCCGCCCGTGGCGCCCAGGCAATCATTCTTGGTTGCACGGAAATAGGCCTGTTGATCAAGCCCGAACACAGCGACCTGCCGCTGCTGGACACCACCGAGCTGCATGCGCAGGCTGCGGTGGCGTTTGCTCTGGGTTAACCCCGCTGGCGCAGACGGGCCATGCTGACGGTGTCGACAAACACACCGTCACGCAGGGCGTAATCGCGCAGCAGCCCTTCCACCTCGAAACCGAATTTACGGTACAGGTGTTGCGCGGCTTCGTTGTCGGCGTACACCGTTAACTCCACGCGGTGAAGATTCATCCAGTTGTCAGCCACGTCCAGCGCAGCGCTCAACAGACGCGACCCCACCCCCTTGCCCTGCCAGGCCGGCGCAACGCCCATGCCGAACGAACCCACATGGGCCTGGCGCACGCGCAGGTACTGTTCCAAGCCGAGTTGGCCGATCACCTCGCCGCCGTGCACGGCCACTAGTTGCAGCCGACGCTCGTTGTCCATCACCAGCTTGTTGCGCCAGGCCTCCACCGATTGGTAAGGCATTTGCAGCACCTGTCGACACACCGCCGGTTCGTTATAGAGCGCTGCGACGCCCTCAAGATGGGCCTCGGTAAAGCGCTGGATCACGATATGGGGTTCAGGTGTGTGCATGGCGTTTCATCCTTTGAAAGACACGTGGCCAGCCAGTGTAGAGGCCCTGCCCGCCCGATGGCTAGGGCGCTGGCGCCGTCGACCACAACGCAGGCCAATCACCGTAACCCACCCCAGTGCAGCGCGGCATGGACAGCAATTCACTGAGCTGGAAACCCTTGCCGTCGAACACCCAGACGGCGCCCGCGCCACAATCGCCAATTCCCCGGAGCTTGTAGAAATAACTCAAGGTGCCACTAGCTGCGTCATATCCCACAGAGCCTTGCAGTGGTTCGATCCCTAATGGCAAGGGCTCAAGCTGCATCGGGGTTTCGGCATACGGCGCCTGGCGCTGGCGGCTGACCACATCGTATTCACAGTTGTAGGCCGCGCAGTCATAACGCACCACGGTCATCGCCTGCTGCGCGGTGAGGGCACCAGCGTTCGCCTCGGGTGCGCTGCCGGTGCCGTTGTCCTCGGGCGTGACGGTGTGCAACGCGGCCGCTATCAGGCCGGCCTGCTCCTGCGCAGTCAACATCGGTGCTCCTGGGAATTTGCGCAGCACCGGTGTGGGCAAACGTGCAGGCACGGCGCTGGCCGCGCCCTTACCTGGGCGGGCCAAGGCCGTGACGTTATCCACCCGCCCCTGCACCGCATCCATCAACAGCAGCGAAGCGCTCAACCCACTCAGCGACACATGCGCCTGCTCATCCCCCGGCAATTGCAGGCGCTGGCCGTTACGCAAACGCTGCAACCAACGCCGCGCCACTGCCTCCTCGATCACGCCATAGGACTGCACCTCGGGATCACCGCCCTGATCGTCCAGTTCAACGTGCAGCCCCTGCGTCAACTCCAGCCCCAGCGGCTGGCCGTCCAACAGCAGGGTCGACAGGTCGAGCGCCTCACCGCGGTGGTCGAAGCGCAAACGCAGGTAACCTTCAGGCCCGGCCTGATGCCAGATATGCAAAGTCAGCGAGCTGTAGTCCTCCTCGTCGACGCCACTGGGTGCGCTGAGGGCATGGCAATTACGCAGGTTGTCGCAACCCGTGACCCAATTCTTGATTTCCCGGAGCAAGGGAACGGTTTCAGTGTTGGTTTGAGCGAAGGTGGCAGTGCTGGTCAACAGCAAGGCCAGGAGTGCGGGGCGCAACATGGGGACTCTCCGTGTCGAAAAAAGGCGCGGATTGTCCCATGTTCGGGAGGTGGCGTCAGTGCTTGGCCGCCACGCGCCACACCCGCGCAATGTCCGCCGCCCGCTCGCGCAATAAGCGCGGGGCCTCACTGCACGCCTGTTCCAGGCTCATCGGCCCGTTCGGCAAGGCGAAGGCGGCGTCGACGCCGTGGGCGTACATTTGCTCGTAGCCGTCGCCCAGGGTGCCTGCGATGACGATCACGGGCACGCCGTGCTGCTGGGCGATACGAGCGACGCCAAAAGGGGTTTTGCCGCGCAGGGTCTGGGCGTCGAAGCGGCCCTCGCCGGTGATGACCAGGTCAGCGTCGCGCACGACGGCGTCCAGGCCAACCAATTCGGCGACGACTTCCACGCCGGCTCGAAACTGTGCACCGAGAAAGGCCTTGGCGGCGAAGCCCAGGCCGCCGGCGGCGCCGCTGCCGGGTTCGTCGCGCACGTCCTTGGGCAAGACCTTGGCGCAGTGATCGGCGAAGTGGCTGAGGGCCGCGTCCAGCTGTTGGACGTGTGCGGGGTTGGCGCCTTTCTGTGGGCCAAAAATAGCTGAGGCACCGTGGGGGCCACACAGGGGATTGTTGACGTCGGCCGCGATTTCAAAGCGCACCTCAGACAGGCGCGGATCAAGCCGCTCAAGGCTGATATGGGCCAGGCCAGCTAAGGCCAAACCGCCCGGCGCCAGCACTTGGGAGTGGGCATCAAACAAGTGCACGCCAAGCGCCTGCATCGCCCCCGCGCCTCCATCGTTGGTGGCACTGCCGCCAATCGCCAGGATGATGCGCTGTGCGCCGGCATCCAGGGCGGCGCGGATCAGCTCGCCGGTACCGTAAGTGCTGCTGATACACGCATCGCGCTGTCCTGGTGGGACCAATTGCAAGCCGCTGGCTTCGGCCATTTCGATGATCGCCGTGTGGCTGTCGGCCAACCAGCCCCAGCGCGCGTCAACCGTCGCGCCCAACGGTCCGCGAACCGCCTGGCGGCGCAGCTCGCCGTTGCAGGCTGCGAGTACCGAGTCCACCGTTCCTTCACCGCCGTCCGCCATCGGGCACTGGATCAACTGCGCGTCCGGCCAGACCTCAGCCAAGCCTTGGACAATGGCCTGGGCAACGCCTTCGGCACTCAGGCTGTCCTTGAACGAGTCGGGGGCGATGATGATTTTCATGGGCTTTCTCCGGTTTTTATGACGCCCATGCTGCCAGTTGGCACCGGGAATGACGCCGGTCCGATGCACAAGTGCGGGTGAGGTTTGTTGTTCATTCCGACAAAGCCTGGGGCAACAGCTGGACGCCCAGATACAGGGCGAGCATGCCGTCCAGGGTCAGCGGGTCGACGCCACTGAGTTCAGCGATGCGCTCCATGCGGTAACGCAGACTGTTGCGGTGGATACCCAACGCGTCGGCGCAGGCCTGGCTTTGGCCATCGTGCTCGCACCAGCTGCGCAGCGTGGCCAGCAATTGGCCGTTGTTGTCCTTGGCGAGCACTTTGCGCAGGGGGTTGAGCAGTTCATCGAGGGCGTCGTCGTTGCGATGGCGCCAGAGCATCACCGGCAGGCGATAACGGTTGAGGGTCAGCAGCCGTGAGTGCGGCAGTACATCGCGACCGTAGGCCAGTAAGTCGCCCACGCGCCGATAGCAACGGCGCAGCCCGGCCAGTCCTTCCGCTTGCCCGCCGACGGCTACGCGCAGCACATTCCAACCTTGGCCTTCGAGCTTTTCCAGCAGGCGTGGATTATCCACTTGCACCGCCGCGGGCCGGCACCATAACAACGAGAACTGCGCCGAGCTGACGCACCAACTGTCCGGATAGCGCGACGTCAGCCATGCGCTTAATGCCTCCGCCGACTGGCCCGGCCCCAGTTCGAAAAGGTACGGCGTGCGCGCCAGCTGCGGCTTGAGCCCCAGTTGCTGAGCTTCGTCGACCAGGCGCGGCGAATCACCGGTTTCGGCGAGGAGCAACGCCAATAGATCGTCGCAACGCTGGCGTCGCCATTGCTGCTCGGCTTGCTGATGGCGATGGCTGACCAACATTTCTGCGGTCATACGCACAAGTTCCGCGTAGGTGCGCAGCAGTTCAGGTTCGCCGGTGATACCCAGCACGCCGATCAGACGCTGATCGTGCATCAGCGGCAGGTTGATACCCGGCTGTACGCCCTTGAGGTGTTTGGCGGTCTGGCCGTCGATTTCCACCACGCGACCATTGGCCAGCACCAGTTGCGCACCTTCATGGCGGGTGTTGATGCGCTCGGACTCACCACTGCCGAGAATCAGGCCCTGGCTGTCCATGACATTGACGTTGTAGGGCAAAATCGCCATGGTCCGATCGACGATGTCCTGTGCCAAGTCATGATCCAACTCGAACATGAGTCTAAATTCCTAAAAAAGCATGGTTGTTCATCGGCACAGCGCAAAGTTTCCATCACTGTGCGCGAGCACAAAGACAGCACCCCGCCCCGTGGCCGAGACTCGTTGAGCGATCAACGTTACCCTCGCATCGCGAAAAATCATAATAAAGAGAGAACGCCATGTCACAGAGCGCCGCTGCCACACTGGCCACCGATGACGATAAAAACGCCATCTACAAGCGCATTACCCTGCGCCTGATCCCCTTCATTTTCATCTGCTATCTGTTCAACTACCTTGACCGGGTCAACGTTGGCTTTGCCAAGTTGCAGATGCTTGATGCGCTGAAATTCAGTGAAACCGTGTACGGCCTGGGGGCCGGGATTTTCTTCATTGGCTACGTGCTGTGCGGCGTACCGAGCAACCTGGCGCTGACCAAGTTCGGTCCACGGCGCTGGATCGCGTTGATGATGATCGTGTGGGGCACCTTGTCCACGTGCCTGCTGTTCGTCACCACGCCGACGCATTTCTACACCTTGCGCCTGTTCACGGGCGCCGCCGAAGCCGGCTTCTTCCCTGGTGTGGTGCTGTACCTGTCGCAGTGGTTCCCAACGTTCCGACGTGGACGGATCATGGCGCTGTTCATGTCGGCGATTCCGGTGTCCGGCTTACTCGGCAGCCCGTTCTCCGGCTGGATCCTCAACCACTTCGCCGCCGGCCAAGGCGGTTTGGCGGGTTGGCAGTGGATGTTTCTGCTGCAAGGCATCCCCACCGTAATCCTCGGCGCCCTCGCCTACTTCCTGCTCAGTGACACGTTTGCCCACGCCAAGTGGCTCAAACCCCACGAGCGTGCGGTACTGGAAGCCGACCAGGCGACGGACCTGGCCAACAAGCCGAAAACCACCACCGATTCCCTCGCCGAAGTGTTCAAGAACCCGGCGATCTGGGCATTCGGCCTGATCTACTTTTGCATCCAGAGCGGTGTGTACGCGATCAACTTCTGGCTGCCGTCGATCATCAAGAACCTGGGGTTCAGCGATAACTTGGTGATCGGCTGGCTCAGTGCGATCCCGTATTTGCTGGCGGCGGTCTTTATGCTGCTGGTGGGCCGCTCCGCAGACTTGCGCAAAGAGCGTCGCTGGCACTTGGTGGTGCCTATGTTGATGGGCGCGATTGGTCTGGTGATTGCGGTGAACTTCGCCACGACCCCGGCGATTGCGATTCTGGGCCTGACGATCGCCACCATGGGTGCCCTCACCGGTCTGCCGATGTTCTGGCCAGTGCCGACTGCGATGCTCAGCGCGGGCGCGGCGGCGGGTGGTTTGGCGTTGATCAACTCCATGGGCCAGATGGCGGGCTTTCTCAGCCCGTACATCGTGGGCTTTGTAAAGGATGCGACGGGGTCCACCGATATTGCGTTGTACCTACTGGCGGCGGTGATTGTGGCCGGTAGTGTGTTGGCGTTGCGGATGACGCGCACCCTCAAGGCTTGACGGCGTCCATGTGGGAGGGGGCAAGCCCCTCCCACATCTCGTCCGCGTTTACAGCAGCCCGCCGCCGTCGATATCAATGACAGCACCGGTCATGTAGCCATTTTCCATGGCCAGCACATACGCCGCCGCCACTTCCTCTGCCTGCCCCACGCGCCCCACCGGCAACGCGCCACCAGCCTTGGCAAACATCGCCAGGCGCTGGTCCTCGGCCAACCCTGCATACGCCGGGGTATCAATCACACCGGGACTCACCACGTTGACGCGTCGCGGCGCCAACTCCTTTGCCAACTGCTTGCCCAGGGCTTCAGTGGCCGCGTTGATACCAACTTTGATGAACTGGCCCGGCGCCAACTTACGGCCCAGTTGCCCGGAGGTCAGACTGATACTCCCGCGCTCATCTAGGAAAGGCAGCGCCTGCTGGATCGCCCGCAACGCGCCCCAGAGTTTCACGTTGAAGTTGTCCTGGGCCTCGTCCAGATCGGTTTCGATCAAGGTCTTGGCGCGTACCGAAGGGCCGGAGGTGTACACCAGATGGTCAAAACGCCCAACGTTTTCGAACAGACGTTGCAGTGAGTCGGGGTCGGTGACATCCACTGGCTCGCTGCGTAGGCCGTTGTCGCGGCCCGACGATAGGCGCCGCCCCGCCAACACCACCTGAGCACCGCGTGCAGCGGCGGCCTTGGCCACCGCCGCGCCAATGCCACTGCTGCCGCCGATCACGACGACCGTTTTACCGTTGAGGGAAGATGCCATGGGGAGATGTCCTGGGTCAGAAAGTGAGCGTTCATCTTCCCAGCTTGGCAATCGACGAAAAATCCCGGTAAAACGACAAGATCTTTAAAGGATTTTTACAAATGAGCTCAATCCTGGACCTTGAAGTTTTTGTGCGCACCGCCGACACGGGCAGTTTGTCCGCCGCCGCGCGCGGCCTGGGGTTGACGCCTGCTGCGGCCAGCATCGCCCTCAAGCGTCTGGAAACACGGCTGGGCATTCGCCTGCTCGCGCGCTCTACCCGCAGCATGCGCCTGACCGAGGAAGGCAAGCGCTACCTGGACAGCGTGCGCGAAGCCCTGGCCGCATTGGCCGAAGGTGAACAAGCCCTCAAGCAGCACAGCCAGGGGTTGACCGGATTGCTGCAATTGGCCGCGCCGTCGGATTTTGGACGCAATGTCGTCTTGGGCTGGCTGGACGAATTCAAGGCGGAACACCCGAATATCCGCCTGCAATTGCTGCTCAACGACAGCAATGCTGACCTTTTCCGCGACACCGTCGATATCGCCCTGCGCTTCGGCGTACCCCGTGACTCCAGTCTGGTGGCACTGCCTGTCGTGCCCGGTCACCAGCGCATTGCATGTGCCAGCCCCGAGTACCTCGCGCGTCACGGCACACCCACGACGCCCGCGCAGTTGGCGCAACACAACACACTGCGGTACATGCGCCAGGGGCGCGCCAACAGTACGTGGTTCTTTCGCCAGGGCAGCGAGCTGCAGGAAGTCCACGTAACAGGCGATTACCTGAGCGACGACGGTGAAATTGTGCGGCGCTGGGCGTTGGCCGGTCACGGCATCGCCTATAAAGCCAACCTGGATATCGCCCGGGATCTGAAGGCCGGCCGCCTGGTGCACTTGTTGCCGGATTGGCAAGGCGAACCGACGCCATTCAACCTGATGTGCCCGCACCGCCTGCAAGTGTCGGAGCGGGTAAAAGTGCTGCATCGGTTTCTCCAAGTGCGCTGCCATGCGTTGCTGAGCGAATGAAGAAACACGCTCAGGGCTTGTTCCAGAGCCTCTGAGTCTGGTATTGCATGGATGACGTCTCACAGCCGCAAGGAGCTTTGCATGATTTACCGCACATTGGGCCAGTCCGGTTTGAAGGTCAGCGCCTTGACGCTGGGCACCATGATGTTTGGCGAGCAGACCAATACCGAGGACTCGCTGCGCATCATCGATAAGGCCTGGGATCAGGGCATCAATTTTATCGACACGGCCGACGTATACACCGGCGGACGCTCCGAGGAACTCGTCGGCGAAGCCATTGCCCGACACCGCCAGGATTGGGTGGTGGCGAGCAAAGTCGGTTTCGGTCCACCGGACGGTTTGCCCAACCGCAGTGGCTTGAGTCGCAAACGGATTTTCAATGCGCTCGACGCCAGCCTGACCCGACTCGACACCGATTACCTCGACATCTACTACCTGCACCGCGAAGACCACTCGACCCCTCTGGAGGTCACGATTTCTGCGATTGGCGACTTGATCCGCCAGGGCAAGATCCGCTACTGGGGCTTATCCAACTACCGCGGTTGGCGCATTGCCGAGGTGATCCGCGTGGCCGAGCGTTTGGGCGTGGACAGACCGGTGATCAGCCAACCGCTGTACAACATCGTCAACCGGCAGGCTGAAGCGGAGCAGATTACCGCCGCTGCCGCCTATGGCCTGGGCGTGGTGCCTTACAGCCCGCTGGCCCGAGGCGTACTCAGCGGTAAATACGCGCCGGATGTCACGCCAGAGCCGGGCAGCCGCGCCGCACGCCAGGATAAACGGATCCTGGAAACCGAATGGCGCGTGGAGTCGCTGCGCATTGCCCAGCAAATTCAGCAATATACCCAGGGACGCGGTGTGGGGATCGTCGAGTTTGCCATCGCCTGGGTATTGAACAACTCTGCGGTGAGTTCGGCGATTGTCGGACCGCGTACCGAGGCCCAGTGGGATGCCTACACCGGCGCGCTGGACGTCAAGATCACGGCTGAGGATGAAGCGTTTATCGATTCATTGGTGACATCGGGGCACTCGTCCACCCCAGGGTTCAATGATGTTAGCCACTATGTCTCGGGGCGCGTCGCTCGCTCGTAGTCGAGTGCTGTTGGGGCGAGCGGCAGCGGGTGTTGACCGAAAGAGGTTGCGGGGCTGCATCGCAGCCCAACACGGGCAAGCCCGCTCGCCACCGGGATAGGAGAAATTTTATGGCGTGAGAAAATTTCCCACCAATCGCCCCAAAACTGAGCAGCCGTTTCACGCCGCAAGCACCATAATGCCCGCCTCTCTTGTACAAATCGGTTTTCGCGAGGACAGCGTGTCTAAAGGTGTTGTGTTATCGGTCTCGGCCTCGGTGTTGTTTGCCGTGATGTATTACTTCACATCGTTGCTCACGCCGTTGAGCGGTCTGGAGATTTTCGGCTGGCGCATGCTGCTGACTGTGCCGTGCATGACGGTGTTCATGATCGTCAGCGGCGAATGGCGACGTGTTTGGGAATTGCTGCAGGTTCTGGCGGCAAAGCCTCGATTGATCGCAGGCGTCGTGTTGTCTTCGGCCTTGCTGGGCGTGCAGCTGTGGTTGTTCATGTGGGCACCACTGAACGGGCGCAGCCTGGATGTTTCGGTGGGTTACTTTCTGCTGCCATTGACCATGGTGCTCACCGGACGGCTGGTATGGGGTGAGCAGCTGTCCTATCTGCAAAAGATCGCAGTGTTCTTTGCCGGCCTTGGGGTACTCAACGAGTTGTACCAAGCCGGTGGGTTTTCGTGGGCAACGCTGGTGGTGATCATTGGCTATCCGCTTTACTTCATCGTGCGCAAATACCTTAAGACCGATAACTTGGGTGGGCTCTGGCTGGATATGGCGCTGATGCTGCCGGTGGCTTGGTGGTTCGTGCAAAGCGGCGAGCAAGGTTTTGCGGTGATGGATGTGCACCCAAAGCTTTACGCATTGATTCCCATGCTGGGTCTGATCAGCGCCTCTGCATTGGTGAGCTACATCATTGCCAGCCGATTACTGTCGTTCAGCCTGTTCGGGCTGCTCAGCTATGTCGAGCCGGTGCTCTTGCTGTTCGTGGCCTTGCTGCTGGGTGAAGGCATCAAGGCGGGCGAATGGCTGACCTATATCCCGATTTGGATCGCAGTCATGGTGCTGGTGTTCGAAGGGTTCAAGCACCTGGTACGCCAGCGCAGGGCTTGAACCGTCTTCACCTGGATTTGCCCAACAGCGCCGAATGCGTTTGGGTTGCACCTTGATCGTCAAGTGTAGTGAAGCGCACTGTTGCGCTGCCCGCCGCGCCGTGCGGCAGCCTTGGCATCGTCACGACGGCGGTGGATCGTGGTGCGATCATCGGCGGGTCTTCGCTGTGGTATTCAACGCCCTCGCGTGTCACAACGATGCCGGACAGCGTGACGTGGTAATCGCCGGGGTTATTCACGTGTAGCGTCGACTCATCCCCGGTAACTAGTTGCCATTTCAAGTCATTAATCGAGCTTGCCGCCGTCCCCGCTAGTTGGTTCGGCCGCAAGAACAATTTAACCCGCGTACGAAATGCCAGATTCACTTGGTTATTTTGCACAGCGGGCTCGCCTGTCGGCCTGATCGCAAGCACGTTGAGCCAATACACTGATTCCCGGTCCTCGTTCGTGTGTGAAGCCGATTGATAGAGCACGCGCAGCGCTCGTCCACTGCCGGCCTCCATGCGGAAAATCGGTTGAGTGACAGTGAACGGCACATCACTGTTTTCAGGTGACGCCTCGCTATCGTTGGCGTCGATCCATACCTGGACCAGCCGCGGGCCATCCGTTTCATTGGTAAGGTTGACCGTTACTTCGCGGGCTTGAGCCGGATAGATCACACGGGTACGGTCGATGACGATTTCGCCGTGGACCAGAGGTGCCTGCAGCGCCATCAGCAGCCCTATCACGTTGAGCCGTCGCAGGAACGTCCGGCTCATCGGTAACTCATCGTGAACGTTGCCACGCCATTTGCGCTGCCTGGCGCGATCGTCTGTTGCGTCTGGATATAGCGCGCAGTCAGCGGAATTTGCACCGTGCCATTGCCCGTCGTCCCCACCAGCCATTGATTAGGGTTGCCCACGCTTGAGGAGTCCGCACCGTAACGAACCAGAATATTGCCGCCGCGTACCAACTGCAGGGCCACGCCCTTGGCCTGGGAACTTGCGGTCAGGGACAGCACATCGCTGCGATTCGAGCGGGTGGTATGGTCAGTGACGGTGATAAACACATCACGCGTGCCTCCGGTGCCGCCTTCGCACAAGAGCGTGATATTGCGGGTTACGCTGCCGGCATGACTGCCGACGCCACGGAACGCCGTAACCGGTACGCTTCCCAAAGACATCGCAATGGAGGGCGTCGAAACCCGGCATGTCGGCTTTAGCGGTGGGCTAATGACCAGCGCCTGCATATTGACCGGATGATACCCAGGGGCTGAGGTATTGGTATTTTGCACCCTGTAATGCGCGACAGTGCGTGTGGGCACAGTCCCCGGAGAAATCGCCCCTCCCGTGGCCACCAGGTAAAGCCGTCCCTGCAGGCCCCAGACAACTGGCTTGGGATACTTCACCCTGAGCAGTGATGCTGCCGATTGACCGACAGCGGCGAAGCCATGATTCGGGTCGCGGGCCATCATTGCAAACCCAACCCCGGGCACGCCTGTGGCGAACACTGGCATGGACACACCGTTGGCGTTGAATGTCCTGCCAGTGGAGCTGGAGTTGACCGCGTTGATCGTCGCAGTTACCCAGTGGAAATCGCTCCAGAAGTCGTAACGGCACTGCATGACACTTGCCGGTGCATTAAAGGGATAGCCTCCCGCCAAACCGATCACTTGCCCGACCTGAGGGTTGGTCGGGGGGATGATGGGGGCAATGTTGATCGCCGTTGCCCCTTGCGGATAACAATCCCCACCTGAAAAAGCATGCGCTTGCATCGCTAGCATCCAGCCGCCCAACGTCGAGGCAGCAAGCCAAGATAAGTTCATACAAAAGTCCTCTGCTGGTGCCCCACAGATGTGGCACCGAATATTCACGGGTGCCGTTCAATACTGCCGGCTACTTGGCGAACCGAGCTGGGTACGCACAACCCTTGGAGATAGTCGACGTCTTGCTGGCGGCTGTTCGCGGCATGCGCAGCCATCTGGTAGTGGACGTCGCATCGTTCAGAAATTTTTTCACCCCATTTGACGATCAACGTGCCGGCAGCCGGGATATCGCGCACAAAAGCTTTGCTGGCTTGGCCCACTACGCCGACTTCCCGGCCTTGCTGGTCCAGAACCTGAGCCGCAAATGGCAGCGGCGTGCCGTTCTGCTGTTTGGCCTGGACGATCACCGCCCGCCCGCTGACGGTCTTGAACTCCACCAATTGCACTGCACCGAGGGTTGGAACGATATCCAGGCTCGACTCTTGAAGCTCCACGTCCATGGACATGCCTTGTGGATCAACACTCACCGTATTGTTTTGGAATGCCCTGAGTGACGGAACCACGGCATACCCGCTGCTATTGATGCGTGTAACACCGTCGTGGCCCAACACTGCGCCTTCGGCATCCGGCACATGAACCAGCGCAGAGGCCTCTCCCAGGCTTTGCGAAAACGTCACGCCGCCAGCGTGAGCGACGATGCCGCCATCGGCGCCAAATGAAAGCTGGGATCTATCGCGGCTCTGACCATAGCCTGCACGCACGCTGGCGGAACCGGTGCGGTACCCTGCGTGGGTGTTAAGTTGCCTGGAACTCGATTGATCACTGGTCGCGCGGCTGGCGGAAAAACCGTAGTCGAACTCGGCGTTCTCGCCCAGGAAGCCGTTGATGCCCACCTGCTGCTGGCTGCCCCGTGTATCGCCACTGTCCCGAGACAGCGAAGTATTGATGGTCGGCGACCTCGGCTCGCTCCCCAGCGGCATCGATAACGTCAGCATGTAGCGGTTATCGATGCGCCCGGGTTGGCCGATACGCCCGAAAAACACATCGTCACTGAGCTCGCTTTGAGTCAGTTGTCGCGTGTCCTGGACCCTTGAGCGCTGCGCCGAGAGGTTCCAGTTGACCTTGTTCCAGGTCGAGCCGTAACTGGCGGTGAATGAAACCTGGCGCCCTTCCTGCCCGCCCCAATAGTCGACAGAGCTGCCGTACAGGCTCAAGGTGCCTATGCCCAACTGCTGGCTGATGGTCAGGTCGAGCCGACTTTTTTGCCGGGCATAACCGTTGACATCACCGGACTGGCGAGCGATTTCACGCACATTCAGTGCATCCGGAAGGTTCAGGTAACCCTCTGTAGAGAACCGGTATGCACCCAGCGCAAAATGCGTACCCGAGGCGGGCAGACTTTTGTTGTAGCCCACGCCCAGGCTTTGGCCGGACAGGCGTCCATGATCAGCCACTTTGGTATGCGAGGTGGCGCCGTCCAGCGAGAAGGCACCGATGGACGTATTCAATGCAATGCCGATCTTGCCCTGCTCATAACCGTTGGAAAGACTGCCGCCGCCATACACCGTCAAGTCATCGGTCAAGCCGTGTTGCAGAGTGCCTTGAAAGACGTTTGCGCCCTTGGCATCGATGCCCTTCTGCTGCACCTCACCCAAGGTGGCGCTGTATTTTGTCGTGTCGGCCCGGAGTAATTCCGGGGCCACCGAGTACGGCACGACGAAGGTGTTTCGACGCCCGTCGACTTCCGTCACGCTGACGATCAAATCACCGCCATAACCCGTGGCATGCAAATCACTGATGACAAAAGGGCCAGGCGCGACTGTCGTCTCATAAATGGTGTACCCGTTCTGGCTGACGGTGACCGTTGCATTACTGTCGGCGACACCGCGTACCTGAGGTGCATAACCTTGCTGCGTCTGCGGACGCATGCGGTCGTCGGTTGCCAGGGTTACGCCTCGCACGCGTACCCCGTCGACAATCTGTCCGTTGCTGAAGGTGTCTCCAATAGTGAGTTGTGATTGCCAGGGGATGATGCTGCGCTGCACATAAGTGGACGTGTTCTGATAAGTCTCAAACCCTGTGCGGTTGCTCCAGGCTTGGGCACCTTGGTGCCGCAAGCGCCAGGCGCCCAGATTAATCCCCGCATTGAGGCCTAGGTAAGTGCGACCGTCGCCTTCACCAGCAGTGACCGCATTGGTACTGAAGTTGTAATTGAGCAGCCCGGCGGTAATGCCCTCATCCAACAACTCGGGGTCAATGTAGCCGCGCATGGACCGGTTCATGTAGGCCTGCGGCACGCTGGCGGCTAACTCGAGGGCGCCCGGATCGAACGAGCTGGACGCCATCGGAATCCACTGCCCCAGGTCGCCGCAATACTGGCCGGCTGCGGCAGGGTTCGCGAGCTCGCGCCCACGGGTATCGGTATCGACTTTATCCATCGCGATACCGATTTTTTCCAATACTTCGCGACTCAAACACGGCTGTGCACCGGTCTTTGCGTGGGCCGCGACGAACTCTACCTCCCTGCGCCCCAAAGCCTGGCCGTTGACCACGATATCTATGCGATATAGGCCAGGACTCATCTGGTTGCCGGTATTGAACCGTGACATGTCAACCGACGATGCCAGGCCGCTGGAGAATGCGTTCAGATCAAAGCTCAACTCAGACGCAAGCGCGGAATCGCTTGCGATTACGGCCGCACTCATCAAACCGCCCAACATCATCTTTCGATGCTGGAATGGCAAAATCGGGGCGCAACGATGCACCCGTACTTGGATGTGACTAGGCATAGTTATGACTTCAGTGGACGCTGAGAAATGTACGTTTGCTTGCGATCAGCAACGTTCCGGGGACGTGTTCAGCGATGCAATACAGCAGGCTGCGCCGATGAAAAGCTGCCGAAATCGTTGATGTAGGTGAAATTCACCCGCGCATCGGCGGGTATTACCTTCGCGGCGTTCGGCACCGGCAACTTCAACGTGCCTCCCGGTTCCACCATCGCTTCGGGCAGTGACAATTTTTTCGCGTCGGGATGGGAGCCCATAAGCAGGTAAATGTCGTTGAAGGTGACGTGATAAGCCGAAGGGTTGTGCACCTGTATCACGGTGTCTTGGGCGACATGCTCCAGGGACCAGCGCAACAGCCCTGGCGCCTCCTCGGGCGTTCCAGATAACTGCGCCGGGCGAAAAAACACCTTGGTGCGGATACGGAACGCAAACTTGAAGTGATTCCGCTGGCTGTCTTCGAGGGTGGGATCAAACTCATTGGTGGCGCCCGGCACTTCAAGTACGTTCAACCAAAACAGCGACTCTCTATCCGCAGGCAGCGGTGCCTTGGTGTAGGACAAGCGCATGAACTGGCTTTTGCCGGCGTCTAGGCGAAATACCGGGGGAGACAGCACGAAAGGCACATCGCTCAGTGTCGGCGCTGCCTCGGCATCACCTGCGTCCAGCCACGCCTGGACCAGACGGGGTGCGTGTTTGTCATCATTGGTCACTCGTATGGTGACCTCGCGTCGCTGCTCGGGGTAAATCTGTCGCGTACCGTCGATAACTACCCCCGCGTGCGTCGCATGCGAGGCTATGCACAAGGCCAGACTCAGCGCGACGGACACCACGCGATGACTTAAGAACATCATTAAATCCTGCATCGGGTAATCCTTGAAAACAGTTGTCCTGCGCCCGACCGCAGGGTCGAGCGAGGATCTCAGGCAACAAACGCAATAGTTATCAGCGTGGCTGCATCAAGGAAAGGTGACCGAGTACTGCACGCTGCTGGTGACATTACCCGCGCCTGCCGCTCCGCCGTTGGCGATGTAGCGTGCATAGAACGGTAAGGTCGCCAGACCATTGGTCACGGTGGCAACGGTTGAGTTATTACCTACGCGCAAGTCCATTGGCGTGTTGGAAGCGCCATCGAGAATTTGTACCTCCACCCGCGAGGCGGGTGTTGCAGTGGCGGTATTACGCAGGTTGCCGGTTGCCGGGTTGATGCCAGGGCTGGTCGGCTCGTAACGTACGGCGACCTTGGTACCGTTCGGGCATCCGCCCGAGCCGCCCACATAGACAAAGTAGCGCTTGCTGCCGGCCGTATCGCCTGCGG
This sequence comes from Pseudomonas sp. RIT357, assembly GCF_000632245.1. NCBI lineage: Bacteria > Pseudomonadati > Pseudomonadota > Gammaproteobacteria > Pseudomonadales > Pseudomonadaceae > Pseudomonas > Pseudomonas sp. RIT357. The sequence continues at coordinate 60,512 of NZ_JFYX01000009.1, forward strand.
CCTTGAGGGCCGAGGTTTGCACGCGATCAAGAACGACCGGGAAGTTGGCACCTGAACCTGGCGAGGCTCCGGTGCCGCCGCTGATGGTGCAGGTAGTGCCACTGACCGAGCCGGTGATCGTGATGGTACCGTCTGCTGCATAAGCGGAGCTGGCAGCGAAGCCGCACAAAGCCAGCACTGCAGCCGCCAGAGTGTGTTTTGTCATAATCAGTCTTTCCTTAAAATTAGGGGTCGCGAAACGCACACTTGTGACGCAGGAGAGGATCAGCTCTTGCGACGTCCATGGGTGGAGTCTCGTAAAATTTTGTTCCACAGCCCCAAGGAGTTGTCTGTTGCAAAACCTTTCTGACGTGTTTGGCAGGCAAAAAAAAGCTCCGTACCTTTCGATACGGAGCGTGTTCTTGAATTGCCCGAAAAGCCTGACAGGCTTTGGATGGCTAGTCGGCGGTCAATACGCCACGGCGGACTTGATCGCGCTCGATCGACTCAAACAACGCCTTGAAGTTGCCCTCGCCAAACCCATCATCGCCTTTGCGCTGGATGAACTCGAAAAACACCGGGCCCATCAGGGTTTCCGAGAAGATTTGCAGCAGCAGGCGCTTGTCACCTTCGATGGATGAGCCGTCCAGCAGGATGCCACGAGCCTGCAACTGATCCACCGGTTCACCGTGATTCGGCAGGCGGCCTTCGAGCATTTCATAGTAGGTGTCCGGCGGCGCGGTCATGAAGCGCATGCCGATCTTCTTCAGCGCGTCCCAGGTCTTGACCAGGTCGTCGGTGAGGAACGCAACGTGCTGGATGCCTTCGCCGTTGAACTGCATCAGAAACTCTTCGATCTGCCCGGCGCCCTTGGACGACTCCTCGTTCAGTGGGATGCGGATCATGCCGTCCGGCGCGCTCATGGCCTTGGAGGTCAAGCCGGTGTATTCGCCTTTGATATCGAAATAACGCGCCTCACGGAAGTTGAACAGCTTCTCGTAGAAGTTCGCCCAGTAAGCCATACGCCCGCGATAGACGTTATGAGTCAGATGGTCGATTACCTTCAGGCCTGCGCCTTGTGGGTTGCGCTCCACGCCGTCGAGGTAGACGAAGTCGATGTCATAGATCGAGCTGCCTTCACCAAACCGGTCGATCAAGTACAACGGCGCGCCGCCGATGCCTTTGATTGCCGGCAGGTTCAGCTCCATCGGCCCGGTTTCGATATGGATTGGTTGAGCGCCCAACTCCAGTGCGCGGGTATAGGCTTGTTGCGAGTCCTTGACGCGGAACGCCATGCCGCAGACTGACGGGCCATGCTCCGCCGCGAAATACGAGGCGATGCTGTTGGGTTCGTTGTTGAGGATCAGATTGATCTCGCCCTGGCGGTACAGGTGCACGTTCTTGGAGCGGTGGGTCGCGACTTTGCTGAAGCCCATGATCTCGAAGATCGGCTCCAGGGTGCCCGGGGTCGGCGATGCGAATTCAATAAATTCAAAGCCCATCAGGCCCATTGGGTTTTCGTGTTGGACGGTCATGGTCGGTGCCTCATCATTCTTGTAGGTAGCAAGGGGTTATTTGCAAGCAAGGATGAGGTGGGAGGGAGGCGCGCAGGACAGGCCTCGCACGCTGCGGGCAAGGAAGTCACCAAAGATGAGGGGGGAGCCGAGTCGCTTCATGGTTACATCAGTCTCTGACGGCTGAGGCTTGCGTGAGCGCAAGTCCATATTCTTGTATGCGTAAATCGATTCTACACAGCGTAAAGATGTTTGTCCGTACTCTTCATCAAATCCCTATTGCCCTTGCCCGTGCAAGGGGTTTGTTACACAGGTAAATGCCAGCCAAAATGAAGGCACCGCCTATCAGCATGGGCAAGGTCAACGCTTCGCCCAGCAATAAGGCGCCGCAGATCACTGCGGTCAGCGGGTTAAGCGCGATAAATACACCGGAACGTGTCGTGCCAATCCGCCGGATGCCGTCGTAGTAACCGATATAAGCCAGCGCCGAGCCGAGCACACCCAAATACAGCAGGCTCAGCAGCTGTGAAGGCCCAAGGCTTGCGACCTCTTTGAACGTGAAGTTTCCTGACAGCGCTGTGGTTGCGGTCAACATCAGGGTTCCCAGCAATACCGACCACGTCACGGTCTGCAATGGCCCCAGGCTTGCGTTCAGCCCGCGGGAAGCCAGCGAATAAACGCCCCACGCCGCCACACAACCAAGGATCAGCAAGTCACCCCGCCGACTATGGGCGCCTGCCTGCATCAGCTGAGGGTTGCGACTGACAATCACAGCGACTGCGCCAGCCACGCACAATGCAATCCCTATTACCTTGGTGCGATTCAGGTGCTCTTTGAACAACAACCACGACGCCAGGCCAATCACCGCCGGGTTCAACGCCACGATCAATGACGCCCGCGACGCATTGATGTACTGCAGCCCATAAAAGAAGCACAGGTTGTAGATGAAAATCCCGAAGAACCCCAGCGCCGCCAATTGCGCAAGTTGCCGAAGACTCGGGCGAGCCAGTGGTATGCGTGCGAAGGCCATGAACAGCAACAACGCCAGGCTTGCCAGGATAAAACGCAGGCTCGCGGCCAGCAGCGGATTGAGCTGATCGGCCAGGTAACGACCAGCGATAAAGGTGCCGCCCCAGATCATGGTGACGGCGGCGAGTTTGCAATAGGTCAGGCGATCCGAAGCGGGGCTCATTGGGTTGGCTCAAGTGACAGAAGATCTGGAGTATTCTTCTGCTAATGATCAATCATCGTAAAATGAGTATTTGCTCATGACCTTGACCCAACTGGAAATTTTCTCACTGGTGGCCGAACTTCAGGGCTTTACCAGCGCAGCGCACCGGCTGGGCATCAGCCAGTCGGCGGTGTCCCATGCGATCAAGGCGTTGGAGCAAGAGCTCGGTGTCGAGCTGTTCCGGCGCCATCAAAACCTGGTGGAGCCGAGCGAGATCGGCCAGCAATTGCTTGGACGCGCCCGTGCCATGCTCGGCCTGGCCAACACGCTGCAACAGGAAGCCGCAGATGCCCGTGGCATGAAGCGCGGCACCCTGCGCGTCGGCTCGTTTGGGCCAACTGCGTCGATTCGCCTGCTGCCCGGTATCCTCAGCCAGTTTCGTGCAGCCTACCCGGGCATTGAGGTCCACGTGGATGAAGGCCCTGACCGGCAAGTGTTGCAGTGGCTGGATGAGCGGCGGATCGATGTAGGCTTTGTGGTCTTGGAGCAGGAGCGCTTCGACACCTTCGCCTTGTTTGAGGACCAAATGGTCGCGTTGTTGCCCACGGAGCACCCACTGGCCGCTCGCGATGCCCTGACTCTTCAGGAGCTGTGTGACGACCCTTTTATTCTCACCGAGGCAGGATCGTCGGAACTGGTGTCCCGACTGTTCGGTGCGGCCCAATTACGGCCCAAGGTGCGGTATCGCTGCGCCCAACTGCTGAGCACTCTGGAAGCCGTCAGTCGCGGGGACGGGTTGAGCATCGTGGCCGAGGCGTCGTTGCCACCGCTGGACGACCCGCGCTATGTGAAACGCCCCCTATCCCCTCGTGTACCGCGCCAGATTGGCTTGGCAGTGCTTGATCGGCGCCAGTCATCACCCGCGACGCTGGCGTTCATCGAGATTGCGCAACGCGGTGGTAGGGCAAGCAATTGTCCACCGAGCCATCTATTATCGAAATAATACTGACCGGCCTGCCGGCGCATCCCCTACTCCGCAACAGGCCGCACAACTCATGCCCCTCACCGTCAAAGGCCCGCGAGAGCCAATCGTCCGCTACTCGATCAGCGCCCTCTGCGGTCTGCTGCCGATCCTGCTCGGCTTGGCCATCCTGTATTGGCAAGCAGAAAGAACCCTTGAGCAAAGCACAGCGCAAACCGCCGAGGAAGCGGTGCGCCAATTCGACCTGATGCTCGATAACACCGCCCTCGCTGCCCAGGCCCTGCTGCCGCTGGCAGGCCAGCCCTGCGATAACGGCACCCAATTGGCGTTGCGCGAGCAGGTCACAAGGCGCCCGTTCGTGCGCGCCACGACCTTGTCCTGGCAGAAGAATATCTATTGCAGCTCACTGTTCGGCAGCAACTATGAGTCGCCCGTAAACCCCGACGACTATGTGGACGGTCGGCTTTGGTTGATGAATGGCAACCCGGTGACGCCGGACACTGCGCTGCTGGTGTACCGACTGGTCGACGGAGACCAAGGCGCGTTTGCTTCAATTGACGGCTATCACCTGACCAACGCCTTGCGCCTGATCAGCCGCTATGCACAGTTGGTCCTGCAAGTGGGGCCCAACTGGCTGGCTGCCGACGGCAGTGTTCATACCACGGAAGTGCCGAAATTTGCCGTAGCCCATCATCACTTGGCCTCGCAACGCTATGGTTACAGCGTCGACGCCGGCATGCCGGACGGCGAGGTCTGGCGTTACATGCAGGCGCGCTATCGTGCGATGTTCAGCCTGGTGGTGTTCTTTGGCGCAATGGCAGGCCTACTCGCGCATTGGCTGCAAAAACGCTCCTCGGCACCGACCCATGAACTGCGACGGGCGTTGGGCGCCGATGAGTTCATTCCGTATTTTCAGCCGGTGGTACGCGGCGACACCCGCGAATGGGCCGGCTGTGAAGTGCTCATGCGCTGGCAGCATCCCAAGGAAGGCTTGGTACGGCCTGATCTATTTATCCCGCTGGCCGAACATTCCGGCCTGATCGTGCCGATGACCCGCGCCCTGCTGCGCCAGACCGCCGTACAACTGGCTCCCCATGCGGCACGGTTTTGCCCGGGGTTCCACATCGGCGTGAATATCACCGCCCGCCATTGTCTCGACCTGACGCTGGTGGACGATTGCCGTGAGTTTCTCGCCGCCTTCATACCGGGCCAGGTGACCTTGGTGCTGGAGTTGACCGAGCGCGAGCTGATCGAGCCCACCGATATCACCCGTCAGCTGTTCGACGCCTTGCACCAACTGGGCGTCATGATTGCCATCGATGACTTTGGTACCGGCCACTCAAGCCTGGGTTACTTGCGCAACTTCAATGTGGACTACTTGAAGATCGACCAGAGTTTTGTCGCCATGATCGGTGCAGACGCACTGTCGAGGCATATCCTGGACAGCATCATAGAGTTGTCCGGCAAACTGGATCTGGGTGTCGTTGCTGAAGGTGTGGAAACGGTCGAACAATGCGAATACCTGGCTGCTCACGGCGTGGATTTCCTGCAAGGCTATCTGTTTGGAAAGCCACTACCCAGCGATGAATTCATTAAAAACCTGACCAGCCATTGAATAGCCACGTATTAGCGGCGTTGAAATAATGTTAGTAATACAAAAGACATGATTTACTCGTAGCGGATTAACTACTACAATTTTTCTTGCCTGTGCAGAACTCGCAGGACGACGTCCTCTTTGAGTCGCCTTAACGCTATTGGCTAATAGCTTTGTCTGCAGTTGATATCAGCCAACAACACTATTGGAGTACAGATTTTGTCCAGACTCGCCGAATTTCGCGCAGCAGAAAAAGCCCTTCAAGAGCAGCTTGCCCAGCTGGAATCCCTGAAGAACGATGCTGGCCTGAAGAAAGAAATCGAATTCGAAGAAAAACTTCAAGGGCTGATGAAAACCTACGGCAAAGGCCTGCGTGACATCATCCTGATCCTTGATCCAAACCCGGGCAAGGCTAGCGCTGCTGCTGCCAACGCACCAAAACAACGCCGTGCGCGCGTGGTCAAGGTCTACCACAACCCGCACACCGGCGAGCTTATCGAAACCAAAGGCGGCAACCACCGCGGCCTCAAAGCATGGAAAGAACAGTATGGCGCCGCCACTGTAGATTCCTGGCTTCGCGGCTGATTACACCGCACTAATAAAGAGCCCCGCGTCAGCGGGGCTTTTTTATTCAAGGGTTCGAAACCGAACTTAAATAACATTTCATTTTGTTCAAATTCGACGCGCAACACGCACTTAAAGTTTGAGGCTGTCGCGCACCGAACGGACTTCATCCTTACTCGCCTCGTAAGCATCGGCTTGACCCGCGTATGAGAAAACATACGCTTTATCGGTATCAACAGCTCCCACCAATGTTTGTGAAAGCACGTGCCGTCCATTCTCGGTAATCACACAGGTAGTTTCCATCGCCTCAAGCCGACTCAATGTTGTCGAGTGCATTTTGCTGCAGACACTTTGGTAACCGCTCTGGGCAAAATCTTTCTGGATGGACTTGCGCATTTCCAGCAATACACCCTGAAGATTAACGTTATGGCCCGCCTCAGTCGGCGTTGCCGTCAACTCCATCACCATCAGCGTGTTGCCGTTTTCATCGTTCTTGATTGCACGCTGACGCGAAACCGGCTGTGGCGTTGGCGGCGTTTCACCATCACGCACCACCTCTTCGACTTGCCAGCCGCTGGGCCAGTGGATTTCCGGATCCACCGCCGAAACGAAAGGACTGGCCAACAGCAGGCATACAGCACTCAACAGCGGTTTACGACGTTCGGTCATGCGAAAGATACCCAAGGTTCAAGCGACAAAGTGTGAGGCCCGCTACCCGCTGATCGCAAGACCCGCGTGACCTTTTTCATTTGGCGCAGCAGGCGGGCCTTGCGTATCATGGCCCGGCTGCACGGATGCCAGCCGCAAGCCAAGGGAACGCTCCTCTCACCTGGAGCCGCGTTTGCCCCATTTTTTTCTGGAGGGCCCATGAGCCTGCACGAACTGAACACTTTCCCGGGCGTCACCGCCCAACCTGACACCGCCACCACGAACTTCGTGTTCAACCACACCATGTTGCGGGTCAAGGACATCACCAAGTCCCTGGACTTCTACACCCGTGTACTGGGTTTTTCGCTGGTTGAAAAGCGTGATTTCCCCGAGGCTGAATTCAGCCTCTATTTCCTGGCCCTGGTGGACAAATCCCAGATCCCGGCCGACGCCGCCGCGCGCACCCAGTGGATGAAGTCGATCCCTGGCATCCTGGAACTGACCCACAACCACGGCACCGAAAACGACGCCGACTTCGCCTACCACAACGGCAACACCGACCCGCGTGGTTTTGGCCATATCTGCATCGCGGTGCCGGATATCGTCGCTGCGTGTGAACGCTTCGAAGCCCTGGGCTGCGATTTCCAGAAGCGCCTGACCGATGGCCGCATGAAGAGCCTGGCGTTCATCAAGGACCCGGATGCGTACTGGGTTGAGATTATCCAGCCCACGCCGCTGTAACGAAAAAACCCCATGAGTGATCATGGGGTTTTTCATTTCCAGCCGGGTAGTTACGCTGGCGCGGAGGTGCGGATCAGGTGATCAAAAGCACTCAGGGAAGCCTTGGCGCCCTCGCCTACTGCAATCACGATCTGCTTGTACGGCACGGTCGTCACGTCACCCGCGGCAAACACACCGGGCAGTGAAGTTTCGCCACGCGCATCAACGATGATTTCGCCACGCGGGGTCAACTCTACGGTGCCTTTGAGCCAGTCGGTGTTAGGCAGCAGGCCGATCTGCACGAAGATACCTTCCAGGTCGATGGTCTTGAACTCGCCGCTGTCACGATCCTTGTATGCCAGGCCCGTGACTTTCTGGCCATCGCCTTTGACTTCACTGGTCAGCGCACTGGTGATCACGTCAACATTCGGCAGGCTGTACAGCTTGCGCTGCAACACCGCATCGGCGCGCAGCTTGCTATCGAACTCCAGCAAGGTTACGTGGCTCACGATGCCCGCCAAGTCGATGGCTGCTTCCACGCCGGAGTTACCGCCGCCGATCACCGCCACACGCTTGCCTTTGAACAACGGACCATCGCAATGCGGGCAGAAGCATACGCCTTTGGCTTTGTATTCCTGCTCGCCTGGCACGCCCATTTCACGCCAGCGGGCGCCAGTGGCCAAAATCACGGTCTTGGACTTGAGCGTCGCGCCGCTTTCAAAACGAATCTCGTGCAAGTCACCAGGGTTTTTCGCCGGGACCAGGCTGCTGGCACGTTGCAGATTCATGATATCCACGTCGTACTGACGCACATGAGCCTCCAGTGCGCTGGCCAGTTTCGGCCCCTCGGTTTCCTGTACCGAGATGAAGTTCTCGATGGACATGGTGTCCAGCACCTGACCACCAAAACGCTCGGCGGCAACACCGGTGCGGATGCCTTTACGCGCAGCATAGATAGCGGCCGCTGAACCGGCTGGACCACCGCCGACGACGAGTACGTCAAAGGCGTCTTTGGCGCTGATTTTTTCGGCGGCTTTTTCAATACCGCTGGTGTCGAGCTTGGCGAGAATTTCTTCCAGGCCCATGCGGCCCTGGCCGAAGTTCACGCCATTGAGGTACACACTTGGCACCGCCATGATCTGGCGTTCGTCGACTTCAGCCTGGAACAGCGCACCGTCGATGGCGACGTGACGGATGTTCGGGTTGAGAACGGCCATCAGGTTCAGCGCCTGGACCACGTCCGGGCAGTTCTGGCACGACAGCGAGAAGTAAGTCTCGAAGCTGAACTCACCTTTAAGGGCGCGAATCTGTTCAATCACTTCGACACTGGCCTTCGACGGGTGGCCACCGACTTGCAGCAGGGCCAGCACCAGCGAAGTAAATTCATGGCCCATAGGGATGCCGGCGAAACGCAGGCTGATATCTGCACCTGGGCGGTTGATGGAGAACGACGGTTTGCGCGCGTCATCGCCATCGGTTTTCAGGGCGATCAGCGTGGTGAGGCTGGTTACGTCCTGCAGAAGGGCAAGCATTTCCTGGGATTTCGCGCCGTCATCGAGGGAGGCGACGATCTCGATCGGCTGGGTGACCCGTTCCAGGTATGACTTCAACTGAGCTTTAAGATTGGCGTCCAACATACGGGCGATTTCCTTTAATTCTGGGTATAAAAAAACGCCCGAGCGAATCTCGCCCGGGCGTTTTTGAGGGCGGTTGCAGCTTACTTGGTAGGTGCGGAAACCCGCCCTTGATGCTTCATAGACTTAGATCTTGCCGACCAGGTCCAGGGACGGAGCCAAGGTGGCCTCGCCTTCTTTCCACTTGGCTGGGCACACTTCGCCTGGGTGGGCAGCGACGTACTGGGCAGCTTTGATTTTGCGCAGCAGCTCGGAAGCGTCACGGCCAACACCGCCGTCGTTCAGTTCAACGATCTTGATCTGACCTTCTGGGTTGATCACGAACGTACCGCGATCTGCCAGGCCAGCTTCTTCGATCAGCACGTCGAAGTTGCGGGAGATGGTCAGGGTTGGGTCGCCGATCATGGTGTATTGGATCTTGCCGATGGCTGGCGAGGTGTTGTGCCAGGCAGCGTGGGCAAAATGGGTGTCGGTGGAAACGCTGTAGATTTCGACGCCCAGTTTCTGGAATTCGGCGTGGTTGTCAGCCAGGTCTTCCAGCTCGGTTGGGCAAACGAAGGTGAAGTCGGCTGGGTAGAAGAAGAACACCGACCACTTACCTTTCAGGTCAGCATCAGACACGTCTACGAAGTTGCCGTTTTTGAACGCGGTAGCTTTGAACGGTTTTACTTGGCTGTTGATGATAGGCATCGTTGACTCTCCGTCAGGGGTTAAGAAGTTGATGGGGTGAATCCTACCCACTCTTTCCGACGCTGGCTCATTGGCAAACCTGATGCTGACGATTGGTTTTCCCTATCAGGAGACTGTATTAATAGAAGAAATCTCAAAGCAGCGGTTGAGTGGCCAATGTCATGCCAAGAAAGGGCGTCGCTTCAACATAGCGCATGGCGGATTTCATGTCGTTCCAGCCGACGTAACTCATCAACGACTTTAAATCCCAGCCGCTGCGATGGGCCCAGGTGGCAAAGCCCCGACGCAAGGAATGGCTGGTGTACTGCTCGGCGGCGATGCCTGCGCGCTCCAGCGCCTGACGCAGCAACGGGATCACGCTGTTGGGGTGCAAGCCCTCCTCGCCCAGGTTGCCCCAACGGTCGATGCCCCGGAATACCGGACCACGCACCAGCGCTGCTGCGCTGAGCCATTCGCTGTAGGCCTGAACAGGGCACAGGCGCAGCAGCGCAGGCGTGTGATAGGTCTTGCCGAGGTTGTCGCGGTCACTTTTGCTGCGCGGAAGGTACAGGCTGATGCCGGTTCCGGGTGTGGCCTGAACATGTTCAATGCTCAGTCGACACAACTCATCGCTACGAAAGCCACGCCAGAAGCCGAGCAGGATTAACGCGGTGTCGCGCTTGGCACGCAGCAAGCGCGGCTGATCGTGTGCGTGGGCTGCCTCCCGCGCTTCAGCATCAAGCGATGCAACCACCTGCTCCAAATGCTTGAGCTGCAATGGCTCGGCCTGCTTCTCCTGCACAGGGTGCACGGCGCGAATCCCCTTGAGCACTTTGCGTACCACGGGGGCTTTGGTCGGGTCGGGGAACCCCTGGCTGGTGTGCCATTGCGCAAGCGCCGACAGCCTCAGCTTCAGGGTGTTAACCGCAAGCACGCCCGCATGGGCCGCCAGATAGCGCGCCACGCTGTCACTGGTGGCCGGCAGAAACCCGCCCCAGCTGACTTCAAAGTGCTCGATCGCCGCGCGGTAGCTACGGCGTGTGTTGTCGCGGGTGGCAGCGTTGAGATAACGATCAAGATCGCTCATGGGAGGCCTATTCGTACTGCGGGCATGCGTTTCTGCGCGTGAAGCGCTTATGACGCGGGATAATACGCCAATATCCCATCTGAGAAAGCTTGATTTTTAAGGACTTTATATTCGTGATATAGTACGTATATACATACCATGTACCACAATACTAAATCGACGGAGACCCCATGGCTCGCGGCGGCATAAACAAAGCAGTAGTTCAAACGGCACGCCTGGCGATCCTTGCCCGCGGCGAGAACCCAAGCATCGACGCAGTACGCATCGAAATGGGCAATACCGGTTCGAAAACCACGATCCATCGCTACCTGAAGGAGCTGGACGACAGCGAAAGTCGCCTAACCATCACCGAAGCGCCGATTGACGACGAGCTGGGTGAACTGGTTTCGCGACTGGCTCAGCGCTTAAAAGAGAAGGCTCAAGAGCCGATTGACCTGGCCTTGGCGCAGTTCGAACAGCAGAAAGCTGCCCTGCTTGCCGAGCTCGACGCGCTTCAAGAGGCCCACGGCCAACTCAAGCAGCAATTCGATATTCAGGCCGCGGCGCTGGCAGAAGAAAGCGCTGCGCTGCAAACAGCCAGTACTAGTCTTCAGACCGAGCAAACCCGTAATGCAGGGCTTAGCCAGGCGTGCAGTGATTACGAGCTGAGGATTAGCGATAAGGACGAACAGATTCGCTCACTGGAAGAAAAGCACCTTCACGCCCGCGACGCGCTGGAGCACTACCGCAATGCGATCAAGGAGCAACGCGAGCAGGAGCAGCGGCGCCATGAAGGCCAGTTGCAGCAGGTACAGGCGGAACTGCGCCAGGCCCAACAAAGCGCTATGGTGCGCCAGGATGAGATCACTCAACTGCATCGCGACAACGAGCGCCTACTGATCGAACATCGGGTGACGGCGAAGGAATTGACGACGCTGCAGGAGCAAGCCCGCAAAGATCAAGCGCAGCAGGCGAAGCTGAGCGAACAGATGAGCCAGATAGATAGCGAGCGCGCCCTGCTTCAAGAGCGTCTGCGGGTAGCCGTACTGGAAAGCCAGTCACGCCAGGAAGCGCTGACCGAACACCAGCACGCCAACAAGACCCTGGAACTGGACCTTATCAAGGCTCAGGCCAGTATCGAGGCATTGCGACTGGCGGCCGTCGTTGCAACGGCGCCAGAGGCAACACCTAAAGCCTGATCAGTCCGCCACAGGCGTGCGCATGGTGACGAACTCTTCCGCCGCCGTAGGGTGCACGCCGATGGTTTCATCGAAGTGACGCTTGGTGGCGCCGGCCTTGAGCGCAATCGCAAGGCCCTGGACGATCTCACCGGCGTCCGGGCCGACCATATGGCAACCCAGCACCTTGTCGGTGTCGGCATCAACCACCAATTTCATCAGGGTTTTCTCCTGGCAATCCGTCAGGGTCAACTTCATTGGCCGGAAACGGCTTTCGAAGATCTGCACCTTATGGCCGTTCTTTTTCGCCTCTTCTTCCGTCAAGCCGACAGTGCCGATATTCGGCAAGCTGAATACCGCCGTCGGAATCATTGCGTAATCCACCGGGCGATATTGCTCAGGTTTGAACAAACGACGCGCCACGGCCATACCTTCAGCCAGCGCCACCGGCGTCAGCTGCACGCGACCGATCACATCACCGATAGCCAGAATTGATGCTTCGGTGGTTTCGTACAGGTCATTGACCTGAACAAAGCCGCGCTCATCCAACGTGACGCCTGTGTTTTCCAGCCCCAGGTTATCCAGCATCGGACGCCGGCCCGTGGCGTAGAAGACGCAATCGGTTTCCAGTACACGACCATCCTTCAGGGTGGCCTTAAGGCTACCGTCGGCTTGTTTTTCAATGCGTTCGATATCGGCATTGAATTGCAGGTCCAGGCCACGCTTGGTCAGCTCTTCCTGCAGGTGCTTGCGCACCGCACCATCAAAACCACGCAGGAACAGATCGCCGCGATACAGCAGCGACGTCTTAGCACCCAGCCCATGGAAAATACCCGCGAACTCAACGGCGATATAACCACCACCAACGACCAGCACGCGCTTGGGCAGCTCTTTAAGGAAGAACGCCTCGTTGGAGCCGATGGCGTGCTCACGCCCTGGAATATCCGGAATCTGCGGCCAGCCGCCAGTTGCGATCAGGATGTGTTTGGCGGTGAAACGCTCGCCATTGATCTCCACTTGATGTGGATCAACCAAGCGCGCATGCCCTTCATGCAGGGTCACGCCACTGTTGACCAGCAAGTTGCGGTAGATGCCATTGAGGCGGTTGATCTCGCGATCCTTGTTGGCGATCAGCGTCGCCCAATCAAAATTCGCCTCCCCAAGGGACCAGCCAAAGCCACTGGCCTGCTCGAAGTCTTCGGCAAAATGCGCGCCGTACACCAACAGCTTCTTAGGTACGCAGCCCACGTTAACGCAGGTGCCGCCCAAATAACGGCTTTCCGCCACGGCTACCTTGGCGCCAAAGCCCGCAGCAAAGCGCGCCGCACGAACACCGCCGGAACCGGCGCCAATTACATACAGATCAAAATCGTAGGCCATTTCACTCTCCTCGGCAGGACATCAGCATACCGACTTACATGGGGCTGAAAAACGAAAAAGCCACCCGAAGGTGGCTTTTTAGCAGCGGGCAAGCGTGAATCAGTAAGCCTTGCCAGTCTTGTAGAAGTGCTCGTAGCAGAAGTTGGTTGCTTCGATGTAGCCTTCGGCGCCACCGCAGTCAAAACGACGACCCTTGAACTTGTACGCGATCACGCAACCGTCTTTGGCCTGCTTCAACAGGGCGTCGGTGATTTGGATTTCACCACCCTTGCCTGGCTCGGTTTCTTCGATCAGCTTGAAGATGTCCGGAGTCAGGATGTAACGACCGATGATCGCCAGGTTCGACGGTGCATCTTCAGGCGCCGGCTTCTCAACCATGTCGCGTACGCGGATCAGGCCATCACCAATGTCGTCACCGGCGATCACGCCGTACTTGTTGGTCTCTTGAGGATCAACTTCTTGAACCGCAACGATGGTGCAACGGTATTTCTGGTACAGCTTGACCATTTGGGTCAGTACGCCGTCGCCTTCCAGGTTCACACACAGGTCGTCCGCGAGCACCACGGCGAACGGTTCGTCACCGATCAGCGGGCGACCGGTCAGGATGGCGTGGCCAAGGCCTTTCATCTGGGTCTGACGGGTGTAGGAGAACGAGCACTCGTCCAGCAGCTTGCGGATACCGACCAGGTATTTTTCCTTGTCGGTGCCCTTGATTTGGTTTTCCAGCTCGTAGCTGATGTCGAAGTGGTCTTCCAGGGCGCGTTTACCACGACCGGTAACGATGGAGATTTCGTTCAGACCGGCATCCAATGCCTCTTCGACGCCGTACTGAATCAGTGGCTTGTTTACCACCGGCAGCATCTCTTTAGGCATGGCCTTGGTCGCTGGCAAGAAGCGAGTGCCGTAACCGGCTGCTGGGAACAAGCATTTCTTGATCATATAAGTCCTTACAAAGGGCTGTGCGTACGGAATTCGGCGCAGTCTAATCACGCCGCAGTCACCTTACAATGGGTCCTGCTGGCGTTGCGATGTCAACATAGAGAAAAAATGTCGGCGTAAGTTCCACTTATCTTACGAAGAACGTTTGCACCGCCACGGCAAAAAATGCCCCCGCGCCCCTGTTTAAAAGAGCGTAAACCCTTTTAGCACGCTTTCAAGGCCGGAACACTGCCTTGGAATAACTTGCGCGGCTGCTCGGCATTTGGCGCTATCATGATGACCTTGAACCAGACCACGAGATTGTTAATAGATGTCAGAACCCAAAGGCGTGAACGGCTACCTGATCACCAAGCGAGCAGACGGCTGGCACCTGATCAACTTCCACGGCGACAGCGTCGCGGGCGTTTTCGAGACCGAGAGCATGGCGATTGCCGTAGCCGAAGTGTTTGTGGATGAAGCGGGCCACGCGTCGAGTAAACGACCGAAGACCAAGTAAGCCTACAGGCCTACGCAAAAAGCCCCCGATTCAAGGGGCTTTTTTTGTGTTTATCTGTACCTAGATGGCAGTTCGCTATAATCTGCCGAAAACGCCCCACGACAGTGTCAGCGCCCTTCCCACACCCTCGACGACGAACACTCATGAACAAACTTCTGGCACTGACTGCGGTACTGGCGCTTGCCGGCTGCACCACCACTTCCGATGTCTACCTAAAAAACGGCGAGCAAGGCCTGACCATCGACTGCTCCGGCGAAGCCAACTCTTGGGCCAGCTGCTACGAAAAAGCCGACGCCTCCTGCGCAGGCACCGGCTATCGCATCGTCGGCACAGAGGGCACGCCATCCTTGAAGGAAAGCGACAAGACCTTGGGCCAGGACGTCGGCAATTTTAAAAACCGCAGTGTGGTGGTGGTCTGCAAGTAACTGCAGGCTACAAGTGGATCTCGGCAAACTTGATGCCCAGCTCCCTTAGGATCTCGGTCAGCTCATCAAGGCTGGCAAAGGATTCGACCTCATCCTGATCATCGACCAGGAAATAACTGCGCCCCCCGCTTTTTTTGAAGAACACGATCCATTCGCCAAGGTCGGCAGGATTCTGGATGACATGGGTCGCCGAGATTTGCCCCTCGGCATGCCGGGCTTGGACGTGTTCACGCTTCATATCTGATTTTTCCACAACGGCATCAGCCAGAAATGCATTCTTCCCCGGCCTTCTTTACGTCGCCCGGGCGGATCGGCACGTTGGACATGCTCTCGTACAGCTTGATGCTGCTGCCACTGGAACGCTCGTCAATTTCGAAAATCGCCGAAGGATCGGCCGAGAACTTCTGTGGAACGATCACCTGCACGCCACCGTCCTTATGCGGCTCGATCTGGGGCGGCCGGCGGGTAGTAGATAGTTTCCGAACCACACACGCGGCGTATTCCTGAGGTTTCTTCCCCGAAATGACCGCCAGCGTCGGTGGGGTCTGCTTGATATCTGCAACCGAAGCACACCCACCTATCGCCAAGGCCAGAACCAACACACTCCACTTCATACAAAATCTCCACTTAAAGACCCTACGACAGCCGAGATGGTAATTTTCTCCCGCCCACGTAGGATTTATCCCTGATTACTCGGTAAATAACTGTTTTAAATTGTCGACGACGTTGAAGACAGGCCGATAATAAACGCGCTGGGGCTGATAAACTCCATCTTAACCTACGTATCGTTCTGATTTTTCAGAAAAAGCCCTTCTGGAGACACCCTCATGAAATTCATTCACCAGCGCGAGCACCTCAATGAGGGAGATATCGTCGTCATCGAATGCTCGCAGACTTGCAATATCCGCCTGATGAGCGATGCGAATTTTCGCAGCTTTAAAAATGGCGGCCGTCACACTTACCACGGCGGCGCGTTCGACAAGTTTCCCGCCAAAATCACTGCTCCCAGCACCGGATTTTGGAACATTACCCTGGATGTAGTGACCCGCCGCGCCATCAGCGTTACGCGCAAACCCGCGCTGTCCCACAAGATTCGCATTGTACGTCGCACCAGCACCAAGCTGAGCTGATTCGAACACGCCACAGGAAATCACCGTGACCACCACCAAATACGTAATCAAGTACAAACTCAACGGCGAACGCCGCTTTGAGTTCGCCCAACTGACGACCAACAGCGTGGAAGAGGCCTTGCAGGCTTTGGCGAAAATCCATGATGCCAGTGATGTGATCACCGACATCAACGTGAGCAAGGCGCTGTAAGAACATGCCCGGCCCCACAGCCGACCTTTTCGCCGATGACGCCTTGCAACAACCCGCAGGGCGCGAGCAAATTGGTGAACAGTCCTACGTATTACGGGGCTTCGCCCTGCCGTGGATTGAGCGGCTTCTGCCCGAGTTGCGGCGCGTGCTGGCTCAATCCCCATTTCGGCAAATGGTCACCCCTGGTGGTTTCACCATGTCCGCGGCGCTGAGCAGTTGCGGCGCCCTGGGTTGGACCACCGACACCAGCGGTTACCGCTACAGCCCGCTTGATCCGCGCAGTCAACAACCGTGGCCGGCACTGCCCGATGTTTTGCGACAACTTGCCGTCCTAGCGGCGGCAGACGCCGGGTTTATCGACTTCGCGCCCGACGCTTGCCTGATCAACCGCTACATACCAGGCGCCAAAATGTCGCTGCATCAAGACAAGAATGAACGTCAGTACAGCGCGCCCGTGGTGTCGGTTTCGCTGGGGTTACCGGCGATTTTCCTTTTTGGTGGACACCAGCGCAGTGACAAAACCCAAAAGGTCTCGCTGTTCCATGGCGACGTGGTTGTCTGGGGCGGCGTTGATCGCCTGCGTTTTCATGGTGTGATGCCGATCAAGGAAGGCGTGCACCCGATCATGGGCCCGCAACGCATCAACCTGACTTTTCGCACCGCTGGCTAATTTGAGCGCAAGCTTCGGAGTGCCTGACCGGCGCGGCACGGCTAATCTGGCCGGGATCCGTCAAGAGTGCCGAACATGACTACCGAACAAGATCCGCGCTGGGCGGCGATACTCGCCCGTGATTCCAAGGCCGACACGCTGTTCGTCTACGGTGTGAAAACCACCGGCGTGTATTGCCGTCCCAGCAGCGTCTCGCGCTTGCCGCGCCCGGAAAATATCGAATTCTTCGACACACCCGCGCAGGCCGAAGCCGCCGGTTATCGTCCCAGCAAACGCGCCGCCGGTGATCAGACTCAACGGGCCGCGCGAGACGCACAACGGGTGGCCGACGCCTGCCGCCATATCGAGCAGGCAGAAATCCCACCCAACCTCAACACCCTCGCCACCCTCGCCGGGCTGAGCCCTTTCCATTTCCATCGGATCTTCAAAGCCGTCACCGGCTTGACGCCGAAGGGCTACGCCAGCGCACATCGCTCACAAAAAGTGCGCAACGGACTCAAGGCAAAACAGACGGTGACCAATGCCTTGTACGACGCTGGCTTCAACTCTAATAGCCGCTTTTATGAATCAGCCGACCAGTTGCTGGGGATGAAACCCAGTGACTACAAGGCCGGCGGCACCAACAGTGCAATCCTGTTTGCTGTCGGAGAATGTTCACTGGGTTCGATTCTGGTGGCCCAGAGCAGCCGCGGGGTGTGCGCGATCCTGCTAGGGGATGAGCCGGACCAACTGGTACGTGACCTGCAAGACCAGTTTCCCAACGCTGACCTGGTGGGAGCCGACCACAACTTCGAACAGCTGATCGCACACGTCGTAGGTTTCATCGAGGCACCCGCCCTCGGGCTGGATTTGCCGTTGGACCTGCGCGGCACCGCATTCCAGCAACGGGTCTGGCAGGCGTTGCGCGATATACCGGTAGGCGACACCGCGAGCTATGGGCAAATTGCCGAGCGCATTGGCGCGCCCAAGTCGTTCCGGGCTGTAGCCCAGGCCTGCGGCGCTAACTGTTTGGCGGTCGCGATTCCGTGTCACCGCGTGGTACGCAGCAATGGTGATCTGTCCGGCTATCGCTGGGGCGTTGAGCGCAAGCAGCAATTGCTCGACCGTGAACGCGACCACTAAACCCGCACGAAAACGCAACGTCGTCCAGTGAATAAAACGGACTGGCCGCACGGCGGATGCCCTGCTAAAACAGCGAAAAGTCCGACGATCGCTGGAGACGCACCCCATGAGCAACTGGCCAGACACGCGCATTCTCGACCTATTGGGCATCGACCTGCCCATCATTCAGGCGCCCATGGCCGGTGCCACTACCGCTGCAATGGTCATTGCGGCCTGCCAAGCCGGTGCACTCGGCTCAATGCCTGCGGCGACACTGACTATCGAGCAACTGCGCGAGGCACTGACCACTATTCGCCACGCCAGCGCCCGCCCTATCAACGTCAACTTCTTCTGCCACCAGCCGCCCGAAGCAGATGAAGCGCGGGATCGCCGCTGGAAGGCGTTGCTGGAGCCTTACTACCGTGAATTAGGCGCTGACTTTGAAGCGCCTACCCCTGTCAGTGACCGCGCCCCGTTCAACGACGCTGCCTGCCGGGTAGTGGAAGAATTCCGACCCGAAGTCGTCAGTTTCCACTTCGGCCTGCCGGAAACATCCTTGTTGGACCGGGTAAAAGCCACCGGCGCCCGGGTGTTGTCGTCGGCCACCACCGTGGAAGAGGCCGTTTGGCTTGAACAGCACGGTTGCGACGCAATTATCGCCATGGGCAGTGAGGCCGGCGGGCATAGAGGATTATTCCTCAGTGATGACCTCAACACGCAGATAGGTCTGTTCGCCCTCTTACCCCAGATCGTCGACGCCGTGAAGGTGCCAGTGATTGCCGCCGGTGGTGTTGGCGATGCACGGGGTATTGTCGCGGCGTTTGCCTTGGGGGCGAGCGCGGTACAAATCGGCACCGCGTATTTATTCACGCCTGAAGCGACGGTCAGCGCGTCCCATCACCGCGCACTGCGTCACGCACAGGCCAGCGAAACTGCGCTGACCAACCTGTTCACCGG
Source organism: Pseudomonas sp. RIT357 (assembly GCF_000632245.1). Lineage (NCBI taxonomy): Bacteria > Pseudomonadati > Pseudomonadota > Gammaproteobacteria > Pseudomonadales > Pseudomonadaceae > Pseudomonas > Pseudomonas sp. RIT357. The sequence continues at coordinate 79,519 of NZ_JFYX01000009.1, forward strand.
CCGTCCGGCGCGAGGCATCGTCAACCGGGTGATGCGTGAACTGGGTGCAATCAACCCGGCAGCACCCGCGTTTCCGCGTGCTGGCGGCGCTTTGATGCCCCTCAAGGCCAAGGATGAAGCGGGTTTCAGCAACCTGTGGTCAGGCCAGGCACTGCGCCTTGGCAAAGACATGACGACCTACGACCTGACCCGCGAACTGGCCGAACAAACGCTGGCCAAACTTAAATAGCCCAGAAATAGGTGGCAACTTTGCGCTGTACCGGCGATGGCTAACCGCTATATATTCCAATACATAGCGGTTAGCCCTTCTCCCTAGAACAAGCCGTACATCCCAAGGAGCTGCTTCATGATGATTCACGCCTCACGCCTTGCCTTGCTGGTCGCTGCATTCTCTTTCGGCTCCGCCCACGCTGATGAGGTGCAAGTGGCCGTCGCCGCCAACTTCACAGCGCCGATCCAGGCTATTGCCGCCGACTTCGAAAAAGACACCGGCCACAAGCTGGTTGCTGCCTACGGCGCGACCGGGCAGTTCTACACCCAGATCAAGAACGGTGCCCCGTTTGAACTGTTCCTCAGCGCCGACGACACCACCCCGCAAAAACTCGAAAGCGAAGGCGAAACCGTCAAAGGCACGCGCTTCACCTACGCCGTGGGCACCCTCGCGCTGTGGTCGGCCAAAGACGGCTATGTGGACGCCAAGGGTGAAGTCCTGAAGAAAAACGACTTCAAGCACCTGTCCATCGCCAACCCGAAAGCCGCACCTTACGGCCTGGCCGCGACCCAAGTACTGGCGAAAGAAGGCCTGACCGAGAAGGTCAAGGACAAGCTCGTCGAAGGCCAGAACATCACCCAGGCATTCCAGTTCGTGTCCACCGGCAACGCAGAGCTGGGTTTTGTCGCCTTGTCGCAGATCTATAAAGACGGCAAAGTCACCAGCGGTTCGGCGTGGATTGTGCCCGCAGCCATGCACGACCCGATCAAACAAGACGCGGTGATCCTCAACAAAGGCAAAGACAGCGCCGCTGCCAAAGCGCTGGTCGAGTACCTCAAAGGGCCGAAAGCCGCTGCCGTCATTAAGTCCTACGGTTACGAGCTGGCCGAATAAATGCCCCTATCGAGTGCCGATTTTTCCGCTATCTGGTTGACCATCAAACTGGCGTCACTGACCACCGTGATCCTGCTGGTCATCGGCACTCCAATTGCCCTGTGGCTGTCGCGCACCCGCTCCTGGTGGCGCGGTCCCATCGGCGCGATAGTGGCCCTGCCGCTGGTGTTGCCACCCACGGTAATCGGCTTTTACCTGCTGCTGACCATGGGCCCCCATGGCTACTTCGGCCAGTTCACCCAATGGCTCGGCCTGGGCACCCTCACCTTCAGTTTCGCCGGGCTCGTCATTGGTTCGGTGATCTATTCCATGCCGTTCGTGGTGCAGCCGTTGCAAAACGCCTTCTCCGCCATCGGCACTCGCCCATTGGAAGTGGCCGCGACCTTGCGCGCCAATCCATGGGATACATTCTTTACGGTCATCCTGCCCCTGGCGCGCCCGGGGTTTATCACTGCCTCGATCCTCGGATTTGCCCACACTGTCGGTGAGTTTGGCGTGGTGCTGATGATCGGCGGCAATATCCCGGACAAGACCCGCGTGGTCTCGGTGCAGATCTACGACCATGTTGAAGCCATGGAATACGCCCAGGCCCATTGGTTGGCCGGCGCCATGGTGGTGTTCGCGTTCCTCGTGTTGCTGGCGCTCTACTCCAGCCGTAAAACCAAGATGGGCTGGAGCTGATGTCGATGATTGATGTACGCCTGCAACTCAACTATTCCGGCTTTGCCCTGGAGGTGGACCTCCATCTTCCAGGGCGTGGTGTCACCGCGCTGTACGGGCATTCCGGTTCCGGCAAGACCACCTGCCTGCGCTGCATCGCCGGGCTGGAGCGCGCCGCCGACGGTTTTATCCAGGTCAACGATGACGTCTGGCAAGACAGCCGCAGCGGGTTGTTCGTGCCGCCCCATAAACGCGCGCTGGGTTATGTGTTTCAGGAGGCCAGCCTGTTCCCGCACTTGTCGGTGCGGGCCAATCTGGAGTTTGGTCTCAAACGCATTCCCCGCCAGCAGCGCCGGGTGGACATGGCCCAGGCCACGGAGCTGTTGGGGATCGGTCACCTCCTTGAGCGAAACCCCCAGCACTTGTCCGGCGGTGAACGCCAGCGCATCGGCATCGCCCGCGCCTTGCTCACCAGCCCGAAACTGCTGTTGATGGATGAACCGTTGGCCGCCCTCGACAGCCAGCGAAAAAATGAAATCCTGCCGTACCTGGAACGCCTGCACGACGAACTGGACATCCCGGTGCTGTACGTCAGCCATGCCCAGGATGAAGTCGCGCGCCTGGCCGACCACATCGTGCTGCTCAGTGACGGCAAGGCGTTGGCCAGCGGCCCGATCGGCGAAACCCTGGCGCGGCTCGACCTGCCGTTGGCGCGGGGCGACGATGCCGGCGTGGTGATCAACGGCACCGTCAGTGCCTATGACGCGGACTATCAGTTGCTGACGCTGCATCTGCCCGACAGCGCCCTGTCCATGCGCGTGGCCCATGCACCGCTGGCCGTGGGCAAAGCGCTGCGGGTCAAGGTGCAGGCGCGAGACGTCAGCCTCAGCCTGCAAGGATCGGAACCGAGCAGCATCCTCAACCGCTTGCCGGTAACGGTCATCCAGGAAATACCCGCAGACAACAGCGCCCACGTACTTGTACGCCTGGAAGCCGAGGGCACGCCCCTGCTGGCGCGCATCACCCGCTTCTCCCGCGACCAGTTGCACCTGCATCCGGGCCAGACGCTGTGGGCACAAATCAAGGCAGTCGCGGTACTGGCGTAACCATTTGGCACGACCGCAAAACGCTGTGGTCAATCAGACATACCGGCCTGATTTGTTGCCAAGGAACCCGCTATGCCTGACTCCGCGATCCCCGCCGACCTGCCCCGCGACCTGCATTACGTTGACGACACCCAGCCCGGCATTCGCCGCAAACATGTGCGCGGCAAGTTCCAGTATTTCAATGCCAAGGCTGAGCGCATCACAGACAAGGACGAAATCAAACGTCTGAACGCCCTCGCCGTCCCGCCCGCCTACACCGACGTGTGGATCTGCGCCGACCCGCGTGGCCATCTGCAAGCCACCGGACGCGACGCCCGTGGACGCAAGCAATACCGCTACCACCCACGCTGGCGCGAAGTGCGCGACACCGACAAATACTCACGCCTGCAAGCGTTCGGTAGCGCACTGCCCAAGCTGCGCAAGCAGCTGGAAGCGCAACTGGCCGAACCCGGTTTCACCCGAGAAAAAGTGCTGGCCACGGTGGTGATGCTGCTGGACGCCACCTTGATTCGAGTCGGCAATACCCAGTACGCACGCGACAACAAATCCTACGGTTTGACCACGCTGCGTAACCGCCATGTGGACGTCAAGGGCAGCGAGATTCAGTTCCAGTTTCGCGGCAAAAGCGGCGTGGAGCATCAGGTCAGCGTCAAGGATCGACGCTTGGCGAACGTGGTCAAGCGCTGCATGGAATTGCCCGGGCAGGATCTGTTTCAGTATCTGGACGAAGACGGCGAGCGGCGCACCGTCAGTTCCCATGATGTAAATGCGTACCTGCACAGCCTCACCGGCGCCGACTTCACCGCCAAGGACTATCGCACCTGGGCCGGCACCGCCATGGCGCTCGCCGTGTTGCGTGAGTTGGAGTGGCAGCCGGAATCCGACGCCAAACGGCATGTGGTGGCCATGGTCAAGGACGTGGCCCGGCAGTTGGGGAATACACCGGCAGTGTGCCGCAAGTGCTATATCCACCCGGCAGTGCTGGAGCATTTCAGCCTGGGCGAACTGCACACCTTACCCAAGCCTCGGGTGCGCAAAGGGCTTAAGGCTGAGGAAGTCGCACTGGCCATGTTCCTTGAACAGCTCGCCAAGGCGAGTTAGGCTCTGCCTCCTTTCTGCCCTATGGGATGACCGCCGACGTGAACCACTAAGCCTTCCAGAATGTACCTGCAACGAGCCGCCTGGCGTGCTTGTTGGCCTGTTCGACATTGCTTTGGAGGTGCTGATGACTCACGTCAACCGGCTGCCCGCGTTGGTTTCCCTGCAACACCTGTCTTTCCAATTCGCCAACGGCGAAACCCTGCTGGAAGACCTCACGCTGTCCATCGACCTTACGCCCACCGGGATTGTGGGGCGCAATGGCCGGGGCAAAAGTGTTCTCGCCAAGCTGATCGCCGGGTTGCTTTCACCCTCCTCCGGCGCGCTGGATCGCCCGCCAAACGTGGCATATGTGCCACAGGCGGTTGTCGTCGAACCGGGGGATACCGTCGCCCAACTCACGGGAATCGCAGACGCCTTGGCGGCGTTGGAGCGCATGGCCCAAGGCACCGCCAGCGTGGAAGATCTGGCATTGATCAATGAACGCTGGGACCTCGCCGACCGCTTACGCAGCGCTTTGGATACAGCGGGGTTGTCACAGCTAAGTGCCAGCACGCCTGCCGAGAAACTCAGCGGTGGCCAACTGGCGCGGCTTGTGGTGATCGGTGCGCTGTTGTCTGCGCCGCAGTTGCTGGTGCTTGATGAGCCCACCAACCACCTCGACAGCGCAGGCCGCTCGTGGCTGCTGCGGGTTCTGGCTGATTGGCGTGGCGGCCTGGTGGTGGTCAGCCATGATCGGCAGTTGCTCAATAGCCTGGGGCGCATCATCGAGCTGTCGCCCCTCGGCGTGCGGGTGTATGGCGGTAATTACGATGCCTATCGCGTGCAACGAGACAACCAACAGCAGGCCGCTGTCGCCGCATTGGAGCACGCACGCCTGGAGCGCAGCCGCGAACGCAAGCGCCTGCAAAAGGACCACGACAGCCTGCAACGCAACGCAGCCCACTCCCGCAAGCAGGCGCAAGTCGCCAACATTGACCGATTCACCAAGGCACGCTGGAAAGGCGCAGCCACACAAATCGTCAGCACCGTACGCAGCGCCCATCGGCACCGCAAAGAAGATCTGGACAGCCAAGTGCGCCAGGCTTACGAGCGGGTACAGGATGAGTCGACAACGTTGCTCGCGTTACCGGCGTCGACGGTGCCCAGCGGGCGCACAGTCGCGACCTTAATCGATGCCCAACTGCCGTGGCTGCCCGCGAGGTGCGTCAACATGCACCTCACAGGCCCGGTACGTGTCGCGGTGCATGGGCCGAACGGTTGCGGCAAGTCCACGCTGCTCAAGCTGTTGGCTGGCCAATGGCAAGCGGTCACGGGGCAATGCAGCGTGCACGTGCCCAGTGCCTACATTGATCAGCATCTCACCCTGCTGGACAACCAGCGCTCGATCATCGAACAGCTCAACCTGCTCGGTACGCCGCTGACCGAAGCCGAGTTGCGTGCGCGCCTGGCCTTGCTGCAACTGGACGCCCTGCGCGTGACACAACCCGCGGTGCAACTCAGCGGCGGCGAACGTTTGAAAGCCGCCATGGCGATTGCCCTATGGCGCCACGTGCCCGCGCAACTGTTGCTGCTCGACGAGCCTACCAATCACTTGGACCTGGAATCGGTGAGGGCTTTTGAGCAGGCGCTGCAAGGGTTTAGCGGAGCGATGGTGGTGGTGTCGCATGATGAAGCGTTTGTGCAGGCGATCGGGCCGACGCACTGCTTGAACTGGACGCAGGAGGGCTGGCGCCTGGAAGCTGCCTGAGGTCATTGCATGCGTGGTCAAAGCGCCCTACCGTAGTGGCCGGATAATCTCACCGTGGAGCCCGGTCCTATGCTGCCTTCGTCCCGAAAGCCTTACGTCAATGCTGCACTTGCCCATCGACAGCGCTGGCGCGGCCGAGTCGGCATGATGCTGGTGGCCAGTCTTTCGGTGCTGGCGGGCATGACCGACGCCATCGGTTTTATGGCCAGCGGCGACTTCGTTTCGTTCATGAGCGGCAACACCACGCGCCTTGCGGTGGCAATCAGTGCCGGGGACTTGGGGCTGACGGCGCGATTGTTATTGCTGGTCGCCACCTTCGTGGTCGGCAACGCATTGGGCGTAGTAGTGAGTCGTTTTGGCAAGCGGCATGCACTACCTTTGCTGCTGTGTATTGCTGCGTTGTTGTGCGCAGGCGCGCTGTGGCCGTCAGACGATACCTTGCCCGCGTTGCTGGCAGCCATCATTGCAATGGGCATGCTTAATGCGGCCGTCGAAGAGGTCAACGGTTTGCCCGTAGGCCTTACCTACGTCACGGGTGCGTTGTCTCGTTTTGGCCGTGGCCTGGGGCGTTGGATGCTGGGCGAGCGTCGCAATGGCTGGCGGGTGCAGTTGATCCCGTGGGGCGGCATGTTTGTGGGGGCCGTAATCGGCGCATTGCTGGAACAGCAGATGGGCCTGAAGGCGTTGCTGGTCAGCGCTGTGTTGGCTGGGGTGTTGGGGGTGGTGTCACTGAAGATCCCTCGTCGCTGGCACTTGGGATTCATGCCGCGATAAGGGGAAAAGATGCTCGCCCGACAATTTGGCCTCGACGTCCTTGTACTGGTAAAGAGCCATCAAGCCGGGCGAGCAGTGAGAATGATAAGCGAATGTCCGGCGGCTGTCCCGCCGGGCGTTTCCTAAACAGACTAAGGCAAGGGACTACAGACAAGTCGCCAGCGCGGCCAAACGACGCTTGGCGGGCATCTCATCCTCGGCGGCGTAGTATTTGACGGACGATCCGGCACCCGCACTTTGCACGTCGACGAAGTAATCGCCACCGGTGGTGTAGACGGTGAAACCACCCGCCCCGTTCGGCTCTTTGAAGCCGCCGGCATCGACGCCAAACACGCTTTCATCCTGCCAGCCAAACTGGATGCACTCGGCAACCACCAGGGTGGCCTTGTCCGATGCCAGAGTCTTGTAGGGGGCTCCCGAACGGGCTTCGTTCATCTTCGAACCTGCGCAGCCGGTCAGTGCCGCCAATACCAATGCGCCCATTACCACCTTGTACATGCCATCGCCTCCATGAAAAAAAACGCGACTGTAGCATTGCCGCGCAGCTGACTGACGCCTGGATGAACTTTGTTTCACTGTGACGCAGGAGCGCGCCACCTATAGTGGCCTGGCTCATTTTTAGAAGTCTCCCTTCTGCCCGCCCTCCCGCGGGCTTTTTTTTGCCTGCGCGTCAGAGCCACCAACGGAACAGATAGAACAACGCCATGCTCAGCAGCACCGTAAGCAGCACATTGCGCGTCCAGAACATCAACGCGACCGCACTGATACCCGCCAGCAAATAGGGATTGGCCGGACTCAGGTTGAGCTGATGGTCAGCGAGAAAAATAATCGGCCCGCAAATCGCTGTCAGCATCCCCGGCACGGCAAACCCGAGAAACTCCCGCGCCCCTCGGTTGAGGCGCACCGGCAGGCGCGGTTCGATAAACAGGTAGCGGTTGAGAAATACCACCAGGCCCATGGCCACAATCATCAGGTAAATCATCGCTGCCCTACTCCCAATCGCTTGCAGACAAACCCTGCGCTCATGCCCAGCACGCCGGACACCACCACCGCTGACTCCCAGTGCAGGAAACTCAGCCACACCGAACACAGCAGCGACACCGCCACGCAGACCACGGTCGGCACATCCCGCACAACGGGAGTGATCAGAGCGATAAACGTCGCGGCAATGGAAAATTCCAGGCCCAGTTGATCAAGACCGGGAATGCTTTTGCCCAACACGATGCCGGCCAGGGTGAACAGGTTCCAGGCGATATAAAACGTCAGGCCGACGCCCAAGGCATACCAGCGATTGAAGGTCTGGCGATCATAGTGGCTGACCAGGGCGAAGAACTCATCGGTCAGTAGAAACCCCAGGCTCATGCGCCAACGGCTATTAAGTGCCGACAACGTGGGGCGCATATGCATGCCGTACAGCAAATGCTGGGACGTCAGCAGCAAGGTGGTCAGCACGATGGAAATCAGGCTGGCGCCACTCTTGACCATCCCGATGGCAACCAGTTGCGCAGCACCGGCGAACACAATGGCGGAAAGGCCTTGGGCCTGCAGCGGGGTGAATTGCGCATCGATGGCCATGGAGCCGGCCAGCAGCCCCCAAGGGGCACACGCCAGAGACAAGGGAATAACGGCGATGGCGCCGCGAGCGAAGGCGTAATGAGGTAAGGCAGTAGGCATGGAGACGGCTCATCGACAGACAGTCGACAAGCATGCCAGCGTAATCAGGGAGTTGTCTTGAACGATCTTGCTCAAGCGAGCTTTACAGAGACCTGCTCCACCGAGTCGCGAGCTTCACGCAATTCGTAGGCGTCCTGGTTCAGACGATGAATCGTATTGAGCAAGCGTTGACGCAGCACTTCATCGCCGAGCTTTTCGACGGCGCGCATCAGGTCAAACGCCGCGGTTTCGTTATTTTCCGCGACGGAATCCAGGGTCTTGCGCAGGTTACGAGTGGCACGGGTCACGCGGGGTCTTCCTTCTTCAGCAATGGGCGGGCACTTTAGGACATTCGTGTTTCATTTTAATTTCAATCACTTGTGGTTGATTTGTCGGTGTTTGATCCACGTCAATTGAAACAAGGTTTGGCTGAAATATCGGGAAATACGTATATTCCCTAACCCCCTTCATACAACCCGCCATGGTTGCAGACCACAACGGGCCAGCACCTGCCGCTGAGCCACCGGAGCGTTAATTCATGCTTGTCGCCGTTGCTATTTTTATCGCCACCATCGTCCTGGTTATCTGGCAGCCCAAGGGGCTTGGCGTCGGCTGGAGCGCCACCTTGGGCGCGATCCTGGCCCTCGCCTGCGGCGCGGTCAGCCTTTCGGACATCCCCGTGGTATGGCACATCATCTGGAACGCCACCGGCACGTTTGTCGCGCTGATCATCATCAGCCTGCTGCTGGATGAAGCCGGTTTCTTCGCCTGGACCGCGCTGCATGTGGCGCGTTGGGGCCGTGGACGCGGCCGTCGCTTGTTTGCCTATATGGTGCTGCTCGGTGCGCTGGTGTCGGCGCTGTTCGCCAATGACGGCGCGGCACTGATCCTTACTCCGATTGTCATGTCGATGCTGCTGGCCCTGCGTTTCTCGCCGGCGGCGACCCTGGCGTTCGTCATGGGTGCAGGCTTTATCGCCGACACTGCAAGCCTGCCACTCGTGGTATCGAACCTGGTGAACATCGTCTCGGCGGACTACTTCAAGATCGGCTTCAACGAATATGCGGCGGTGATGGTTCCGGTCAACTTTGTCAGCGTCGCGGCCACGCTGGCGGTGTTGCTGTGGTTCTTCCGCCGCGACATCCCGCAACCCTACGCCCCCGCCGACCTGGCCGACCCCGCCAGTGCCGTCCACGACCGTGCCACCTTCCGCGCTGGCTGGTGGGTGCTGGGCATCCTGCTGATCGGCTGTTTCGCGCTTGAGCCACTGGGCATTCCCATCAGTGCGATTTCCGCCGTATGTGCCGTGCTCTTACTGGTCATCGCCGCCAAGGGCCATAAGATCTCCACGCGCAAAGTGCTGAAGGAAGCGCCGTGGCAGATCGTGATCTTTTCCTTGGGCATGTACCTGGTGGTCTACGGCCTGCGTAATGCTGGCCTCACGGATTACCTCGCCACCTGGCTCGACACCTTCGCCGAGTACGGCGTGTGGGGCGCGGCCATGGGCACCGGTGTGCTGACGGCCTTGCTGTCGTCAGTCATGAACAACCTGCCCACAGTGCTGATCGGCGCGTTGTCCATTGAGCACAGCCATGCCGTGGGCGTGGTTAAGGATGCGATGATCTACGCCAACGTCATCGGCAGCGACCTGGGCCCGAAAATCACCCCCATCGGCAGCCTCGCCACTTTGCTGTGGTTGCATATCCTGGCGCGAAAAGGCATCACCATCACTTGGGGTTACTACTTCAAGGTCGGGATTGTGCTGACCTTGCCGGTGCTGCTGGTCACCCTCGCCGCCCTCGCCCTGCGTCTGAGTATCTGACGGAGAATGCCGATGAAAGCCCTGCAACACGCCTGGCTTGGCAACTACGAAGTCAGCAGCACGGTTTGCACCGGCCTGACGTTCGCTCGCCATAGTCACGACGAGTGTGTGATCGGCGTGAACCTGGTGGGCGAGGAGAAAGTCTGGCTGGACCGCAGGGAATTCGACGCCGGGCCGGGCAGCATTACGCTGTACAACCCAGGGCAGATTCAAGGCGGCGGTGCGGCAGATGGCGCGCCTTGGCAGTTCGTCAGCCTCTACGTCACGGCGGATCAATTGGCCGCGGACTTGGGCTTGGCGCACCTGGAGTTTGATCGCCCGTTATGTTTTCAACCGCTGCTCGCGCAACGCCTGGCGGCGGCGGTGAAAGGCGCATTGAGCGCCGACGCCTTGGTTCGCGAGCTGAACGAAGACGCCTTGGTGTCGCTGCTGGGAGAGGTGGTCGCGATCAGCGGCGTGCGTCTGCCCAGCCCCCCTGCCACGGCTAACCCCATGGTCAGCCGCGCCCAGGAGTTGCTGGCGGCGCACCTGCATCAATCGCTGCCGTTGGACCACCTCGGCGATGAGTTGGGGCTGTCCAAGTTCCACCTGCTGCGCGCCTTTCAGAAAGCCACCGGGTTAAGTCCTCGACAGTGGGCCATGCAACTGCGCACCCGTCGCGCCAAGGGTTTGTTGCGCATGGGCGCGCCAGCCTCGGACGTCGCCCATGACCTCGGGTTTGCCGACCAGAGCCACCTCAATCGGCATTTTCGCGCGGCTTACGGAATGACCCCGGGTCGTTACCAGAGCGTCGTGAAACGTTGAACTGCGCAATCTGGTTCAAGACACCCTCCAACCTGCGCCTCACACTGCCCCCATCAATTGAAGGAACGCGGGCATGTTGACGATCTTTTTCTACGCGCTGGTATTCGGTTTTGTGTTTTGCCTCTCCCCTGGCGCCGTGCTGGCGGAGACCTTACGGCGCGGCTTGCTCCATGGCTTTACTCCCGCACTGATGGTGCAGATCGGCTCACTGGTCGGTGACGCCGTCTGGGCCGTGATCGGCCTGACCGGCATTGCCCTGCTGATCCAGCACGACGCCGTGCGTGTGCCGCTGACCATTGTCTGCGCGCTGTACCTGGGGTGGCTCGGCGTGCGTAGCCTGATCGACGCCTGGCAGTTGCCTGAAGCCGGCAGCGCACCGGCCAGCTCCGGGCAGAATGCCTTGGCGGTGGGCGCGGCGATCTCGTTGGCCAATCCGAAGAACATTGTTTACTGGGGGGCATTGGGCAGTGCCTTGTCTGGCATTGTCGGCGCCACGCCCAGCCACGGGCAAACCTTGATGTTTTTTGCAGGCTTCATGCTGGCATCGGTGTTGTCCTGCTTTCTGATCGCGGCGCTGGTTAACCTGTTACGCAAAAACGCTTCGCCCCTGTGGCAACGCATCAGTTATGGCGCCTGCGGGCTGGTATTGATATATCTGGCGATTCTCGCCGCGCACGGTATATGAAGTTATATAGCCAACAACTTCCAACGCGTTTTGTCTGAATGAAGTCTGAACACTGGTCAGTTTAATTAATCATGCGTTGACATTTTGTAACTGTCTGAGTAGATTGCCCCTGCCCGCAACTGGGGCCTTTTTTAAACCTCACAAAAGAAGCCAATGGACACAGTATCTAGTCGCTGTCCGAGCACCGCATTTGCGGGCGTCGGGCGCCAAACCCAGAATATGACAGGACTCGTCTCCCCGGTCCGGTAAGCTGCGCTAGAGCTTGATGCTCCACCGTAACTGCCTCACCGGATGCCCGTCCGGTCCCGAGGTGTGTTATGACCTTCCAACTCCTTGTTTTACCCGATGTACGCACGCTGGCCGCAGCCCTGCGCGCCAAGCCAGGCCGAGCACCCGCAGGCTTTTGCCCTGCCCGGTCGACCTTTGTTGCACCCTCCCCTCAAGTGCATCCAGCCCGACCGCTGGCGCACTGGCGTATCTGCCCGCAAAGCGGCCAATTGATGCAGCACTGGGAACATGCCGACCCTCAAGACCCGCAGAGACCGAAGGTTTCCAGCCTGGCTCACGCTGGCTTGATGCTCGGTCTGTATGTGAGCGCTCGCGCCGCCTGACCTGGCTGAAAACAGCAACTTCCTTATTAATTCCCTGGAGTTCTTTATGAACGCATCCAGTCGTAGCCCGCTGCACGTTAGTTAACTAAAGCGCTGTTGGCGGGCCTTATAGAAGTTATGTGAACACTTTAATAAAACCGATCGCGAAGTCCGCGGCTCGGCATGCTTTTGCTCGCCTGTATTCAGGTAAGTACCGGGTATGTTTTGTCGAGAATTGGCGACAGGAGTACAAACAATGAGCGCCGTAAAAAACACGCCACTGAGCAAGAAAAAGAGCACCTGCGAAGACACCAAACTGTCGATGCGTGCCGCCCGCGAAGCCCAAAACGGCCTGCAAGCCACCCTGGCCAACGTACGCGCCACCCAGGATGGCCTGACCGAATTGGACGCCTCTGCACGTCTGCAACGGGAAGGCGCTAACGAAGTCGCCCATGACAAGCCGCCGCACGCCCTCATCCAGTTCCTGCACGCACTGAACAACCCGTTCATCTACGTGCTGCTGACCCTGGGCGCCATCAGCTTCTTTACCGATTGCTGGCTGCCGATGCAGGAAGGCGAAGACGCTGACCCGACCAAAGTCATCATCATCATGACCATGGTCCTGCTCAGCAGCCTGTTGCGCTTCTGGCAGGAGCACCGCTCGGCAAAATCCGCCGAGGCCTTAAAGGCCTTGGTGCGCACCACCGCCACCGTACTGCGCCGTGAGCAAGTGGGCAGCCAACCGACCCTGCGCGAAGTACCGATGCGCGACCTGGTGGCGGGCGATATCGTGCAACTGTCGGCCGGTGACATGATCCCCGCCGACATCCGCCTGATCGAATCCCGAGACCTGTTTATCAGCCAGGCCGTGCTCACCGGCGAAGCCTTGCCGGTGGAGAAGTACGACACCCTGGGCGACGTTACGCAAAAAACCGCCGGACCGGTGATCGCCGATCAAGGCAACCTGCTGGACCTGCCCAATATCTGCTTTATGGGCACCAACGTGGTCAGCGGCCGGGCCACGGCCGTGGTGGTGGCCACCGGACCGCGCACCTACTTTGGCTCCCTGGCCAAGGCGATTGTCGGCTCGCGAGTGCAGACCGCGTTCGACCGTGGGGTCAACAGTGTCAGTTGGCTGCTGATCCGCTTCATGCTGGTGATGGTGCCCATCGTGTTCTTCCTCAACGGTTTCTCCAAGGGTGACTGGGGCGATGCCTTCCTGTTTGCGCTGGCGGTTGCCGTGGGCCTCACCCCGGAAATGCTGCCGATGATCGTCAGCGCCAACCTGGCCAAGGGCGCCACGGCCATGGCCAAGCGCAAAGTGGTGGTCAAGCGCCTCAACGCGATTCAGAACTTCGGCTCCATGGACGTGTTGTGCACCGACAAGACCGGCACCCTGACCCAGGACAGAATCATCCTCGAACATCACGTCAACGCCTTAGGCCAGCGTGATGATGCCGTGCTGTCCCTGGCTTGGCTCAACAGCTACCACCAGAGCGGCATGAAGAACCTGATGGACCAGGCGGTGGTGCAGTTTTCGCAACAGAACCCGACATTCCAAGTGCCGTTTGCCTACAGCAAGGTCGATGAGTTGCCCTTCGACTTTGTACGCCGCCGCCTGTCCATCGTGGTCAGGGACGCGGCCGACGACCATCTGCTGGTGTGCAAAGGCGCCGTGGAAGAGATGCTGGGTATTTCCACCCATGTAATGGACGCTGGCGCCGCGGTGCCGTTGGATGAGCGCCGTCGCGAGCAACTGCTGTCAATTGCCAACGATTACAACGAAGACGGCTTTCGCGTGCTGGTGGTGGCGACTCGCACGATCCCCAAGGCGTTGGCACGCCAGCAGTACACCACCGTCGATGAGCGCAACCTGGTGATCCACGGTTTTCTGACCTTCCTCGATCCACCGAAGGAAACCGCCGGCCCTGCGATTGCCGCACTGCAACAGATCGGCGTGGCGGTCAAAGTGCTGACCGGCGACAACGCGGTCGTCACCAGCAAGATCTGCCGTCAGGTCGGCCTTGAGCCCGGCCAACCGCTGCTGGGCGTTGAAATCGAATTGATGGACGACGTCACCCTGGCGCGCCGAGTGGAGGAACGCACGGTATTCGCCAAACTCACGCCGTTGCAGAAATCCCGTGTGCTCAAGGCCCTGCAAGCCAACGGCCATACGGTGGGCTTCCTCGGGGACGGCATCAACGATGCCCCGGCGCTGCGCGATGCCGACGTGGGCATCTCGGTGGACAGTGGCACCGATATCGCCAAGGAGTCGGCCGACATCATCCTGCTGGAAAAAAGCCTGATGGTGCTGGAGGAAGGCGTGCTCAAGGGCCGCGAAACCTTCGGCAATATCATGAAGTACCTGAACATGACCGCCAGCTCCAATTTCGGCAACGTGTTCTCAGTGCTGGTGGCCAGTGCGTTTATCCCGTTCATGCCGATGCTGGCGATCCACTTGCTGCTGCAAAACCTGATGTATGACATCTCCCAGCTGGCGTTGCCGTGGGACAAGATGGACAAGGAATACCTGGCCAAGCCACGCAAGTGGGACGCGAAAAACATCGGCCGTTTCATGCTGTGGATCGGGCCGACCTCGTCGATTTTCGACATCACTACCTTTGCGCTGATGTGGTACGTGTTTGCCGCCAACAGCGTCGAGATGCAGACGCTGTTCCAGTCCGGCTGGTTTATCGAAGGACTGCTGTCGCAAACCCTGGTGGTGCATATGCTGCGCACCCGCAAGATCCCCTTCTTCCAGAGCACGGCCGCATGGCCTGTGCTGATGATGACCTGCTTGGTGATCGTACTGGGGATCTACGTGCCGTTCTCGCCCCTAGGCACCCTGGTGGGCTTGCAGCCACTGCCTTTGGCGTACTTCCCATGGCTGGTGGGCACCTTGCTCAGCTACTGCTGCGTGGCCCAACTGATGAAAACGATCTACATCCGCCGCTTCAAGCAGTGGTACTGATCACCCCTGCCGTTTAAACGGTGGCGGTCGCTGGGCCGCCACCGTGTCTTACAAGGAATCGGACTATGCGCATCTTGATCTGTGCAGGTCGTCATTACGCCGACACCAAAAAGTCTCGCCAGGTGCTGGACGCCTACCATCGCCTGCGCCCGGTGCAGGTACTGATCCACGGCGGCAACCAGTTTCTCGGCAGCGATATCGAAGAATGGGCCCGTGAAATCGGTATCGACGTGGTGCGTTACCCACCCAATTGGCAACGCCACGGCAAGCAGGCAGAACGCCAACGCAACCACTTCATGCTGACCGACAGCCACCCCGACGTGGTCATCGCTTTGCCGGGCGGTGATGACACATCGGAGCTGGTCTGCCAGGCCCGAGCCAGCGGCATTTCGGTGCTTACCGTAGAAAACTGAACCCAAGCGAGGTGCGTCATGCACAACCTACACACCCCAAAGCGCCCTGACGGGTTTGCCAAATACCGCGCGCGTCACCGCCGCGATGTGCGCCACAGCCTGCTGCTGTTGCCGCCGGCCAAACGCCGTGCGCTGCGGCGCAATCTGATCTTTATCGGCCTGGCCCTGAGCGTTGTTTTGCTTATCGCCGTCGTGTCGAAGGCCAATGCGGCAGGCGCTGCCTACGCTGGGCTTTTAAGCTGCTGCTCAAGTTGCAGCTGCATTTGAGGATCAATGCTCAGCGTAGCCGCCAGCTCATCCAGATAATTGCGCTCTGCGTCCTGCTGATCATCCACCAGCATCACACTGGCCAGGTACACCTCGGCCGCTATCGCCGGGTCATGTGCGAATTCGGCAAAATCCGCAGCATCCAAAGGCTTGGCGACTTCGGCGTCGAGCCACTGCTGCAGTTGCGGGTCGTCGGTGTGCTTGCCCAGTTCAGTGGAGATCATTTGCTGCTCTGCGTCATCGATCCGACCGTCGGCCTTCGCCGCGGCAATCAAGGCACGCAACACCGCATGGCTGTGGGCCTCGGCTTCAGGGCCACCCAGCTGGTCGACTGTCTGAAAGGACGATTGCGGTTTGGAGGCCTGCTGACTCTGCCATGCCTGATACGCCTTGAACGCCATCATCCCCAACGACGCCAACGCCGCGTAATTCATCCCGCCGGAGCGCCCCTGTGCAGAACGTGTCGCCGCACCGCCACCGAGCATGCCGCCGAGGCCGCCTAACAATCCACCCAGACCGCCACCGGCCGAAGCATTGCCGGTGCTGGTGCCCTTGAGCAAACCGCCGAGCAGCCCGCCCAGGCCGCCGCCCGCAGCGCCACCGCCGGACTGCCCGGCGCGCAGCAGTTGTTCGAGTAGGTCGCTTGTGTTCATGGTGTCACCCTTGCGCGCGTAGAATTGGCGTTCAACAACCATAGTCCGCCGCTGCCGAAACTCCATGACCGCCGAGCGGGCGCGTATTCAAGCAGGGAAACCCGTGAACCGAATCGAGCAGATTGCGCTGATGGCGACCTACAACCAGTGGATGAATCGCAAAGTCTATGACGCCGCCGCCAGGCTTTCGGATGCGCAATTACGCACGGACCGTCAGGCTTTTTTCGGCTCGATCCTCGGCACACTCAACCACCTGGCGCAGGGAGACACGGTCTGGCTCAAACGCTTCGCCCAGCACCCGGCAGGCTTTACAGCGCTGGCCCCACTGGAAGCCATTGCCATGCCCGTCGACCTCAAGCATCTGGCCTTTGCCGACCTTAGCGCGCTGGCTGCCCGTCGTACCTGGCTGGACCAACTGATCATCGATTGGACCAATACCCTGCGCGAGCCTGATCTCGACCTGCGCTTGCATTACCACAACATGCGTGGCGCCGCCGCCGACAAGCCCTTTTCCAGCCTGCTATTGCACTTTTTCAATCATCAGACCCACCACCGGGGCCAGGCGACCACCTTGCTGACCCAGGCCGGAGTGGATGTCGGCGACACGGACCTGCTGGCACTGATTGACTGACGGCAGCGGGCGCTGAGCAGGCTAGAGCCATAAACGAACGCCTAGGCAACTGTGAGGTCGTAATGACAGGTGCCGGGATCTTTCTGCGCCCGCCCTCTTCGCACCCGTCGTGGGTTTACCGATGGGTGCACCCCATAAGAAGGAGACGCTTACATGGTCATTCACTTCAAGGTCGCCGGGCATCTGGCTTGCGGCCACCACGGTACCAACCTCCCCTCCAGCGCTGAGCTGAACCGGGTCAAGTGCCGTACCTGCCGCAACACTGAGGCCTACAAGGAAGCCCGCCGCACCCAACGCAATGCCGCTCGGCGTGCTTCGCGCAAAGCCAAGTCCCCCACCGCCACTGACTGGCGCAGCGCCTGGACCCAACGTCTCACCGACCTGCCAGGGTTGCAGCGTTTGCCCAGAGGGTTCAGCGGCCAGCCTTTCGTATAGGCCTGCACACGCAAGCCTCGGCTAAACCGGGGCTTGTTTGCGATCGCTCTGCCTTTCTGCTGAAGATTCATGACGCCCATCTGTGATTCTTGTGTTCGGGTAGCAGAAACCTACTGGACTCTCTTTTAAAACCCCTGTAGCCCACTGATCTTTCGAGCTTTTTCATCTTGCTCGATGCCCAACAAAGGTGCGTTACGGCCTTGCGCATACGCGCCTTGATCTATATATTCCCAACCCTGCTACACCGCGCTACCGCCCGAATGGCGAAACTGGTAGACGCATGGGACTTAAAATCCCCCGCTCGTAAGGGCGTCCCGGTTCGATTCCGGGTTCGGGCACCATAGATATCAAGGGCTTGCATGATTAACGTCATGCAGGCCCTTATCTTTTGCGCTCCGCAATTTTTGACACTGCTTCACAACTCACCCATCCCGGCGTCCTGCCAATCTGAATCAAAACCCTCACCGCACTGCCTACTGCGCTGATAGATCTACGGAGAATCAGCCATGTCGATTCACGATCTACTCGCTGCCCTTGCTCTCAAAGCCGGCTGACACAGATTCCGCAGCGTCACTTCGGCCTTGCTGCAGTTGAAGCCTGGACGGTAGATAGGGTCGAGCTCACGCTGTAGTTCGTTGGTGAGTCGCCTGCCTCTGGAGGTGTCCGCGTCCCCCAGGCACGCCGGTCGCTCACATCGTCCCTGTGCCACCCGCTGGCGATCACAGCCCCAACGAGGCCCGCGATCAGCAATTCAAACCTGTCGATCTTGTCGAGCCGGCGCTGTCGATACTCCGTGCACTCGACTCCGTGGGGCCTGTTTGAAATAGCCGGCCCCAGCAGCACTCCCAGCCATGGTGGGACCCAAAACGAAAAAGCCCCGGCATATGCCGGGGCTTCTATCGAAACTGAATTTGAAGATTTTGATCAGGCCAACCTGGAGCCGCCAATAAAACCGAGGAAAACTAAAATGACATCCGCAGTGAGGAGCGCCGTGTAGTTAGGAAGGTTCTTGACCTCATCAAAGCCCTGCTGAGCAACTGTTGGAGTAAACAATGCATAGAGGCCAGTCGGCACAATTGCAAAGAGCGCCAAGAGGCCGACTAGCGTCCAAAGAGATGCTGATTCAACAAAATAGTTAATTTTCCGCCACCTCAAGATGGCAAAGCTGATCAAGAAAGCGACGAAAACCAGCCAAATATGATCGTAAGCGCCATCAATTAGGGCGCCAATAAATTTAAGTTCCAACACCGCAGGCTCCTGCCATCATCAATGAAGTCATAATGACATCATAACATGACGTCTAAACACAACCTCGCTTGGCTTAAGGTTTTTTTGATGGGGGGTACTGGCCCAAGAACGGAAAACCCGGCTCTTGGCCGGGCTCAGGGGTTCGTGTGCGTTTCGCGTTACTTGTGCACTTGGGGAGAGTTACGCGCAAACCCCGCAAGCCAATATGTGCCGTGCTACTTAACCCTTGCAAAACTTCTGTGGCGACTCCGTACCTGCGAGGGGATCCCGCCACCACCAGCATGGCGATAGACGAAGAAACCGAAGCAACCAAGTCTCTGCCCTAGCCAGGTCCGCCCATACACTCTGCGGTGCTGGAAAGCATTGCTCCCGCCTGCTGCACCAGCTTTCTCCACTCATCGCTGGTGATGAGTTCGGCAAGCTCCATGGCGTCAGCCCGCCGCAGCAATCCAAAATACTTAACCTCTGCGTCCGTTTGACTTACGGCCTGTGTAAACAGGTCGCGCCAGGCTGTCATGGCTAGTCTTCGCTGTGCCTCTCTCATCGAGGGCCCCTAATGGTGAGATGAGTCAGTATGTATTAGGTTGCCGGGCGCGTTCGGCGTGATCTCGTTATTGCCGACCAATGGCGGCCATAAGCCATTAATGGCGAGGTTTTGGCTCAGTCACAGGAAGATTCGACTGAAAGTAGTGGGTCCGTTCGCACTGATCGTTGGCGTTTGCTGGACGATCTTCGCGCTGAGCTTCTTGTATCTGCCCTTCGGAGCGCCATCTATTGAGTCGGGAATCCTGACGATTACAACTTCCCCAGGTATTACATAGAGCCCGCCACGTGCGTGGCTTTCTGCTTTTGCGACATCCTTTTCACCTGGCATTTACAGGACAGGGTGCTAAATCACCCTACTCCTTTGAAGAATTCCCTTTAGGCCCGCCCACAAGCGGGCTTTTTTTTGCCCGTTAGAAAGGCGTCAGAGCCTCTTCGGGCTCAAGCTCGGCCTCCAAACCGCGACTGCCGTACGCGCACAACAATCTGACTGCCCGCAACGAACCTTCCTACAAAGCGAATTGTCGAAATGTGGCTTTGGTCACCCGTCTGCGCGCCCACCTATCAGGGAGAACCCAGCAGCCATCACCGGCTAATAGTCGGCGTGGTACCGGTTTTCTCGTGCCAGCTAGATAAAAGCCAACTATTCACGCGACATCTCAAGAGGCAAAGGAATCGTGCCCGAACAAAAAATGCATGCCTGCAACACAATTGATGAGTCCTTGGGAAATGCAAAATTGCCCGTAGAGCGGCTAGAGTCTTTAACATTTCTGCGCTTTGTTGCAGCCATCGTAGTGGTTCTTTTCCATTACGGAAAAGAAACGCAAATTTACGCAAGCTTGCCAACGATACTGAATTGCGGGCCGATCATGGTCACTTTCTTTTTCGTACTGTCAGGCTTTGTGCTCGCCCTATCGAATACAAAAAAGAACATTCCGACCTCACAATTCTATGTAAACAGAGCCGCCAGGATATTGCCCATTTATCTAATAGCGCTACTGGCTTACATGGCAATAACAAGCAGCTCACTAAACGGCAAATTTTTTATATCCGCCGCCCTTATTCAAGCGTGGTTCCCAAAATACGCAACGACTTTAAATTACCCTGGCTGGTCTGTTTCAGTTGAGATGTTTTTCTATTTGATTTGCCCATTGCTGATTTTTGTCAGCAATACAAAAAAAGACGTACGCCTCAAGGTGTGGCTGGCGTCTTCGCTACTCCTTTGGGTTTTCAGCCAAGTCGTGCTCAGCTACTACAGCCGTACAGACCCCTATGGCAATACCAGTCCGCGCCTGCACTCGCTGATCAATTACTTTCCACCTTCACACCTGTGCAGCTTTGTCCTTGGGTTCACTGCCGGGCTCATGTTCAAAGCAGGCGTATTGCGCAACGTCGTCGGGGAGAAGACAGCGCTCGTTCTCAGCATCGTGTTGTTCGCCATTATCGGCAAGATAATTGATTACGGCCCAAGAATAGATGATGCCATCGGCGCGCACTTAGCGTACGGAAGTAGTTTCACAGCTATCCTGTTTGCCCCAGCGATTTACTTTTGCGCCATAGCAAACAACTTACTAAAAAAAGCCCCCTTCATACCCTTGCTTGTCATACTCGGAGAATCCAGCTATTCGCTTTACATATTGCAAGCGCCGGCTCACCTTGCTTTCCAAATGCTACCGACTCAGTTTCTTTCTGAATCCAGTACGATTAATTTTTCAGTCTTTGTCATCTTTTTAATTTCGCTATCCATCGCTTCATACTTCCTGATTGAAAAAACCCTTTCAAAAACAATCAAAACTTTTTATGCAAAACGCATGAAGCGTTCACCCGTTAAAACTGAAGCCGTAGCGTGAGATCATCGCCTCGGCCGTTCTCCCGTGCTCACGCGACGACAGATTGAACACTGATCGTATTTGCATCATGCAAGCGTGGGCTTGGCTCTTGAGGCGCCGTTTACACGGCGTAAAGCAACCGCGCACCTGTTCCAAACGCACGCACACGGTGCGTCGTTTCTACCCAGGTGACATTTTTCGGAGCGTGGCCAGCGTCGCCATACACCTTGGTTTCCTTTAAAATCATAAACATAGCGTTTATGGCCTGAAGCTTGCTTTTAAGCTATCGCCGCGCCATGCGGCACTCGTTTCCCCCATCCTCTCAGGGTGGGCGACCCAGCCTCAACGATGCGGCTGGTGTCTCCAAGTGAAGCGAATCACATATCCAGCCGACAGCGCCGTCGGTATGTGAAATCAGGCCCTCCTTCCCCGCCTGCATTTCTTCCCAGACCTTCTTTCCTTCATTGCAAACCGTCATGCCCGGCGCTTTTCCTGGCGTGCTTCGGGCTGCAGTGGATAGGGAGTCCGGGTTTCAGGAGTCTTCCGAATGGCTATGAATCGTCGTGCTTTCCTGCGTGCATCTGCGATTTCCGCGGCTGCTGTGTCCACGTTGAGCCTCAAGAGTTTCTCGGCGTTTGCTGCCGACGACGCGATCAATATCGCCTCGCTGTATGACAACTCCGGCGGCCTCGACATCTACGGCAAACCCATCGTCGATGCGCTGACCTTCGCTGTCGAAGAACTCAACAGCGCCGGCGGCTTGCTCGGCCGCCCGCTCAACCTGATCAAGTACGACACCCAGTCGAACATGCAGCTTTACGCGCAATACGCCCAACAGGCCGCGCTCAAGGATCGCGCGGCGGTGGTGCACGCCGGTATCACGTCGGCGTCGCGGGAAGTGGTGCGTCCGGTGCTGGACCGCTACAAGACCCTGTATTTCTACAACAACCAATACGAAGGCGGCGTGTGTGACCGCAACTTCTTCGGCACCGGTGTCACACCCGGCCAGACCGTGGAGAAGCTGGTGTCCCATGTCACCAAGAAGTGGGGCAAGAAGGTCTACATCGTCGCGGCGGACTACAACTACGGGCAGATCGTCACCGCCTGGGTCAAGAAGTACGTCGAGCAAGCGGGCGGCCAGAGCGTCGGCATCGAGTTCTTCCCACTGGACGTGACCAACTTCGGCGCGACTATCTCGAAGATCCAGGAAGCCAAGCCGGACTTCGTCTGGTCGGCGCTGGTGGGCGGCGCGCACATGTCGTTCTATCGCCAGTGGAAAGCCGCAGGCATGACCGGCAAGCTGCCGATTGCCTCCACCACCTTCGCCGGCGGTAACGAGCACATCGTGCTGTCGCCGGAAGAATGCAACGGCATCCTGATCTGCCAGAACTATGTGCAGGAACTGGCCACGTCGCAGAACCAGGCGTTCGTCGAGCGCTTCCATAAGCGCTTCGGCGCGGACTATCCGTACATCACCGAACTGGCCATGGGCGCTTACCAGGGCATGATGCTGTGGGCCGAAGGCGTGCGCCAGGCAGGTACGGTGGAGCGCATGGCCGTGACCCAGGCCCTGGAAAAAGGCATCAGCCTGGACCTGCCCAGCGGCAAGGTCAGTATCGACCCGGCGACCCACCACTGTGTGCTCGACGTGCACATCGCCGAAGTCCGCGACCGCCGCCTGGAGGTGGTCGAAAGCTTTGCCCAGCAAGCGCCGTCCGACACCGCCGCCGTGTGCGACCTGGTGAAGAACCCGCGCGACGCCAAACAATACAGCATCGCGCTGTAAGGAGGCCGACATGGATTGGGCTGCCATTTTTTCCCTGCAAATCGTGGGCGCCATCGCCACGCTGGTGCTGCTGAGCATTGGCCTGGCGGTGGTGTTCGGAATGATGAAAATCATCAACCTCGCCCACGGTGAATTCATGATGCTCGGCGGTTACGTCGCCGTGCTCGCCACCCACAACCTGCACGTACCGATCTGGATTTCGATCCTGGTGCTGGCGCCCTTGAGCGTGGGCCTGTTCGGCATGCTGGTGGAACGCCTGCTGGTGCGACACCTGTATGGCCGCATGATCGACACCATGCTCGCCACTTGGGGCCTGAGCCTGGCACTGACCGGCGCCGCCACCATGCTGTTCGGCAACACGACGGTGGGCATCAGTTCGCCCTTGCCGGGCATCACCGTGGGCGCTTATCAAACCAGCGGCTACGGCCTGTTTGTGATCGCCGTGGCGGTCGCCGTGCTGCTGGGCATGTGGGCGCTGCTGCGGTTTACCCACTTCGGCCTGTGCGCCCGCGCCACCATGCAAAACGCCAAGATGGCCGCTGCACTCGGGGCCAATCCGGGACGGATCTACAGCCTGACCTTTGGCCTGGGCGCGGCGCTCGCGGGCTTAGGCGGTGCCGTGCTGGCGCCGCTTACCGGGGTAATTCCCACCCTCGGCGCCAGCTACATCGCCAAGGCTTTCATCACCGTGATCGGCGGCGGCAGTGCAGTGATCACCGGCACCCTCACCGCAGCCGGTGGCTTCGGCGTGATCAGCCAGGTGGTGACGTTCTTCAGCACTCCGGTGTTTGGTGAAGTGGCGTTGCTGCTGGCGGCCATTGTGCTGATTCGCGTACTGCCCCAGGGCATTACCGGTCGATTCTTTCGGAGGGCGTTCTGATGCCTGTTGATACCCGCACCCTATTACCGGTGCTCGGCTGCGTCGTGGCTGCGCTGCTGGTGGCGGTCCTGCCACAGTGGCTGGATCTGTTTACCCTGCTGTCCTTGACCATCTACTTGGTCATGGCCCTGCTGGCCCTGAGCCTGGCGTTTATCTGGGGCTTCGGCGGCATCCTGTGCTTTGGCCAGGCGGCGTTTTTTGGCCTGGGTGCCTATGCCTATGCCATCGGTGTGCTGAACATCGGCGACAGCACCTGGCCGGTGCTGCTGGCCATCGCAGTGCCCGCCCTGGTCGCCGCCGCCATGGGTTACTTCATGTTCTACGGCGGCATCAGCGACGTGTACCTGGGGGTGATTACGCTGGCGGTCACGCTGATTCTGTTCAACGTGATGAACTCCACCTCGGGCTCCGAATACCACATCGGCAGCGCACTGCTCGGCGGTTTCAACGGCATTCCAGCGATTCCCACCCTCAACATGCCGTTCAACCCTGAACGTGTGCTCGAACCGGAAACCCTGTTCCAGGTAATCGGCGCCGCGCTGATCCTCTGTTACCTGGGGCTGCGCGGGCTGCTCGCCAGCCGCTTCGGCAAAGTGGTGGTGGCCATTCGTGAGAACGAACAGCGCGCCGGTTTGCTGGGCTATGACACGCGCCTGCACAAGTTGATCGTGTTCAGCCTGGGTGGCGGCATCGCCGGGCTCGCGGGTTGCCTGTTCGCCAACTGGGGCGCGTTTGTCAGCCCAGGTGTGTTCGGATTGGCGCAATCGGCACAGATCATAATCTGGGTCATCGTCGGTGGCCGTGGCACCTTGTTCGGGCCGATCCTGGCGTGCATCGGCATACAGGCGCTGATGGCGCGCCTCGGTGAACAGCAGCATGTGGACAGCGGCTTTGTGCTCGGCCTGATTCTGCTGGTCTTCGTCATGTTGCTGCCCCGTGGCTTGCTGCCGACCTTGACCGGTTGGGTAGCGCGTGTTTTCCAACGTCGCCCGCAACCGACACCTGCACAGGAGCGCGCACTATGAGCCTGTTGCAAACCCAAGGCCTGGGCGTCAGCTTCGGCGGCGTTCACGCGGTCAAAGCCGTGGATTTCACCCTCAAAAGCGGCGAACTGCGTTGCCTGATCGGCCCCAATGGCGCCGGCAAAAGCACCTTCTTCAAGATGCTCAGCGGCCAACTCAAACCCACCCGCGGCGTATGCCACTTCAAGGGCCAGCGCATTTCAGGGCTGGCGCCGCACCATGTCGCCCGGCTCGGCATCGGCATCAAAACCCAGGCCCCCAGCGTCTTCGACGGCCTGGATGTGCTGGAAAACCTGCGCTTGGCCGCCAGTCGCCGACAAGCGCCAAACGAAACCCGCGCCACTGCCGAGCAGACCCTGGAACGCATCGGCCTGGTCGACTTGCGCGCACGCCTGGTGGGCGACCTGGCCCACGGCCAACGCCAATGGGTGGAGCTGGGCATGATCCTCGCCTCGCGCCCGGAGTTGGTATTACTAGACGAACCCGCCGCCGGCATGACCTACCAGGAAGTGCGCAAGACCGCCGCGCTGATCAAAGAAATCAACGCCCACAGCACCGTGGTGGTGGTCGAGCACGACATGGAGTTCATCCGCCTGATCGCAGGCACCGTCACCGTGTTCAACCAAGGCGCAATCCTCGCCCAAGGCAGCTTTGCCGAAGTGACCCAGGACCCGGCCGTGCGCGAAGCGTACTTGGGCAAGCAGGAGATCAAACATGCTTGAAGTCATCGGTCTATCCGCCGGTTATGGGCGTATTCCCGTGTTGCGTGACATCCGCTTGAGCTGTGCCGCCAACACCTGCGTCGGTGTACTGGGTCGCAATGGCATGGGCAAGACCACCCTGTTGCGCGCCTTAATGGGCGAAATCCCCGCCATGGCCGGCAGCCTGCACTTTGCCGACGAAGACTTAAGCAAAGCCGCCGCCCACCAACGCGCCCGCGCCGGCATCGGCTATGTGCCCCAGGGCCGGCAGATATTCCCGTACCTGAGCGTGCGGGAAAACCTGCGCATGGGCTGCGTGAAGGACTTCGCCGCAGCCGACGCCACCATCGAACGCATCCTCGCGTACTTCCCGCGCCTGCACCGCCTGCTCGACCAGCCCGGTGGCGCGCTGTCCGGCGGAGAGCAACAACTGCTGGCCCTGGCCCGCTGCCTGTGCGGCAACCCGAAAATCATCCTGCTGGACGAGCCCACCGAGGGCATCCAGCCATCGATCTGCGACGAAATCATTGAAACCCTGCAGCGCCTGCGTGTGGAACAGAACCTAGCGGTGATCCTGGTGGAACAGGACATCGAATTTCTCAGTGCCCTGTCCGACCGCATTCTGATCATCGAGAACGGCCAACTGGTGGACGAGGTCGACCCGGCTCACACCAGCGCCGAAGCCATCGCTGAGCGCTTCATGGGCTTTCATGCATAAGGAACCTGCCATGTCTATTCAACGCCCTACCCTGGCCGACCTCACCGAAGTCGGCCACAGCCTTGGCCTGCAAATGGCCGAGCCGCTGCTGCACGAATACGCGAACATTCTCGAAGCCGTGTGGCAGGACTACGACCGCCTGGATGGCATCGCCAACCCGCCATTGCCCCCCCGTTACCCTCGCGGCCCCGGCCAGGTGCCGCAGCACAACCCTTACAACGCCTGGTACGTACGCACCGAGATTCAGGGGGCGCCAACGGGCAAGTTGGCCGGCAAGCGCGTGGCACTCAAGGACAATATCTGCCTGGCCGGCGTGCCGATGATGAACGGTGCATCGACCCTGCAGGGCTACGTGCCGGACATTGACGCCACTGTCGCGACACGTGTGTTGGACGCTGCCGGACAGATTCTGGGCAAGGCCCATTGCGAGTTCTTTTGTGTGTCGGGCAGCAGCCATACCAACGCCACCGGCGCAGTGCACAACCCGCGTAATCCGGGGCATTCCACCGGCGGTTCGTCGTCGGGCTGCGCGGCGCTGATCGCGGCTGGCGAAGTGGACCTGGGCATCGGCACTGACCAGGGCGGTTCGGTCCGCATTCCGGCGGCCTACTCCGGTATCTACGGCATGAAGCCGACCCATGGGTTGATCCCCTACACCGGGATCATGCCCATCGAGATGACTCTGGACCACGCCGGCATCATGAGTGCCAACCTCGCCGACAACGCGCTGCTCTTGGAAGTGCTGGCTGGCGCCGATGGCCTCGACCCCAGGCAGGACCGCGTGGTGCCGACCGAAGCTTATACCCAGGCCCTCGGCAAAGGCTGCAAGGGCCTGCGGATCGGTGTGGTGCGCGAGGGGTTCGGGCATGCCAACTCCGAGGCCGATGTGGACGCGGCGGTACGCCGTGCCGCTGCGTTGTTCGTAGACCTAGGGGCACGGGTGGAGGACATCTCGATACCGCTGCACGCCCTGGGCCACGCCATCTGGACACCCATCGCGGTGGAAGGCACCACCCAATTGCTGCGCGGCTACAATTACGGCTCGAACTGGAAAGGCCTGTACGTAGAGAGCCTGATGAACGCACAGCGAGACTGGCAGACCCAGGCTGGGCAATTCCCGCACGACCTGAAAACCTGCCTGCTGGCCGGTGAATACGCGTACACGCGTTTTTGCGGCCAGTACTACGCCAAGGCTCAGAATGCTGCACGGCAATTACGTGCGGCCTACGACCAGCAATTGCAGGACTTCGATGTGCTGCTGATGCCCACCGTACCGCTCAAGGCGCCAATATTGCCGGCAGCAGACGCCTCACCCAGCGAGTGGGTGCAACGGGCCCTGGAAATGAACGCGAACACCGCGCCCTTCGACGTCACCGGCCACCCTGCCCTGTCACTCCCGTGTGGGCTTGCCAGTGGCCTGCCAGTGGGCATGATGCTGGTGGCGCGGGACTACGACGAAGCCACGCTGTACCAGGTCGCGCACGCCTTTGAACAACATATCGACTGGGAAAGCCTGATTTCATGAGCGCCTCTGACTACAAAGTCGGCCTGCTGTTTTCCGAGAGCAGCCTTACCGCTGCCTCGGAAACCACCCAGGCCAATGCCACCCACCTGGCGATCGCCGAGGTCAACGACGCCGGCGGCATCCACGGACGGCCACTGGTGCCAGTGGACGGCCATCCCGGCGCGGAACCGTCGGACTACCGCGACAGCGCCCTGCGCCTGTGTGACGAGCACCAGGTGCAGGTGTTGTTCGGCACCCACATGTCGAGCACCCGCAAAGTGGTGTTGCCGGTGGTCGAGAGCCGCCGCCGACTGCTGTTCTACCCGACCCTCTACGAAGGGTTTGAATACTCGCCCTGGTGTTACTACACCGGTTCCGCACCGAACCAGAACTCAGTCCAACTGGCGCAGTACGTACTGGCGCATTTCGGCAACCGCGTGCTGTTTGTCGGTGGCTCCTACGTGTACCCGTTCGAGTCCAACCGCATCATGCGCGAACTGTTCGAACAGGCCGGTGGCGAAGTGGTGGACGAGATCTACTTGCCGTTCCACGCCACCGCCGAGGACTTCGAACGGGTGATGCAACGGGCGCGGGCCACGGCACCGGATGCGATTTACTCGACCATCGTCGGCAGCGATATTCCGGCCCTGCACCGCGCGTACCGACAGGCCGGTTTCGACCCGGCGCGCATGCCCATCGTCAGCCTCGCGACCAACGAGGTCGACGTGTTGCACATGAGCGATGAAGAGGCCGAAGGGCATGTGTCGGCGGCGCCGTGGTTCTCCACCCTGGCGACGCCTGCCAGCCAGGCGTTCGTCGCACGTTACCGAGCGCGCTTCGGTGACACGGCGCCGCTGACGGCGGGCGGTGAGGCGGCCTATTTCCAGGTGCATCTGTTCGCCGAGGCAGCGCGGCGTGCCGAGGGTTCGTCCATCGAAGCGCTGCGCAAGGCCTTGGCCGGTGCGCAGTTCGACGCGCCCCAGGGCCGCGTGCAGATCGACCCGGACACCCAGCACACTTGGCTGTGGCCTCGCATTGCGCGTCTCGACCACCAACGCCGTTTCGAGCTGGTGGTGCAGAGCGAGCAGCCGGTGAAACCCAGCCCTTACATGGTCGATTACCAGCTGGATGTGCAGCCATGAACAGTGGGAGTGCGAGATGACCCAGGCACCTTCGCTGTTGCGCGAACTCAAGGGCCTGCGCGTGCTGGTGATTCACCCGGTAGATGCCGAGGCCCGCGTGGTGCTGGACCAGTTGCAGCGCATCGGTTGCATCGTTGAGCAATGCTGGCCGGTGCCTGCGCATTTGCCGGAGCACACCGATGTGGTCCTGCTCGCCGTGGAACTCAGCCAGCGCCTGAATACCCAGGCGCTGTTGGAAGGCTTGAGCGAACAGGCCCCGCCGATCATTGCCGTGGTGGGCTATGAAAACCCGTCGATGTTGCAACTGGTGCTGGAAACCCAGCCGGCAGCCGTGATCGAGCGCCCACTGCGACCCTTCGGCTTGTTAACCCAATTACTGATGGCCCGCGCTGCCTGGCGTGCGCGCATCGACATGCTGGCGCAACTGCGCAAATTACAGACCCGTCAACCGGCGGTGTCGAAGATCTCCATGGCCAAGGCCCTGCTCATGGCCCGCCATCGCATCGGCGAAAACGACGCTCACCGGCGCCTGCAACGCGATGCCATGGCCAGCCGCACCAGCATGGAAGCGGTGGCCCAGACGATCATCGATGCCGGCCTGCCCCCTCAATCAGAATAAGCAGAGGTTATTCATGCAAGCATTCAATTTCAGCACCACCGCGCACCTGATCTGCGCCAGCGGCGCCGCCGCCCAATTGGCCGAACAATGCGCCGCCCGTGGTGCACGCAACGTATTACTGGTCACCGACGCAGGCATCCTGCGCCACAACCTGCTGGATCCGGTCTTGCCCGGTTTCACCGCTGCGGGGATCAACCTGCAGGTGTACAGCGACGTCCTCGCCGACCCGGCCGAAGAGCTGGTGCTGGCGGCCACTGAACAAGCACGTGCAATCGGTGCCGACCTGATCGTCGGCTTCGGCGGCGGCAGCTCCATGGACACCGCCAAGCTGGTCGCCTACTTGGCACACCCCGAGCAACGCCAGGGCTTGAGCGACATCTACGGCGTCAATCAGGCCAACGGCGCGCGTCTGCCGTTGATCCAAGTGCCGACCACGGCCGGGACCGGTTCTGAAGTCACGCCGATTTCCATCGTCACTACCGCCACTGGTAAATCCGGCGTGGTGTCCCAGCAACTGCTGCCGGACCTGGCGATCCTTGACGCACAACTGACCGTCGGCCTGCCCGGCCCGGTCACCGCTGCCACCGGCATCGACGCGATGGTGCACGCCATTGAGGCCTACACCAGCAAGTTGCGTAAAAACCCGATCTCCGACCTGCTGGCCCGTGAAGCCCTGCGCCTGCTCAGCGCTAACCTTGAGCAAGCCGTGCGCGCGCCGCAGGACCTTGAAGCGCGCCAGGCCATGCTGCTGGGCGCTTGCCTGGCCGGCCAGGCTTTCGCCAACGCGCCGGTCGCGGCGGTGCATGCATTGGCTTACCCGCTGGGCATCACATTCCACCTGCCCCACGGGCTGTCCAACGCACTGGTTCTCAACCCGGTACTGACCTTCAATCTGTCCCACGCCCATGCGCTCTACGCCGAACTGGCGCCGTGCGTGCTGGGTGAGCGTCTGCTGCCAGGAGATGGCGCCGCACAACTGATTGAAGAATTGCGCAGGATTCATGAAGCGGTCGGGCTGCCTTTGCGCTTGAGAGACGCCGGAGTCACTTTGGAAAGCCTGCCGGAGCTGGCCCGCAGTGCGATGCAACAACAGCGACTGCTGGTGAACAATCCACGGCCCGTGCTTGAGGAGGACGCGTTGGCGATTTATACCGCAGCCTATTGAAAATCTGGCGCGGCAACTTCGCCAATCTGGACCTCGGGCTGGACTTCAACTTGGGCCGATCGTGGCAAATGGGCGTCTCCTACAAGACCGCCCTGGGTAGCGACGAACGAAACGACACCTTCCGCATCGGCGTGGATGGCAAGTTCTGACGCGCTTACTGGTGATAGCAGTGGGTCAGTCAATGCAACAGTGACTGACCCACTGTAAGGGCGGAGCCCTAGGCCGCCGTTACCGCAGCAACGGATATGTTCCCAACC
>NZ_JFYX01000010.1:0-105518 GCF_000632245.1 Pseudomonas sp. RIT357
CCCCAAATCCCTTAATTTCCTACCCCTACCGGAAGCCTCTCCAGGCCCCCGGCTGCGCCCGCTTTTTAACGTTGGGCGCACAGCGCATCCGATTCAAACGGCAGCTGAAAACGGACTTTCTCCTCCACCGTGACTTACCAGGCAGGTTACCCCCATGCAGTTCAGCGAATTATTGGCAGCGATTTCCACTCATGCGATCCGTCTGCAACTGGAAGAGGGCGATCTGATCATCCTCGGTGACGATGAGGCGTTGGATGACCGGCTGTGGGATCAGTTGATCGCTCACAAGCCCCGACTGCTGGCGCTGGTGGCTGAGCATGGCGGTGATTGGCTGAGCCCGGCTTACCGCATCACGCCTGAGATGTTGCCGTTGGTGAGCCTTGATCAGACGGCCATCGACCGTATCGTCGCGGCCATCCCCGGTGGTGTGGCGAATGTGCAGGATATCTACCCATTGGCGCCGTTGCAGGAGGGCATGCTGTATCACCACCTCTCGGCCGGGCAAGGCGATCCTTACGTGCTGCATGCGCAGTTTGTGTTCGACAGCCGCGCGCGCCTGCACGCTTTTGCCGAGGCGCTGCAATGGGTGATCGACCGTCACGATATTTTGCGCACGTCCATGGTCTGGGAGCGCTTGGACGAGCCGCTGCAAGTGGTGTGGCGCAAGGCGACGCTGGCGTGTGAGGAAGCGCATTTCAGCGGTGGCGATGCCCTGGCTCAACTGATCGCCCGCTACGACGCCCGGACTTACCGGATGGACTTGGGTCAGGCGCCGCTGCTGCGCCTGGTGTTTGCCGACGACCCAGGCAATCAGCGGGTAGCCGCGATGTTGCTGTTCCACCACACCATTCTCGACCACACCGCGCTGGATGTGGTGCGCCACGAGATCCAGTTGTACCTGGCCGGCCAGCAAGCCCAGGCCGCTGAGCCGGTGGCGTTTCGCAGCTATATCGCCCAGGTGCGCCATGGCGTCAGCGAGCAGGCCCATGAAGGGTTTTTCCGCGAGATGCTGGGGGACATTGATGAGCCGACCCTGCCGTTTGGCTTGCAGGATGTGCAGGGCGATGGCCAGGGGATCGACGAGGCGCGCATGCCTGTCGACGCTGATCTGAGCCGCCGCCTGCGCAGCCTCGCGCGGCCCTTGGGCGTCAGCGTGGCAAGCATGATGCACGTGGCGCTGGCCCGGGTATTGGGCGTGGTCTCGGGCCGTGAAGCCGTGGTGTTCGGTACCGTGATGCTCGGCCGCATGGGGGCGGGCGAGGGCGGTGAGCGGGCGTTGGGGATGTTTATCAATACCCTGCCGTTGCGGGTGGATGTGGGCGAGCAGAGCGTGCGCGCCGGGGTCAAGGCCACCCATGAGCGGCTCACCACATTGCTCAATCACGAGCATGCATCCCTCGCGCTGGCCCAGCGTTGCAGCGGGGTCGCCGCGCCGACGCCGCTGTTCAGTGCGATGCTCAACTATCGCCACAGTGCCGCGACGGATATGGCCGAGGTGATCGAGGTGGCCGAGGGCATCCAGGTGCTGGGTGCCGAGGAGCGCACTAACTATCCGCTGACGGTGAATGTGGATGACCTGGGCGAAGGCTTCGCGCTGACGGTGATGGTGGACGCCTCCATTGGCGCAACCCGTGTGGCGAGCTACCTGCACACAGCGCTCCACAGCCTGGCCGACGCCCTTGAACAGCGACCGGAGATGCCGCTGAGCGGCCTGAACATCCTGCCTGAGACCGAGCGTCATCACCTGCTGCACCATCTCAATCACACCCCCCGCGCTTACGCCGACACCGCCCTGATCCACCAGCACGTCGAAGCCCACGCCGCGGCCCACCCCGACGCCATCGCGCTGCGTTTCGAGCAGCAACGCCTCAGCTATCGTCAACTCAACGAACGCGCCAACCAGGTTGCCCATCGCCTGCTGGCCCAGGGCGTGCGCCCCGATGACCGCGTGGCGATCTGCGTGGAGCGCGGCCCGGAAATGATCATCGGGCTGCTGGGCATCCTCAAGGCCGGCGCGGGGTATGTGCCGATCGACCCGGCGTATCCGCTGGAACGCATCGCCTACACCCTGCACGACAGCCAACCGCTGGCGGTGCTGGTGCAGGCCAACACCCGTCACTTGGTGGGCGAACTGGCGCAGATCGACCTCAATGGCCTGCGCGGTGAATCCCTGATCAACCCGCACGTTGCGGTCAGCCCGCAGCACCTGGCCTATGTGATCTACACCTCCGGCTCCACCGGCCAGCCCAAGGGCGTGATGATCGAACACCGCCAGGTGGCGCGACTGTTCAGCGCCACTGAGCAGTGGTTCGGCTTCGACCACACCGATGTGTGGGCACTGTTTCATTCCTTTGCGTTCGACTTCTCCGTGTGGGAAATCTGGGGCGCGTTGATGCACGGCGGCCAGTTGCTGATCGTGCCGCAATTGGTCAGCCGCTCGCCGGACGAGTGCTACACGCTGTTGTGCGAAGCGGGCGTGAGCATCCTCAACCAAACGCCAAGCGCCTTCCGCCAGTTGATTGCGGCCCAGGGCAACAGCCCCCAGGCCCACTCGCTGCGCCAAGTGATTTTCGGCGGCGAAGCCCTGGAGCCGGGCATGCTCAAGCCGTGGTACGCCCGGGCGATCAATGCCGGCACCCAACTGGTGAACATGTACGGCATCACCGAAACCACGGTGCACGTGACTTATCGAGCGCTGCACGCGGCGGATGCGCAGTTGGTGGGCGTGAGTCCGATTGGCGTGCGCATTCCCGACCTGCAACTGTATGTGCTGGACGCACAGCGCGAGCCGCTGCCATTGGGCGTGGTCGGCGAGTTGTACGTCGGTGGTGCCGGTGTGGCGCGGGGGTATCTGAACCGCGCCGAATTAACCGCCGAGCGCTTCCTGACGAACCCAACCACCGGCCAGCGCCTCTACAAAACCGGCGACCTCGGCCGCCTGTTGGCCGATGGCAGCGTGGAATACCTGGGACGTAACGACGACCAGGTAAAAATCCGTGGTTTCCGTATCGAGTTGGGCGAAATCCAATCGCGCCTCGCCACCGCTCAAGGTGTGCGCGACGCCGTAGTCATCGCCCGTGAAGACACGCCCGGTGACCAGCGCCTGGTGGCCTATGTGATCGCCGAAGGCGACATCAACGTCGCGATGCTGCGTGATCATTTGCGGCTGAGCCTGGCTGACCATATGGTGCCCAGCGCCTTCGTGTTGCTGGACACCTTCCCGCTGACCCCCAACGGCAAACTCGACCGCAAGGCCTTGCCCGCGCCGGATGCCGACGCGTTGGCCCGACGTGATTACGAGGCTCCACGCGGCCCCGTTGAAGTAGCCATCGCGACCCTCTGGCAAGACCTGCTCAAACTTGAACGCATTGGGCGCGACGACAACTTCTTCGAACTGGGCGGTCATTCCCTGCTGGCAGTCAAGCTGATTGAGCGTATGCGCCAGGTCGACCTCAGCGCCGATGTGCGCGTGTTGTTCGGCCAACCCACTCTGGCCGCACTCGCCGCGGCGGTGGGCGGGCAACGGGAAGTGCGGGTGCCGGTCAACCAGATCCACGCAGACAGCCCCGTCATCACCCCGGACATGCTGCCGCTGATCGAACTCGAACAGGCCGCCATCGACCACATCCTGCAACAGGTGCCCGGCGGCATCGGCAATGTGCAGGACATCTACGGCCTCGCGCCGTTGCAGGCCGGCATCCTGTATCACCACCTGGCAACCACCGACGGAGATCCCTACGTGTTGCAGGTGCAGTTGGGTTTCAACGATCAAGCGGCGTTGGACGCGTTTATCCAGGCGCTGCACAGCGTGATCGAACGCAATGACATCCTGCGCACCGCGATCCTCTGGGAAGGCCTGGACGAACCGGTGCAAGTGGTCTGCCGCCAGGCGCCGTTGGCCGTAGAGCGGGTCGAAACCCCAGGCGTGGATGCCCTGGCCCACCTGCAACAGCGTTTCGACCCACGCCACTACCGCCTCGATCTGTCCCGCGCCTCGTTGATGCGCCTGGCCTACGCCGAAGCGCCGGGCGGCTTCGTCGGCATCCTGCTGCTGCACCATATCCTGCTCGACCACACCGCCCTGCACGTGCTGGTGCAGGAGATGAGCGCCAGCCTGTCCGGGCGCAGCGCGCAACTGCCTGACGCGGTGCAGTACCGCACCTACGTGGCCCAGGCGCGGCTGGGGGTGAGCCAGGCCCAGCATGAAGCGTTCTTCAGCGAGATGCTGGGTGATATCGACGAGCCGACTCTGGCCTTCGGTTTGCAGGATGTACACGGCGACGGCAGCGGCATTGTCGAGGCGCACCTGCCGTTGGACCCGGCCCTGAGCCTGGGCCTGCGCGAACAGGCGCGGCAATTGGGCGTGAGCACGGCGAGTCTGGTGCACCTGGCCTGGGCGCATGTGCTGGGGCAAGTCTCCGGTCAGCAGGACGTGGTGTTCGGCACCGTGCTGTTGGGCCGTATGCAGGGCGGCGAGGGTGCCGACCGCGCCCTGGGGATGTTTATCAACACCTTGCCGCTGCGGGTCAGCGTCGGCGCAGTCGGCGTACAAGCCGCCGTGCGCGCCACCCACGCGCGCCTGGCGCAGTTGCTCGGGCATGAGCACGCGTCGCTGTCCCTGGCCCAGCGTTGCAGCGGGGTGCCGGGCTCATTGCCGTTGTTCAGCACGCTGCTCAACTACCGCCACAGCGCGCCGGATGAAGCGCCGGGAGACAGCCCGTTTGCGGCGTCCGGCATCCAGATCCTGAGCTCCGAGGAGCGCAGCAACTACCCGCTGGTGCTCAACGTCGATGACCTGGGCACAGGCTTCGCGCTGACCGTGCAAGGCGTAGCCACGCTGGACGTGCAGCGTGTCGGCGACTACATGCTCACGGCCTTGCGCCATCTGGTGACCGCGTTGCAACAAGCGCCGACCACGCCAGTGCAAGGCGTATCGATTGTGCCGCCTGCCGAGCGCAACCAACTGTTGGTGGAATTCAACGCCACTGCCCGCGATTACCCATCGCAACTGACCGTGCACCAACTGTTCGAAGCCCAGGCCCTGGCGCGTCCCGAAGCCGTGGCGGCGGTGCAAGGCCAGTTATCCTTGAGCTATCGCGATCTCAATCGCCGCGCCAATCGTCTGGCCCATCACCTGATCAACCAGGGCGTGCAACCGGGGGAAAGCGTGGCGATTGCGTTGCCGCGCTCCCTCGATCTGCTGATCTGCCAACTGGCGATCCTCAAGTGTGGCGCCGTGTACGTGCCCCTGGACGTGAATGCGCCGCTGGAACGCCAGGCGTTTATCGTGCAGGACAGTGGCGCGCAGCGGGTGCTCAACTCCCTGGCCGGGCTGAATCTGGACGCGCTGTCCCCGCGCAACCTCGACTTGGTACTTTCCTCCCACAGCGTGGCGTACATCCTCTACACCTCCGGTTCCACGGGTGCGCCCAAGGGCGTGCAGGTACCACACCGCGCGATCTCGCGCCTTGTGCTCAATAACGGCTACGCCGAGTTCAACCCTCAGGACCGCGTGGCCTTCGCTTCCAACCCGGCGTTCGACGCCAGCACCCTCGACGTGTGGGCGCCGTTGCTCAATGGCGGCTGCGTGGTGGTGGTCGAACAGGCAGTGCTGTTGTCCCAGGCCGCGTTTGCCGCGCTGTTGCAGGAGCAATCCGTCAGCGTGTTGTGGATGACCGCCGGGTTGTTCCACCAGTACGCCGATGCGCTGCTGCCGGTGTTCCCGCAGTTGCGTTATCTGATCGTCGGGGGCGATGTGCTCGACCCGCACGTGATAGGCCGCGTGCTCAAGCACGGCAAGCCCCGGCACTTGCTCAATGGCTACGGGCCGACGGAGGCCACTACGTTCTCCACCACCCATGAAATCACCCACTTGGGCGAGGGCAGTATTCCGATTGGCCGGCCGATGGCGAATGCCCAGGCCTATGTGCTGGATGTGCGCCAGCAACTGTTGCCATTGGGCGCGGTCGGCGAGCTGTATATCGGTGGCGCGGGCGTGGCCAAGGGGTACTTGAACCAGCCGCAACTGACCGCCGAAAAATTTATCCCGAACCCGTTTGGCGAGGGCGTTCTGTACCGCACGGGCGATCTGGCGTGCTGGCAGGCCGACGGCACCTTGCTGTACCAGGGACGCAATGACCTGCAAGTGAAGATTCGCGGGTTCCGCATCGAGCCGGGTGAAATCGAAGCCTGCCTGGGAGCCTTCGCTGGCGTGAACGACGCAGTGGTGCTGGTGCGCGAAGACGAACCCGGCGACAAGCGTCTGGTGGCGTACTACACCGCCGCCGCGCCGCTGCCAATCGAAGCGCTGCGCGCCCACCTGCAAGGCCAGTTGCCGGATTACATGGTGCCGTCGGCCTATGTCTGGCTGGCGCTGATGCCGCTCACCGCCAACGGCAAGCTGGACCGCAAAGGCCTACCGGTGCCGGATGCAGGCGCGCTGCTCAGCCGTGGTTATGAAGCGCCGGAAGGCGAGGTGGAAAGCCTGCTGGCGCAGATCTGGCAGGACCTGCTCAAGCTCGACCGTGTGGGCCGGCATGACCATTTCTTTGAGCTGGGCGGGCACTCGCTGCTGGCGGTCAGCCTGATCGAACGCATGCGTCAGGCGGGCCTGAGCGCGGATGTGCGGGTGCTGTTCAACCAGCCGAGCCTGGCGGCGCTGGCGGCGGCGGTGGGCAGTGGTCGGGAGGTTGTGGTGCCGGCCAATGGCATTCCCTCGGGCTGCACCCACATCACGCCAGCGATGCTGACCCTGGTGCAACTCGACCAAAGCGCCATCGACCGCATCATCGCCAACGTCCCCGGCGGCGCGGCAAACGTGCAGGACATCTACCCGCTGGCGCCCTTGCAGGAAGGCATCCTGTACCACCACATCAGCGCCGAGCAGGGCGACCCGTATCTGCTGCAATCACGCATGGCCTTCGACAGCCTTGAGCGGTTGCACGGTTTTATGGGCGCGCTGCAACAGGTCGCCGCCCGTCACGACATCCTGCGTACCGGCGTGGTCTGGGAAGGCCTGGACAGCCCGGTGCAGGTGGTCTGGCGTGAGGCGCAGCTGGTGGTGCAGGAGGTGAACCTTGATCCCGCCGAGGGCGACATCCTCGAACAGCTGCACGCCCGTTTCGATGCGCGGCATTACCGCCTGGATATCACCCAGGCGCCGCTGTTGCGCATGGTTTACGCCCAGGATCCAGTGAACGGGCATGTGGCAGCTATCCTGCTGTTCCACCACTTGGCGCTGGACCACACCGCCATGGACGTGGTCGGTCAGGAGATGGGTGCGTTTTTGTTCAACCACGGCCAGGACTTGCCGGCGGCCGCGCCATTTCGCAACTACGTGGCTCAGGCGCGCCTGGGTGTGAGCGTCGACGAGCATGAGCGGTTCTTCCGCGAAATGCTTGCCGACATCAATGAGCCCATCTTGCCCTTCGGCGTGCAGGACGTGCAGGGCGACGGCCGTGATATCGAAGAGGCCGAACAGGCCCTGACCATGGCGCTGGCCCAACGCGTACGTGAACAGGCGCGGCGCCTGGGCGTGAGCGCGGCAAGCCTGATGCACTTGGCTTGGGCCCAGGTGCTGGGACTGGTCTGTGGGCGTGACGACGTGGTGTTCGGCACCGTATTGATGGGCCGTATGCAGGCCGGCGACGGTGCGGATCGGGCCTTGGGGATGTTCATCAACACCTTGCCGCTGCGGGTGGACACCGCAGTCAGCGCGGTCGCCGCCGTCAAGGCCACCCATGCACGGTTGAGCGCCTTGCTCGGCCATGAACACGCGTCCCTTGCGCTGGCCCAGCGTTGCAGTGGGGTGGCGGCCTCTACGCCGCTGTTCAGCGCGTTGCTCAACTACCGTCACAGCCATCCCGGCGCCATGGCCCGCGACGGCCAAGGTATTTGGGAAGGCGTGCAGTTGCTGGGCGGTGAAGAGCGCAGCAACTACCCGCTGACCCTGAGCGTCGACGATCTGGGCGAAGGCTTCTGCCTGA
Organism: Pseudomonas sp. RIT357; assembly: GCF_000632245.1. Classification (NCBI taxonomy): domain Bacteria; kingdom Pseudomonadati; phylum Pseudomonadota; class Gammaproteobacteria; order Pseudomonadales; family Pseudomonadaceae; genus Pseudomonas; species Pseudomonas sp. RIT357. Next base: position 7,986 of record NZ_JFYX01000010.1, read on the forward strand.
CCGTGCTGGCCTTGCCCCGCATCGGCGCCCAGCGCCTGTGCGAGTACATGGCCAATGCCGTTGAACACTTGGTCGATAGCCTGGAAAACACCGCGCAAACCCCGCTCAATCAGTTGCCTATTCTCCCCGCCAGCGAACGCGAAACCCTGCTGCGCGAGTTCAACGCCACGGCTGAGGATTTCCCGAGCGGCCACACCGTGCAGGGTGCCTTTGAAATCCAGGCCGACCGTCAACCTCATGCCATAGCCGTGGTGCAGGACGGCGAGTCGCTGACGTATCAGCAGCTCAACCACCGTGCCAACCAGTTGGCCCATCACCTGATCGCACAGGGTGTGCAGCCGGACGACCGCGTCGCCCTGTGCTGCCGTCGAGGGCCGCAGATGCTGGTGGGGTTGCTGGGGATTCTCAAGGCCGGCGCCGGTTATGTGCCGATTGACCCGGCGTATCCCGCCGAGCGCATTGCTTACTTATTGCAGGACAGCGCACCGGTAGCGGTGCTGGCCGAAGCGAGCACCCGCGACTTGCTGGGCGCGGTCACCAGCATCGACGTGCACGCAACCTGGCACCACCCCGTCAGCAATCCGCAACTCGCCGCCCTGACACCGGCCCACCTGGCCTATGTGATCTACACCTCGGGCTCCACCGGCCAGCCCAAGGGCGTGATGGTGGAACACCGCACCGTGGAAAACCTGGTGCATTGGCACTGTGAAGCCTTTGGCCTGCACGCCGTCAGCCACACCAGCAGCGTGGCCGGCTTTGGCTTTGATGCGATGGCCTGGGAGGTATGGCCAGCGCTGTGCGTGGGCGCCACCCTGCACCTGCCGCCGGAGGATGTGGGCAACGAAAACATCGACGAACTGCTCGCCTGGTGGCTGGCGCAGCCCTTGGACGTGAGCTTCCTGCCCACGCCGGTGGCCGAATACGCGTTCAGCAAGGACTTGCAGCACCCCACCTTGCGCATCCTGCTGATCGGCGGCGACCGCCTGCGCCAGTTCAGCCAGGAGCGACGCTTTGCGGTGATCAACAACTACGGCCCCACCGAAGCCACCGTGGTCGCCACCTCGGGCCGCGTGCGTGCCGGGCAGGCGCTGCATATCGGCCGACCTATCGCAAATGCCAGCGTCTACGTGCTGGACGCGCAGTTGCGTCCGGTGCCGGTGGGGGTGGCCGGTGAACTCTATGTGGGCGGCAGCGGCGTGGCGCGGGGTTACCTCAATCGCCCGGACTTGAGCGCTGAACGCTTTCTGCAAGACCCGTTCAATGACGGGCGCATGTACCGCACCGGCGACCTGGTGCGCTGGTTGCCCGATGGCAATATCGAGTACCTGGGACGCAACGATGACCAGGTAAAAATCCGTGGCGTGCGCGTTGAACTGGGCGAAATCGAAAGCCGCCTGGCGGCACTGCAAGGCGTCGGCGACGCGGTGGTGCTGGTGCGCGAAGGCCGCTTGATAGCCTGGTTCACCGAGCAACAGCCGCTGCTGATTGAAAGCCTGCGCGAGCAACTGCAGGCGCAGTTACCGGAGGCTTTGGTGCCGGTGGCCTACGTCAAACTCGACGCGCTGCCCCTGACGGCTAACGGCAAACTCGACCGCGGTGCCTTGCCGGCACCGGATCAGGCCGCGTTGCTGACCCGTGACTACGAAGCGCCTCAGGGTGAAGTGGAAACCACCCTGGCCGTGATCTGGGCTGAGGTGTTGCAGGTTGAGCAGGTGGGTCGCCACGATCATTTCTTTGAGCTGGGCGGCCATTCGTTGCTGGCGGTCAGCCTGATCGAACGCATGCGCCAGGTCGGCCTCAGCGCCGATGTGCGCGTGTTATTCAGCCAGCCGACCCTGGCCGCGCTGGCGGCAGCGGTGGGCAGTGGGCGCGAAGTGCAGGTGCCCGCCAACCGCATCCCGATCGACTGCCAGCGCCTGACCCCGGACCTGTTGTCGCTGGTGGAACTCGACCAATCCACCCTTGATCAAGTGGTGGCCCAGGTGCCCGGTGGCGCAGCCAATGTGCAGGACATCTACCCGTTGGCGCCGTTGCAGGAAGGCATTCTCTACCACTACCTCACCGCCGAGCAGGGCGACCCGTATCTGCTGCAATCGCACCTGGCGTTCGACAGTGTCGAGCGCCTGCACGCCTTCGCCCAGGCGCTGCAACAGGTGATCGACCGCCACGACATCCTGCGTACCGGCGTGGTGTGGGAAGGGCTGGTGCAACCGCTGCAAGTGGTGTGGCGCAAGGCCCGGTTGCCCCTTGAACAGCTGCAGCTTGAAGGCGATGTACTGGCCGGCCTGCATCAACGTTTTGATGCACGCCGCTACCGCCTGGACATCAGCCAAGCGCCGTTGATTCGCCTGGCCTACGCCGACGATCCGGCCAACCAGCGTGTGGTTGTGGTGCTGCTCTATCACCATATCGCCCTCGACCACACCGCCTTTGACGTGGTGCTGCGGGAAATGCAGGGTTATCTGCTGGGCCATCCGGCGCCGACCGCTGCACCGATGCCGTACCGCAACTACGTGGCCCAGGCGCGCTTGGGGGTGAGTGAGCAGGAGCATGAAACGTTCTTCCGCACCCTGCTCGGCGATGTCGACGAGCCAACCCTGCCATTCGGCCTGCAAAACGTGCGCGGCGACGGTAACGCCATCGAAGAGCACCGCCTGCACCTGGACAGCGACCTCAACCGCCGCCTGCGTGCCCAGGCCCGTTTGCTGGGGGTGAGCACCGCGAGCCTGTTCCACCTGGCCTGGGGCCAAGTGCTGGCGGCCACGTCCGGGCGCCAGAGTGTGGTGTTCGGCACTGTGTTGGTGGGGCGTCTGCAAGGCGGTGAAGGGGCCGACCGTGCGCTGGGCGTGTTCATCAATACGTTGCCGCTGCGCCTGGATATCGACGGTCAGGGCGCACGCTCCGCCGTACGCGCCACGCATGCGCGGCTCACCGCTTTGCTCGGTCATGAGCACGCTTCCCTGGCCCTGGCCCAGCGTTGCAGTGGGGTGGCTGCACCTGCGCCGTTGTTCAGCTCAATGCTCAACTATCGCCATCGCGGCGGCGCCACCCGTTCCCAGGAGGCGCAACACGCCTGGGAAGGTATGCAGACCCTGGTCAACGACGGGCGCACCAACTATCCGCTGACCTTGAACGTGGATGACCTGGGTGATGGCTACGACGTGACTGCGTTGGCCCAGGTCGATGCGCAACGCGTCTGCGGGTACCTGCAAGTGGCCCTGTCCGGGCTGGTCGAGGCCCTGGAGCAGGCACCGAACCAGGCGCTCAATCGCCTGCCGATTCTGAGTTCCGAGGAGCGACACACACTGCTGGTGACGTTCAACGCCACGGAGGTGAACTACAACCTCGACCAGACCCTGCACGGGATGTTCGAAGCCCAAGTTCAGCGCACGCCGCACGCCATCGCGGTGAAGGCGGGCGAGCAGCAGCTTACCTACCAACAACTCAACGAGCGTGCCAATCGCCTGGCCCATCATCTGCGCACGCTGGGTGTGCAGCCGGATGCCCGGGTGGGGATTTGCCTGGAGCGGGGCCTGGACATGGTCGTCGGCCTGTTCGCCATCCTCAAGGCCGGTGGCGGTTATGTGCCGCTGGACCCGGCGTACCCGCTGGAGCGTATCGCCTACATGCTGCACGACAGCGCGCCGGTCGTGGTGCTGGCCCAGAACGCCACCGTAGGCTTGCTGGGCGACGTGCCGCTGCTCAATCTGGACCTGGACACCTGGCAGCATCAGCCGCTGAGCAACCCCGAGGTCCCGGGCCTGACCGCCCGGCATCAGGCCTACGTGATCTACACCTCCGGCTCCACTGGCCAGCCCAAAGGCGTGATCAACGAACACGCCGGGGTGGTCAACCGGCTGCTGTGGATGCAGGACGCTTATGGCCTCAACGCCGATGACGCGGTGTTGCAGAAAACCCCGTTCAGTTTCGACGTGTCGGTATGGGAATTCTTCTGGCCGCTGTTCGCCGGCGCACGCTTGGTGATGGCGCGCCCCGGCGGGCATAAAGACCCGGCGTACCTGTGCGAAGTGATCCAGGCGGAGCACATCACCACGTTGCACTTTGTGCCGTCGATGCTTGATGTGTTCCTGGCCCATGGCGATGTGAGCCAGGCGGCTGGGCTGGTGCGGGTGATGTGCAGCGGCGAAGCGCTGCCGGGCAGCCTGGTGCGGCGTTTCAAGGCGCAGTTGCCGGGGATCGGCCTGTACAACCTGTACGGCCCGACTGAAGCGGCGGTGGACGTGACCGCCTGGAACTGCGCACGCCCCGACGTGCCGGACAACACCCCCATCGGCAAGCCCATCGCCAATACGCGCATGTACGTGCTGGATGCGCAGTTGCAGCCGGTGCCGCTGGGTGTGGTCGGCGAGCTGTTTATCGGCGGCGTGCAAGTGGCGCGGGGTTACCTGAACCGCCCTGAGCTGACTGCCGAGCGCTTTCTCGACGACCCGTTCCACGCGGGTCGGATGTACCGCACCGGCGACCTTGGCCGCTACTTGCCCGACGGCACTATCGAATACCTGGGCCGCAATGACGACCAGGTCAAGATCCGTGGCCTGCGTATCGAACTGGGGGAAATCCAGGCGCGTCTGCTTGAGCACTCCCAGGTCAGCGAAGCGGCGGTGGTCGCCCGTGAGGATCGCCTCGTCGCCTACTACACCGGTACGCCAACCGAGATCGAGGCACTGCGCGCTCACCTGCTGCAACACCTGCCGGACTTTATGGTGCCCGCGCTGTTCGTGCACCTCGACGCGCTGCCCTTGAGCCCCAACGGCAAACTCGACCGCAAGGCTTTGCCAGCGCCCGGCCTGCACGCCTTGAACGTGCGTGAGTACGAAGCGCCGGAAGGCGACACCGAAATCCTGCTGGCGCTGCTGTGGGCCGAGTTGCTCAACGTGGAGCGGGTCGGGCGCCAGGATAATTTCTTTGAACTGGGCGGGCACTCGCTGCTTGCCGTGAGCTTGATCGGGCGCTTGCGCCAGGAAGGCATGGAAGCTGACGTCCGGGCGCTGTTCGAACAGCCGACCCTGGCCGGCTACGCCGCAATGACCGAACGAATGGAGATCGTCCTGTGAGCCTCTTAGAGCTGCTGGCAACCCTGAAAACCAAGGACATTCAACTGGCGCTCAAGGGCGAGCAGTTGTCGGTGCAAGGCAACAAGCAAGCGTTGAGTGACCCGGCGATCCTTGCCGCCTTGCGCGAGCACAAACCGGCGCTGATCGAGCTGATTAAGGCCGGCGAGTATTCCGCCACCAAGGCCGGTGAAGTCGACGTACCGGCCAATGGCATCCCGGCCGGCGCCCAGCACATCACACCGGACATGCTGACGTTGTCCAGCCTCAGCCAGGACGAGATCGACCGCATCGTCGCCACCGTCGACGGCGGCGTGGCGAATATCCAGGACATCTACCCGCTGGCACCGTTGCAGGAAGGCATCCTGTTCCACCATGTCAGCGCTGAGCAGGGCGACCCGTACGTCATGCAATCTCAGTTCGCGTTCGACAGCCTGGCGCGCTTCGAGGCGTTCGCCCAGGCGCTGCAAGCGGTGATGGACCGCCATGACATCCTGCGCACCGGCGTGGTCTGGGATGGCCTGCAACAGCCGTCGCAAGTGGTGTGGCGCACGGCGCGCCTGCCGGTGCAGGCCTTGCAACTCGACCCGGCGGATGGCGAGATCGCCGCCCAACTGCACGCCCTGTTCGATGCGCGCCACTATCGCCTCGACGTGACCCAGGCGCCGTTGCTGCGCTTGGTGCGTGCCGATGACCCGGCCAATGGGCGTATCGTCGCCACTTTGCTGTTCCACCACATGGCCCTGGACCATAGCGCCCTGGAAGTGGTGTGCCATGAAATGCAGGCGTGCCTGCTGGGGCAGGGCGCGGCGTTGGGCCAGGCGGTGCCGTTTCGCAACTATGTAGCCCAGGCACGGCTGGGCATCAGCGAGCAGGAACACGAAGGCTTCTTCCGCCAGATGCTTGGCGATATCAGCGAGCCGACCTTGCCGTTTGGCTTGCAGGATGTGCAGGGCGATGCGCGGGGTATCAGCGAGCTCAGCCTGCCCTTGGCGGCGCTATTGAGTCAGCGCTTGCGCACCCAGGCGCGGCAGTTGGGGGTAAGCGCGGCAAGCCTGTTTCACCTGGGCTGGGCGCAGGTGTTGGGAGCATTGGCCGGCAAGCAACAGGTGGTGTTCGGCACGGTGTTGATGGGCCGTATGCAAGGCAGTCATGACACGGACCGCGCCTTGGGCATCTTCATCAACACCTTGCCGTTTCGCGTGGACGTGGACGGCCAGGACGTGCGCGCCGGGGTCAAGGCCACCCATGGTCGGCTCACCACACTGCTGCGCCACGAGCATGCGGCACTGGCCCTGGCCCAGCGCTGCAGTGGGGTGATCGCGCCGACGCCGTTGTTCAGCGCGCTGCTCAACTATCGCCACAGCGCGCCCGCCGCCAGCGCCGAAGCCGTCTCGGCGTGGCAAGGCATCGCCGCCCTCAGTGCTGAAGAACGCACCAACTATCCACTGACCCTGAGCGTCGATGACCTGGGCGAAGGCTTTGGCCTGAGCCTGCTGGCCAGCACCCAGGTGGACCCGCAGCGGGTCTGCGCCTACCTGCAAACTGCCCTGGAAAACCTGGTGACGGCCCTGGAGCAGGCGCCGGACACCGCGCTCAATCAAGTGCCGGTGGTGCCCGCCGTCGAGCAGCGGTTGCTGTTGGAACAGTTCAACGCCACCCAGGCCGAGTTCCCCCAGGGCACCACCTTGCATGGGCGTATCGAAGCCCAGGCCGTTCTCACGCCGCATGCCATCGCGGCGGTGCAGCTTGAACGCTCGCTGACCTACGCTGAGCTCAACGGGCAAGCCAACCTGCTGGCCCATCACTTGCTGGCGCTGGGCGTCAAACCCGATGACCGCGTGGCCATCGTCGCCCGTCGTGGACTGGACACCCTGGCCGGGTTGCTGGCGATCCTTAAAGCCGGCGCCTGCTACGTACCGGTGGACCCGTCCCACCCGGCCGAGCGCCTCGCGTACCTGCTCAGCGACAGCGCCCCAGTGGCGGTGCTGACTCAGCACGCGTTGCTCGAACGCCTGCCCGAGCTGGACGTGCCGGTGATCAACCTGGACCGCTACACCTGGCACCACCACGCGGCGAGCAATCCCAGTGTCGCCGTGACCCCGGCGAACCTCGCCTATGTGATCTACACCTCCGGCTCCACCGGCCTGCCCAAAGGCGTGATGGTGGAACACCACACCGTGACCAACCTGGTGGATTGGCATTGCCGCGCCTTCGACCTCTGCGCCGGGCGCCACACCGCCAGCGTCGCCGGGTTCGGCTTTGATGCCATGGCCTGGGAAGTGTGGCCGGCGCTGTGTGTCGGCGCGACCCTACACCTGCCACCGGCCCACGACGGCCCCGAAGACATCGACGCGTTGCTGGCCTGGTGGTGCGCGCAACCGCTGGATGTGTGCTTCCTGCCGACGCCGGTGGCCGAGTACGCCTTCAGCCAGCACATCGAGCACCCGACGCTGCGCACCTTGCTGGTCGGCGGCGACCGCCTGCGGCAGTTCGGGCGGGCGCAGCGGTTTGAGCTGATCAACAACTACGGCCCTACCGAAGCCACGGTGGTCGCCACCTCCGGAAAGGTCGAGGCGGGGCAGGCGTTGCATATCGGCAAGCCCATCGCCAATGCCACGGTGTACGTGCTGGACGAGCAACAACGGCCGGTGCCGCTGGGCGTGGCGGGCGAGTTGTATGTGGGCGGCAAGGGCGTGGCGCGTGGCTACCTGAACCGTCCGCAACTGACCGCCGAACGCTTCCTGGACGACCCGTTCAACGTCGGACGCATGTACCGCACCGGTGACCTGGTGCGCTGGTTGCCCGACGGCAACCTCGATTACCTGGGCCGCAATGACGATCAGGTGAAAATCCGTGGTGTGCGCATCGAACTGGGGGAAATCGAAACCCAACTCAACCAACTGCCGAGCTTGCAGGAAGTGGTGGTGCTGGTGCGTGACGAGCGGCTGGTGGCGTACTACACCGAAAACCCGCAACTTGACTCATTGGCGGTGGGCGATATCCGCGCCCATCTGGTGGCGCACCTGCCGGACTACATGGTCCCGGTCGCCTTCATGAAGCTTGACGCGCTGCCCTTGACCGCCAACGGCAAACTCGACCACAAGGCCCTGCCGGCGCCGGATAGGGCCGCGGTGTTTCCCCGCCAATACGCGACGCCCGAGGGCGAGATTGAAAGCAGCCTGGCGCAGATCTGGGCCGATGCCTTGCAGGTAGAACGCGTCGGCCGTTACGACCACTTCTTTGAACTGGGCGGGCACTCGCTGCTCGCCATGCGCATGGTGTCCCAAGTGCGCCAACGACTGGGCGTGGAGCTGTTGCTCAGCGACCTGTTTGCCAATGCCGAACTGGCCGCCGTTGCCGACGTGCTGGCCCAGGCCGGTCGCAGCACTTTGCCGGCGATCCTGCCGGCCAACCGCGATGAGCCGGTGCCGCTGTCGTTCGCCCAGCAGCGCTTGTGGTTCCTGGCGTTGATGGAAGGCGCCAACACGGCCTACAACATTCCCATCGGCTTGCGCCTGCGCGGGCAACTGCATGTGCAGGCCTTGCAACGGGCGCTGGCGCGGATCGTTGCGCGGCACGAAACCCTGCGCAGCCGCTTCGCCCAGCACGGTGACGACGCCCAGGTGCTGATCGTCGCGGCCGACGACGTGCTGCCGCTGCAAGTGCAGGACTTGCGCCGCCACCCGCAACCGCAACAGGCGCTGGATGCGTTGATCCACGGCGAAGCGTCGGCGCCGTTCGACCTCGAACGCGGCCCGCTGCTGCGCGGGCGCCTGGTGGTGATGGCCGACGAGCACCATGTGCTGTTGCTGACCCTGCACCATATCGTCTCCGATGGCTGGTCCATGGGCGTACTCACCCGCGAACTGATGGCGCTGTACCAGGCCTTCAGCCATGGGCAGCCCGACCCGTTGCCGCCACTGCCGATCCAATACGGCGACTTTGCCGTGTGGCAACGCTTGTGGCTCAGCGGCGAAGTACTTCACCGCCAGAGCCGATATTGGCAACAGGCCCTGGCTGGTGCGCCAGCGTTGCTCAGCCTGCCCACCGACCGCCCGCGCCCGGCGCAGCAGGACTACGCCGGCAGCAGCGTGGAGATCCGTCTGGACGAGCGCCTCACCGCCGGGCTCAAGGCCTTGAGCCAACGCCATGGCAGCACGCTGTACATGACGGTAATGACCGCCTGGGCGTCCTTGCTCGCGCGGCTCTCGGGGCAGGCAGATGTGGTGATCGGCTCGCCGGTCGCCAACCGTACGCGCACTGAAGTCGAAGGCCTCATCGGCCTGTTCGTCAACACCCTGGCGGTGCGCATCGACACCTCGGGCGCCCCCACTACCGAAGCGCTGCTGGCGCGGGTCAAGGCGCTGACCTTGGCGGCCCAGGCCCATCAAGACCTGCCCTTCGAGCAAGTGGTCGAAATCACCCGGCCGGTACGCAGCCTGGCCCACAGCCCATTGTTCCAAACCCTGTTGGCCTGGCAGGACAGCAGCGCGCCGATCCTGGCCCTGGGCGACCTGGCCCTGGAAGGCATCGTGGAGAACAGCCACTTTGCCAAGTTCGACCTGTCGCTGAACCTCGGCGAAGTGCAGGGCACGATTATCGGCGCGCTGGAATACGCCGTGGCGCTGTTCGATGAAGCGACGATGCAGCGTTACGTCGGCTACTTCACCCGCGTGTTGCAGGCCATGGTCGATAACGACCAGGCGGTGTTGGAGCATGCGCCGCTGCTGGACGAGGGCGAGCGCCGGCACGTGCTGTTCGATTTCAACGCCACCCAGGTGGATTACAACCTCGACCAGACCTTGCACGGCATGTTTGAAGCCCAGGTGGCACGCACGCCCCATGCGATTGCGCTCAAGGCTGGCGAACAGCAACTGACGTACGCCGAGCTCAACGCGCGGGCCAACCAACTCGCCCATCACTTGCTGGCGCTGGGTGTCCAGCCGGATTCGCGGGTGGCGATCTGCGTGGAGCGCGGCCTGGAGATGGTCATCGGCCTGTACGCGATCCTCAAGGCCGGCGCCGCTTATGTGCCGCTGGACCCGGCTTACCCGCTGGAGCGCATCGCCTACATGCTCAGCGACAGCGCACCCGCTGTTGTACTGATCCAGGGCGCTACTCGTGCGCTGGTGGGCGCGGTGCCGGTGGTCGATCTGGACCAACCGAGCTGGCACGCGCAATCCGTGGATAACCCCGCGGTGCAGGGCCTGAGCGCCTATGTGATCTACACCTCCGGCTCCACTGGCCAGCCCAAGGGCGTGATCAACGACCATGGCGGCGTGGTCAATCGCCTGCTGTGGATGCAGGACGAGTATGGGCTCACCGCCCAGGACCGGGTCTTGCAGAAAACCCCGTTCAGCTTTGATGTGTCGGTTTGGGAATTCTTCTGGCCGCTGTTCACCGGCGCCTGCCTGGTGATGGCCCGTCCTGGCGGGCATAAGGACCCGGCATACCTGTGCGAGGTGATCGAGGCCGAACACATCACCACGTTGCACTTTGTGCCGTCGATGCTCGACGTGTTCCTGGCCCATGGCGACGTCAGCCAGGCGGCCGGGCTGGTGCGGGTGATGTGCAGCGGCGAAGCGCTGCCGGGCAGCCTGGTGCGCCGGTTCAAGGCGCAGTTGCCGGGGATCGGCCTGTACAACCTGTATGGCCCGACCGAAGCGGCCGTCGACGTGACGGCATGGAACTGCGCGGGCCCGGTGACGCCGGACAACACGCCCATCGGTAAGCCCATTGCCAACACCCGCATGTACCTGCTGGACGCGCAGTTGCAGCCGGTGCCGCTGGGCGTGGTCGGCGAGCTGTTTATCGGCGGCGTGCAAGTGGCGCGGGGGTACCTGAACCGTGCGGAACTGACCGCCGAACGCTTTCTTCAAGATCCATTTACCAGCGGCCGCATGTACCGCACCGGCGACGTCGGCCGCTACTTGCCCGATGGGAATATTGAGTACCTGGGCCGCAACGACGACCAGGTGAAAATCCGTGGCCTGCGTATCGAACTGGGCGAGATCCAGGCGCGCCTGACCGAGTGCCCAGCAGTCAACGAGGCCGCCGTGATCGCCCGCGAAGACCGTCTGGTGGCGTACTACACCGGAGCCTTCACCGACATCGACGTGCTGCGCAGTCAGTTGCTGCATCACCTGCCTGAATTCATGGTGCCGGCGATCTTCGTTCATCTCGACGCATTGCCCCTGAGTCCCAACGGCAAACTCGACCGCAAGGCGCTGCCCGCGCCGGGCCAGGATTCGGTTGTGGTGCGCGAATACGAAGCGCCCCAGGGCGACACGGAAATCGCCCTGGCCAGCCTGTGGGCCGAGTTGCTCAAGGTGGAACGTGTGGGCCGTCACGATAACTTCTTCGAACTGGGCGGGCATTCGTTGCTGGCGGTGAGCCTGATGGGGCGCATGCGCGGCCTTGGCTTGTCGGCGGACGTAAAAGTGCTGTTTGGTCAGCCAACCTTGTCGGCACTGGCGGCGGCGTTGGGCACTGGTCGTGAAGTGGCGGTGCCGGTCAATGGCATCGTTGACGGTTGCACGTCGATCACGCCGGGCATGTTGCCCCTGATCGCGCTGGAGCCAGTCGCCATCGACCGCCTCGTCGCCTGCATCCCCGGCGGTGCGGCGAATGTGCAGGATATCTACCCCCTGACGCCGTTGCAGGCCGGCATGCTCTATCACCACCGCGCCGTGCAGGAAGGCGATGCCTATGTGTTGCAGGCGCGGTTTGCCTTTGACAGCCGCCAACGTCTGGACGCGTTTGCCCTGGCGTTGCAGGCGGTGATCGAGCGCCACGACATCCTGCGTTCGTCGTTCCACTGGGACGGCCTGGAAGAACCGGTGCAGGTGGTCTGGCGCAAAGCGTCGCTGCGGGTTGAAACCGCGCCGCTGCCGCAACGCCTCGACCTGTCCCAAGCGCCGTTGATGCGCCTGGTGTGCAGCGAAGAAACCCCGCGTGTGGTCGCCACCTTACTGTTCCATCACTTGGTCATGGACCACATCGCCCTGGAGATCCTGCAACACGAGATGCAGGCGTTTCTGTTGGGCACTCAACACCGCCTGGGAACGCCTGTGCCGTATCGCAACTATGTGGCGCAGATGCGCTTGGGCGCAGACGATCACGAAGGGTTTTTCCGCGAAATGCTCGGTCAGATCGACGAACCCACGGAAGTGGCCAAGCTGGGCATTGATGAGCAGGCCCGTCTGACGATTGCTCCCGAATTAAGCCAGCGCCTGCGCACTCAGGCGCGCCAATCCGGCGTCAGCGCCGCCAGCCTGATGCACCTGGGTTGGGCCCAGGTGCTGGGCAAGGTGTCCGGCCGTGAGCAGGTGGTGTTCGGCACCGTGATGCTTGGCCGCTTGCAAGGCGGTGAAGGCGCCGAGCGGGCCATGGGCGTCTTTATCAATACGTTGCCGTTGCGGGTCGACCTGGGCGAGCACTCGGTACGCCACGCCGCGCGTGCCACCCATGGGCGGCTGAGCCAACTGCTCAGCCATGAACACGCGCCGCTGGCATTGGCCCAGCGTTGCAGCGGCGTGCCGGTGACCACGCCGCTGTTCAGTGTGCTATTCAACTATCGGCACAGCGCGCCGCAGGCCGGTGCAGTCGCCGAGGCATGGCAAGGTATTGAGCTGCTCAAGGCCGAGGAACACAGCAACTACGGCCTGTCGATGAGCGTGGATGACCAGGGCGATGGCTTCACGTTGAAAGCCACGGGGCAGGGCGCCCGGCGCCTGTGTGAGTACCTGAATGTGGCCCTGGAGCAACTGGTGCAGGCGCTGGAACAGGGCAGCGATGTCGCCATCAGCCGCTTGCCGATCCTGCCCGCCGCCGAACAGCACCAACTGCGGCTAGCGTTCAATGCCAGCACCCGCGACTTCCCCCGTGAACACACCGTGCAGCGTCTGTTCGAAGCCCAGGCCCAGGCGCGTCCGGACGCAGTGGCCGTGGTGCATGGCGAGCAGCGCCTGAGCTACGGCGAGCTCAATACCCGCGCCAATTGCCTGGCCCATTACCTGTTAGGACTGGGCGTAAAACCTGGCGACAACGTGGCAATCCTGCTGCCGCGTTCTGTTGCGCTGCTGGTCGGCCAACTGGCCGTGTTGAAGTGCGCGGCCGCCTATGTGCCGCTGGACATCAACGCGCCCGCCGAACGTCAGGCGTTCATGGTGCAGGACAGCGGTGCGCGCTGGTTGTTGACCCACAGCGACGCGGTGATCGAATACGCGGCGCAACGCCTGGACGTGGACACCCTGGCCCTCGATCCACAACCTAGCCATAACCCGGATTTGTCGCAGTCTTCGGACAGCGAGGCGTACATCATGTACACCTCCGGCTCCACCGGCGTTCCCAAGGGTGTGCTGGTGCCCCACCGGGGCATTACGCGGTTGGTGCTCAACAACGGCTATGCCGATTTCAATGCCAGCGACCGCGTGGCCTTCGCCTCCAACCCGGCGTTCGACGCCAGCACCATGGATGTATGGGGGCCACTGCTTAATGGCGGGCAAGTGCAGGTGATCGATCACGCCACCTTGCTCGACCCTGTGGCATTCGGCATAGCGTTAAAGGGCGCGACGGTGTTGTTCGTCACCACGGCGCTGTTCAACCAGTACGTGCAACTGATTCCCGACGCGTTGGCGGGTTTGCGCATCCTGCTGTGCGGCGGCGAGCGTGCCGATCCGGCGGCGTTCCGCAGCCTGTTGGCCCAGGCGCCGACGTTGCGCCTGGTGCATTGCTACGGCCCAACGGAAACCACCACCTACGCCACCACCTATGAAGTGCGCGCACTTGCCGACGACGCCGACAGCGTGCCGGTGGGGCGACCGATCTCCAACACCCAGATTTATGTGCTGGATGCGCACTTGCAGCCAGTGCCCCAGGGCGTGACCGGTGAAATCTGCATCGGTGGTGACGGCGTGGCCAAGGGGTACTTGAACCGTCCTGAACTGACCGCTGAAAAGTTTGTGCAGGATCCGTTCAACCCAGGCGCCTTGATGTACCGCACTGGCGACCTCGGCCGCTGGACGGCGCAGGGCCTGCTCGAATGCATCGGGCGCAATGACGATCAGGTGAAAATCCGTGGTTTCCGTATTGAGCTGGGAGAGATCGAAGCGCGCCTGATGACCTGCGTGGGTATTCAGGACGCGGTCGTGTTGGCCCGTGAAGACGCGCCGGGGGATAAGCGCTTGGTGGCGTATTTCACCTGGGCTGCCGAACCGGTCGGCATCGACAACGTACGTGCCCATCTTCAAGGGCAACTGCCGGACTACATGCTGCCATCGGCCTATGTGCCGCTGGACCGCTTGCCGTTGACTGCCAATGGCAAGGTTGACCGCAAAGCCTTGCCGGTGCCGGCTCTGGACGCGCTGGTCAGCCGTGATTTCGAAGCACCGACCGACGCCCTGGAACAGACCTTGGCGCAATTATGGGGCGAGGTGCTGAAGCTGGAGCAGGTGGGCCGGCATGACAGCTTCTTTGAACTGGGCGGGCATTCGCTGTTGGCGATTCGCCTGGTCAACCTGATGGACGAAGCGGGGCTGGCAGTGAGCCTGGCTGAGTTGTTCCAGCACGCCAGCGTGGCGTCGGTGGCGACCATGCTGCGCCAGCGCACTGCTGAGCCGGTGCGCGACAGCTCGGTGATTACGGTGCGCAGCAGCGGCTCGCAAGCGCCGTTGTTCCTGGTGCATGAGTTCAGCGGCATGGACGTGTATTTCCCGGCGCTGGGCCAGCATTTACCGGGTGATTACCCGATCTATGGCCTTCCGGGTGTGGCGCTCGGCGAGGCGCACCTCAACACCCTGGAAGGCTTGGCGGCGCGCATGGTGGGCCTGATTCGCGGCTTGCAGCCCCATGGGCCGTATCGCATCGCCGGCTGGTCATTTGGCGGTGTGCTGGCCTATGAAGTGGCGATGCAACTACTGGGGCTGGATGAACCCGTGGCGTTCCTTGGCTTGATCGACAGCTACGTGCCGCGCCTGACCGACCAGGGCAAGGCGCGTTGGAGCGGGCCAGACGCGCTCAAGCGGCATTTGCTGTTGCAGTGCCGCGCCTATTGGAACGCACAGGGAGGTGTGGATGAGCTGGCAAGGATTGAACAGTTGGACGCGCAGATTGGACAGTTGGACTTTGCAGGTGTGCTGCAACGCTGTCGCGATCAAGGTTTGCTATACGCGCAAATGGCGGCGGCTGCGGATGCGGACCTCTTGAGCTTTATCGAGCGCGAAGTCGGGCATGGGCATGCGCTGGCGCACTACAGCTTGTTTCCGCTGCCGGTGCCTGTGCACCTGTTCAGCGCTATAGAGCGGCCGACCGAGTTGTCGCGGCGCAGTGTGTCGCTGGGTTGGGATGACGCCCTGGCGCCTGGGCAGTTGCGTCAGGTTGAAGTGCCGGGTGATCACCAGAGCATGATGCAGGCGCCGCATATCCGTGCGCTGGGTGCGGCGATGACAGAAGCATTGGCAGGGTGTTCACCGGTGAGGGAAACGGCGCATCAACCGTTGCTGCGGATCCAGAGCGGACGGGCTGGGTATGCGCCGGTGTTCTGCGTGCCGGGGGCAGGGGACAGCGTCACCGGGTTTGTGGGCCTGAGCGAAGCGCTTGGACGGGACTGGCCGTTGTTTGGCTTGCAGCCGCGTGGGTTGGATGGCGAGGCGGTGCCCCACAGCCAGGTGGAAGCGGCAGCGCGCTGTTATCTGCACGCGCTGGAACACGAGTGCCCGCATGGGCCGGTGCATCTGGTCGGGCATTCGTTTGGCGGCTGGGTGGCACTGGAGATGGCGCTGCGGTTGCAGGCGGCTGGACGGGAAGTGGCGTCGTTGACGGTGATCGACAGCGAAGCGCCGGGTAGTGCAGGTCGGGCTTATACGACGACGGCGGCGTTGTTGAGGTTGATCGAGGCGATGCAGCTGGCGGCGGGGAAACCCTTGGGGATTGACCGTGAAACCTTCGCGGTTGGCGACGAAGTGGCGCAGCGCCAGAGCCTGCATGGGGGAATGGTTGGGGTGGGGTTGTTGCCGGCCCGTGCCAGTGTTGATGCGATGGCGGGACCGGCCCGGACTTATGCGGCGGCGTTGCGTACGGAGTATCGGCCGACTCAGCGATATCGCGGGGTGGTGCGGTTGGTGTTGGCGCAGGATCCGGCGTTGGATGCGGTGGGCAATCAGCGGGAGCAGGGGGGGATGATTGAGGGGTGGCGTAAGCAGGGCAGCTCTTTGGAGGTTTGGTATGGGGTGGGGAATCACTTCACATTGCTCAAGGCGCCGAATGTTCACGGGCTGGCGCGGTGGTGGTTGGACACTGCGGTGATTGGGGAGGTGGTTTCGTGAAGAGGGTATACCGCTTTAAATGTGGGAGGGGGCTTGCCCTCTATAGCGATCTTTCGGTGCACATATCCATTCCCGCGGTAACGGCGACTTGTGGTTCCGCTCTTACAGCGGGTTACTTTTGGAAAGGCCGGAATGCCGGCCCAGCCAAAAGTAACCAAAAGGCCTTCGCCTCACCACTCGGCACCTCGCCTAGGCTCGGCGTGCCCTCACTCCGGCTTTGGAACGTGGGCCGCCGCTCCAAAACCTGCGTTCGGCCAGCGTGGTTTTACGGGGCGACCGCGGATCACAAGCAAGAGCGCGGCGGCCTTAGAGCCGACCGGTTTATTGAGTCGAACTGCTTTCACAGGTGGGAGGGGGCTTGCCCCCGATAGCGATCTTTCGGTGTGCATTTCCATTCCTGCAGAAACGGATATGTACCCAATCAAAAAAAGCCCAACCCAATAGGCCGGGCCAAACCACTTTCTATGGTCATCTATGCAAAACTCTAAATTCCGCAAAATCGGCATATTCACCGTACTGGCCGTAGCCATCAGCCTAATCATCTACACCGTCCAGGCACCGGCCGACGCACCGCTGTACCTCACCGCCACCGCCGAACGCGGCGACATCGAAAACGCCGTCCTGGCCACCGGCCTACTCGAAGGCATCAAGCAAGTCGACGTCGGCGCCCAAGTCTCCGGCCAGTTAAAGTCACTCAAGGTCAAAGTGGGCGACAAGGTAAAAAAGGGCCAATGGCTCGCCGAAATCGACCCGTTGATCCTGCAAAACACCCTGCGCAAAGCCCAAGTGGATGAGGAAAACCTCCAGGCCCAGCGCAGGGCCACGGCGGCTCAGCTCAAGCAGGCCAAGTCGGTGTATGAACGCTACAAAGGCTTGCAGGATGACGAGTCGGTATCGCGCCAGGACTTTGAAGATGCCGAATCGACCTTCCAGGTGCAGCAGGCCAATCTGTTGGCCCTGGATGCGCAGATCAAAAGCGCACATATTCAGATCGACACCGCCAAGATCAACCTGGATTACACCCGCATCAATGCGCCCATCGACGGCGATGTGGTGGGCATCGTCACCCAGGAAGGCCAGACGGTGATCGCCAGCCAACTGGCGCCGGTGCTGCTCAAGTTGGCGGACCTGGACACCATGACGGTCAAGGCCCAGGTGTCGGAGGCGGATGTGATTCATATCAGCCCCGGCCAGCAGGTGTATTTCACCATCCTCGGTGAAGCCGACAAACGCTACTACGCCAAGCTGCGCGGCACCGAGCCGGCACCGCAGAACTTCCTTGAAACCCAGACCGCCGGCACGCCCAAGCAGAACACGGCGGTGTTCTACAACGCGTTGTTCGATGTGCCCAACCCCGACCATCGCCTGCGCATCGCCATGACCGCCCAGGTGCGTATCGTGCTCGACACCGCCCAGGCCGCGTTGATGGTGCCGGTGGCGGCGCTCGGGGCGCGCAATAACGACGGCAGTTACGCGCTGCGGGTGCTGGATGCCAAGGGCAAGGCGGTGTCCCGTGATGTAAAAACCGGCATCAACAACAACGTCAAGGTGCAGATCCTGGAGGGCCTGGCCGAGGGCGATAAAGTGGTGATCGGTGATGCGTCGCCTGCTGTGGCGGGGAACTGACGGATGAGCCAGCCACTGTTGGAACTCAAGGGCATCACCCGCAGTTTCATGGCCGGCGAGCGTGAGTTCATTGCGCTCAAGGGTATCGACCTGACGATTCAGGCCGGGGAAATGATCGCGATTATCGGTGCGTCCGGTTCCGGTAAATCCACCTTAATGAATATCCTTGGCGGCCTGGATTACGCCACTGCCGGCAGTTACAAGATCAATGGCATCGAAACCCGTTCGTTGGGTGATGAACAACTGGCGGAACTGCGCCGCGATTATTTCGGGTTCATCTTCCAGCGCTACCACTTGCTGGCGCACCTCAGTGCTTTGCACAACGTGGAAATGCCGGCGATTTACGCGGGCACCCCACAGACTCAACGCCACAGTCGCGCACGGGAGTTGCTCGAACGCCTGGGGCTGGCCAGCCACACCACCCACCGTCCCAGCCAGTTGTCGGGCGGGCAGCAGCAACGGGTGAGTATCGCCCGGGCCTTGATGAATGGCGGTGAAGTGATCCTCGCTGACGAACCCACCGGCGCCCTCGACACCCACAGCGGCAAGGAGGTGATGCGTATCCTCGCCGAGCTGCACGCGGCCGGGCACACGGTGATTATCGTCACGCACGATCCCAAGGTGGCGGCGAATGCCCAGCGTATTGTCGAGGTCTGCGACGGCGAGATCATCAGTGACAAGGCCAACACCCGCAGTGGATTGGACGCGCCTGCCGAGGCGCCGATAGAGCCCCGGCGCAGCGGCGCACGGCGGTTGGTGGCGAGCCTTGGGTTGTTCAAGGAAGCGTTCAACATGGCCTGGGTCGCGCTGGTGTCCCATCGCATGCGCACCTTGCTGACCATGCTCGGCATTGTCATCGGCATCACCTCGGTGGTGTCGATCTCGGCCATCGGCGAAGGCGCCAAGCGCTATGTGCTCAAGGACATCCAGGCGATTGGCAGCAACACCATCGATATCTTTTCCGGCACCAGTTTCGGCGACAGCCGCGCCTCGGCCATCGAAACCCTGATGCCGTCGGATGTGGACGCGTTGAACCAGTTGTACTACGTGGACAGTGCCACGCCGGTGGTGGGCCGCAGCCTGTTGCTGCGCTATGGCAATATTGATCTGGATGCCCAAGTCAATGGCGTCAGCGACCGCTACTTCAAGGTCAAGGGGCTGAAGCTTGAAGCCGGTATTGCCTTCAGCGAAAGCGATGCACGGCGCCAGGCCCAGGTGGTGGTGATCGACCACAACACCCGGCACCGTCTGTTCGGGCCGAACGTGGACCCGTTGGGCCAGGTGATCCTGGTGGGCAACCTGCCGTGCACAGTGATTGGCGTGACGGCCGACAACAAAAACATGTTCGCCGCCAGCAAGGCGCTCAACGTGTGGGTGCCTTACGAAACAGCGGCGGGGCGTCTTTTAGGCCAGCGCCACTTGGACAGCATCACCGTGCGCATCAAGGACGGTCAGCCGAGCAAGGTGGTGGAAGACAACGTCAACAAGCTCATGCTGCAACGCCACGGCACCAAGGATTTTTTCACCAACAACCTCGACAGCATCATGCAGACGGTGCAAAAAACCAGCCGCTCCCTGGCGCTGCTGTTGTCGTTGATCGCAGTGATTTCATTGCTGGTGGGGGGGATTGGCGTGATGAATATCATGCTGGTGTCGGTCACCGAGCGTACTCGTGAGATCGGTATTCGCATGGCAGTGGGCGCGCGGCAGTCGGACATTCGTCAGCAGTTTTTAGTGGAAGCGGTGATGGTGTGCCTGATCGGCGGCTTGATTGGTATCTCGCTGTCCTACGCGCTGGGGTTTCTGTTTTCGCTGTTTGTGAAGGAATGGGAAATGGTGTTTTCGGTCGGCTCAATCGTCACAGCCTTCGCCTGTTCGACGCTGATCGGCATTGTGTTCGGCTTTGTGCCAGCGCGGAACGCGGCGCGGCTGGACCCGATTGAGGCATTGGCCAGGGACTGATTTCTGTTGGCCGGTGAAGATCAAGTGTGGGAGGGGGCTTGCCCCCGATGAGGGACTGTCAGTTGATGCATCTATGGCTGACACACCGCTATCGGGGGCAAGCCCCCTCCCACCGGTTTAACTGGTGATGTCGTCCGTGGAATACATCCAGCGCAACAACGAATGCCGTCCGCTGATCCCCAGTTTGATCGCCGCCCGCTTGAGGTAGCTTTCAATCGTGTTGACCTTCAATGCCAGTTGCTCCGCCAACTCCGGCGCCGTCCGCCCGGCCAGCAGGCCCACACACACTTCCAGCTCGCGGTTGGACAGGGTCAGGCCCGATTGCACCAGGCGTTCTTCAATGCGTCGGCGCAGGGTGTCGATGCCCTGGTTTTGCGGCTCCCTCGGATCGCTGTCCTGGCGGCAGGGCTGGATCGCGGCGATGTGTTTTTCCACCATCGGCAGCAGCAGGGTGGAGAAGTCCTGCAGCATGCTGCGCTCCTGAGGCGAAAAGCTTTCGGACTGGTGCGAGCGGTACACCGACAGCACGTAGCGCACGTCGTCTTTGCGGCGTGTGAGGTGCAGTTGTGCGGCGGGTTGTGCTTCGCCCAGGGCCGCCACCGAATCGGTGTAGACCGGGCTGATCTTGCGGCGGGTGTGCCCTTCGGGGCTCACGCGCATTTGGGTGATATGGGTGGCGTCCACTGCCAGTTGGGTGAGAATCAGGTCATGCAGCATGCGTGGGAAATGGCGACTGCCGGTGCTGGCGATGACCTTGCCTATATGTGGGAACAGGTTTGAGTTCATCAGTTCGTCCATGAATGTCGAGTGCAGGACGTATGCTAGTACAGCCTGGCGGCGGGATGGGGATCCAATTGGGAAAAAAACCAGATTAAGCACGGCCAACGGCGGCCGGACCTGTCCGACCGCCGCCAGCGCAAAACAAAACTCATCTCACCGCATGCGCCGCCATCAGCGTTCGGCGCGGCAAGGCGCGCGTGCATGTGGCCAGTGCTTGCTGCACATCCGCCAGCAGGTCGGCAACGTCCTCAAGCCCGACCGATAAACGCACCAGGCCTTCGCTGATGCCGTGGTGCGCGCGCTGTTCCGGGGTGTAGGTGGAATGGGTCATGCTCGCCGGATGCTGGGCCAGGGATTCAGCGTCGCCGAGGCTGACCGCGCGGGTGAACAGCTTGAGGGCATTCATGAAGCGCCGACCGCTATCGATCCCGCCCTTGAGCTCGAAAGCAATCATGCCGCCCGACTGGCTCATTTGCCGCGCCGCCAGTTCGTATTGCGGGAAAGAGGGCAGCCCCGGATACGTGACCCACTCCACCGCCGGGTGCGCCTGCAACGCTTCGGCCACGGCCTGGGCGTTGCTGCAGTGGCGGTCCATGCGCAGGGCCAGGGTCTTGAGCCCGCGCATCAGCAGCGACGCGTCCTGGGGCGACATCACCGCGCCGGTCAGGTCCTTGAGACCTTGCAGGCGAATGCGCTGGGCCGTGGCCAGGTTGCTGACGGCGATGCCGGCGGTGATGTCGCCGTGGCCGCTGAGGTACTTGGTGGCCGAGTGCACCACCACATCGGCACCCAGTTCCAGCGGGCGTTGCAGGTACGGCGTGCAGTAGGTGTTGTCGATCACCACCGTCACGTTTGGCTGTTGATGGGCGAGGGCGGCCACGGCTGTGATGTCCACCAATTGCAGGGTGGGGTTGGCCGGGGTTTCACAGTAGATCATACGAGTGGCAGGGCTGAGCGCCGCTCGCAGGGCGGCCAGGTCGGTGAGGTCCACATGGCGCACCTTGATGCCGAACTCACCAATGCCGTGGTGCAGCAGAGCGAAGGTGCAGCCGTAGAGGGTCTGGCTGACGATCACCTCATCGCCTGGCCGCAGCAGGGTCCAGAACGTCGCGGCAATTGCGCCCATGCCGGAGCTGAACGCCACTGCCGCCTCGCCGTTTTCCAGGGTGGCCATGCGCGATTCCAGCAGCGCCAGAGTCGGGTTGGAAATGCGTGTATAGAAGTGGCCGTCGGCTTCGCCGGCAAAACAGGCGGCGCCGTATTCGGCAGTGGGAAACGCAAACGTGGCTGACAGGTAGGTCGGCGGCACGAGCGCGCCGTGGTGGTCCTTGGGGTCGTAGCCGTGGTGGATGGCGCGGGTAGAAAAGCCGAATGCATTATGTTTATTGTTCATGTCGGGCGCTCCTTATTTCCTACAATGCTATGCTCATAACCAAGGCTGAATTTTCCAAACTTTGCCGACAAATCCCGCGTTAAGGGATGAAAAAACCCTAAAAATAATGAACAGAGGCAAATCATGCCCGTCACCTTGGACCGCACCGACAAAGCGTTATTGAACGCCCTGCAAGGCAATGCCCGTTTAACCGTGGCCGAACTCGCCGAACGCGTGTCCCTGACCACGTCACCGTGCTGGCGTCGGGTCCGTCACCTGGAGGAGAGCGGGGTGATCAGCGGTTACCAGGCGATTCTTTCGCCCAAGGCGCTGGGGTATGGGGTGACGGCGTTTGTCAGCATCATGATGGAAAGCCACACCCAGGATATCGCCCGGGCGTTTGAGCAGCGGTTGTTGGAGATTCCGGAAATCGTGGCCTGTCATAACGTATCGGGGCGCTATGACTTTTTGCTCGAAGTGGTCGCCAAGGACTTGGAGTCGTTTGGCGAGTTTGCGCGGGAGGTGTTGCAGACGCTGCCGTGCGTCAAAGAGATCTATTCGAGTTTTTCTTATAAGTCGGTGCGGCCGTTGCGGGTGATTCCGTTGCCGGGCTGATGCATTGGCTACCTGATCTTCCCCGGAATTGGATATTCCTGACGGCCGCGACGGTGACTAACCTAGCCACCAATCCCACCGTTCTGGAGTTCCACCATGCAATCCCGTACCGACTTCTACACCGCTTCCCCGGACGCCATGAAAGCCATGCTTGCCCTTGAAGCGGCGGTCGGCAAACTCTCCATCGAGTTGCCGTTGCTGGAATTGATCCGCCTGCGTGTGTCGCAGATCAACGGCTGCGCCTTCTGCCTGGACATGCACACCGCCGATGCCCGCAAGGGCGGCGAAACCGAGCGTCGCCTCTACACCCTGTCAGCCTGGCGTGAAACGCCGTTCTTCACCCCCCGTGAACGTGCGGCGCTGGCCTGGGCTGAAAGCCTGACGCTGATCAGCCAGACCCACGCTCCGGACGAAGACTTCAACGTGCTGGCCGCTGAATTCAGCGCCCAAGAGCAGATCGACCTGAGCGTGGCGATCGCGACCATCAACAGCTGGAACCGTCTGGCGGTGGGTTTTCGCAAGATGCCCAAGTAAGCGTCAGAAGTTGACTGAGGCACTCAGGCGCGCCGTCAGTGGCGCGCCTTGGAACAGATAGTCATCGCCCATGTACTCACCCGCGTCGCGCCAGTAGCGCTTGTCGAACAGGTTGTCGACGCTCAGGCGGAACACCGTCTCGTAGCCGTCGACCTTGGTGGTGTAGCGGCTGCCGACGTTGACCACCGCATAATCTCCCACCTCCACATTGCCGCTGCGGTTGGCGTACTTCTTGGCGCTGTATTGCACGCCGCCGAGCACCGCCAACCCATTCACCCACGGCAACGCGTAGTCGGCGTAGACACTGGCGCGCAGCTTCGGCACGTTGATCGCCTGATGCGCTTCGTATTGCGGCGTGCCGCTGCCGGTCACCCGTGCGCGAATCGCCGCCACGCTGGTGGAGATTTGCAGGCGTTCAGTGGCCCAGCCGTTGGCCGAGAGTTCTAATCCGGTGTTTTTCTGCTCGCCCTGCTGCACATAGGTGAAGTCGCCGGCAGCACCGGGCTTGGCGTACTGGTAGGCCTGGCGGGTCTGGAACACGGCAGCGGCGAAGCTGATGCGGCGCCAGTCGTATTTCACCCCGGCTTCGATCTGGCGTGAGGTGGTGGGTGCCAGGGTTTCAGCAGCGTTGGTGGCGAACCACGGCGCGGTGCCGCCCAGGGACAGGCCCTTGCTGTAGCTGGTGTACAGCGAGAGGTTTTCAATGGGTGTGTAGATCAGCGAAGCCTGGGGCAGGAACACGTATTGCTGGGTATGGCGTGTCTGGTCGCCGCTGACAGCGTCGAAGGCTTTTTCATCCAGGCGCACTTCGCGGCCACCGAGGATGGTTTGCCATTGCTCATTGAAACGGATGCGGTCGGTGACGAACACGCCGTATTGGCGGCTGTCGAGGTTGCGGTGGCTTGGATTCAGCGGTTTGTCGGTGGGGGTGAACGTCGGCGTGTCTTCGTCGATGTTGCTGGTGCCGATGTACTCGTTGACCGGGTTGCGCTTGTCGATCACCCGACGGAACGCGCTGGTGCCAAAGGTCAGCTCATGGCCGATGCCTGCGGTGTCGAACAACCCGGTCATGGCCGCCTGCACTTCGTCGTCGCGGCGGGTGTCGTCGGGGCTGCGGTAGTCGTAGACGTCGTAGTTTCCTTCGGGGCTGAAGGTGTTCGGCACGCTTGAGGTGCAACTGGTCGAGCCATAGCAGCCCCAGGCGAACGAGCTGTAATCATCGATCACCACCTTGCTGCGCGCGGCGCTGACGCTGCCTTTCCACTGGTCGCTGAAGCGGTATTCAAACCTGCCGTTGAGGTTCAACGAGTCGATGCCGACTTGCTTGGAGCCGCTCTGGTGGCCCAGCAGTTTTTTCGGCGAGGCGTCGTGGGGCACCTCAGTGCCGCCCAGTAACTGGTAGCCCGGTACCGAGCGTTGTTGCTTGTTCTGGTATTCCGCGTCCAGTTGCAGCACCGCGTCGGGGCCGATGTTCCAGTCGAAGGCCAGGGACACAAAGTCGCGCTGGCCGTTGGCATGCTCCACGTAGGAATTGAGGTCTTCATGGGCGACGTTGGCGCGCAGCCCGAATTGCTGCTCGCTGCCAAACCAGCCGCCGACGTCGGTGGCGATATAGCCACTGCCGCGGTCATCGGTGGACACCGTGACCGAGCGCACATCCTCAGGGCGCTTGGTCACATAGTTGATCACGCCGCTGGGCTCGGAAATCCCGCTTTGCAGGCCGGCCAGGCCCTTGAGCACTTCGACCTGTTGCTTGTTTTCCAGGGCCACGTTCTGTTCGCCGGTGATGGTGCGCCCGTTGATCTTGTAACTGCTTGCCGCATTCAGCGAGAAGCCGCGCACCACGAAGTTTTCGTAGTAGCCGATGGGCGCATAGCTGTCGCCTACCGAGGCGTCGTTGCGCAGCACCTCACTGAGCAGTCGCGCTTGCTGGTCCTTGATCAGGTCGGCGTTGAACACGCTGATCGACGCCGGGGTTTCCAGCAGCGGTGCTTCAGTGAAGCCGCCGACCGAGGCGGTATCGGCGCGATAACCTGACTCATCCTGGCCCTGAACCTTCACGGCCGGCAGTTCGATCTCTGCCGCGAGGCTGTTGCCAATACCGCCGCTGAGCAACAGGCCGAGGGCGAAACGTGAACTAACGACGGGACGAAAACGCAAAACCATGGGGGCAGGGCCTTAAAGCGCAGGGCGGGGGGCGCATAAACTAGGCATTACGGCGCGGTTTTACAAGTTATCGAGAATGGTTCTTTCACCTCACCCGCAACGGTGGAAGCTGGCTTAGGGATTAGATTTCAGCAAGAACGCCTAAAGGTGTTGTGTTCGCCGCTGCTTGAGGGAGTTGATGCATTGAGGCGCGTGGCGTGGCAGTCTGGACGACGTTTTCCTACGACTTGGAGATTTACCGTGGCAACAGCATCTGCAGTGATTGAAATCCCGGTATCGGCCGACACGGTCTGGCAATTGGTTGGCGGCTTCAACAGCCTGCCGGACTGGTTGCCGCTGATCGCCAAGAGCGAGCCAGGCGAAGGCGGCCGCTTGCGTCACCTGACCACTGGCGACGGTGGTGTGATCGTAGAACGTTTGCAGACCTTTGATAACGTGGCGCGCACCTACAGCTACACCATCGAGGAATCGTCATTTCCTGTGACTGCGTACCTGGCGACGTTGCAGGTTGAAGCGCTGAGCGAATCGTCGGCGAAGGTAACCTGGTCGGGCGTATTCACACCGGCGGCGGGCACCACGGATGCTGCGGTCGAAGAGTTATTTGCTGGGGTTTACAAGGGCGGGGTTGAGGCGCTGCGGGCGAATTTCTGACCTCATGAGCGCGCTTCTGTAGTGAGCGGGCTTGCCCCGCGCCGGGCTGCGAAGCGGCCCCAATAAACGCACCGCGTAGTATCAGGCAGCGTCCGGGTCGCCTGGTTTGGGGCGGCTTCGCCACCCAGCGCGGGGCAAGCCCGCTCACCACAGATAACTGGCACTACAGACAACTGTCACCACAGACAACTGTCACCACAGATAACTGTCACCACAGATAACTGTCGCCACAGATAACTGTCGCCATAGATAACTGTCATCACAGACAACTGGCACTCCAATTTGCCGGGGTTTACAAGGGCGGTGTTGAGGCGCTGCGGGCGAATTTCTGACCTCATGAGCGCGCTTCTGTAGTGAGCGGGCTTGTCCCGCGCCGGGCTGCGAAGCGGCCCCAATAAGCGCACCGCGTAGTATCAGGCAGCGTCCGGGTCGCCTGGTTTGGGGCGGCTTCGCCACCCAGCGCGGGGCAAGCCCGCTCACCACAGATAACTGTCACTACAGGCAACTGGTACTACAGACAACTGTCACCACAGATAGCTGTCACCACAGATAGCTGTCACTACAGATAGCTGTCACCGCAGACAACTGGCACCACGGGATAGCTGGTACAGCAAGATAACGGGTACAGCAGAATAATGAATGGCGCACCACAACACGCACATTCACTCGGTTAAGGCTATTCGGGCATAAGCTGTTGGCGGCACTCCAATACCAACCGCGCGCCCCCGCTTGCACTGCTGCCTACTTCCAACTTGAATCCGTGCAAGTTGATGATCGCCGCCACAATCGACAAGCCCAACCCGAACCCACCTTGTTGGTCGCTCTCATCCACGCGATAAAACCGTTGGAACACTGCTTTGCGTTCTGCCGCCGGTATGCCCGGTCCGGAGTCGTGCACTTCGATGCGCGTGCTGCCGCCATCGTTGACCGCGCGCAAAATCACTTCGCCTCCCGCAGGGGAGAATTTGATTGAGTTGCTCAGCAGGTTGGCCAGGGCTTCGAACAGCAGTGCGCGGTCGCCGGTGATCCACGGCAAGGATTCCGGGGTGTCGAGCACCAGATGCAGCTCGCCTTCTTCGGCCAGGGGCAGGTAGAAGTCGTGTAACTCGCGCAGCAGCGGCAGTGGGTCCATCACCAGAAAGCCTGAGCGGCGCTGGTGGTCTTCCAGCTCCGAGATACGCAATAGCCCGCGAAAGCGCGCCATCAGGGTGTCGGTTTCGGCGATGGCGTCGTCCAGTTGCAACGCATGCGCCGACTCGGCTTCGGCCTGCTGCTTGATGCGGTACAACTGCGCGCGCAGGCGGGTGAGCGGGGTGCGCAGGTCGTGGGCAATGTTGTCGCACACACCCTTGACCTCGTTCATCAGCTTCTCGATGCGGTCGAGCATGGCGTTGACGATGGCCGCGAGCATGTCCAGTTCGTCACGGCGGTTGGACAATGGCAAGCGGTGCGTGAGGTCGCCGGCGACGATGGCTTCGGCGCTGGCCTGGATCCCGCGAATCCGCCGTAACGGACGGCGACGGAGCAAATGCCAGCCGGCAGCGCCGGGGATGATCGTCAGGGACAATGCCCACAGCAATGCATGCCAGATGATCCGCGTCACACCAAACAGCGAACCGTTGGCGCGCACCAGCACCAGCCAGCGGCCTTCGTCGGTGTGGGTGGCGACGGCGTCGCAGCTGTCCTTGGGCAGTTTGGGATCGTCGGAGTCGACGCAATTGGTCAGGGTGTGGATCTTGCCGTCCAGGGGCAAGTCGGGTGGTATCGCGCGGATCGGCCCGCTCAAGGGTCGAAATTGCTCGTCGAACAGGCCGTAGGCGTCCACACCCTTCATGTCGAAGGTCATGCTGGTGGTCAGCGCTTCAACCAGTTCTTCACCGTCGAAACGCTGGAACAGGTGCTGGCGCTGCATCAGCGAGTGGCGCGAGAGGTCGCTCAGGTAACCGGAGACTTCGTAATACAGCACCCCCATGAGGATGCAACTCCAGGCCACGAACAGCGAACTGTACAGCGCCAGCAGACGGCTACTGGAAGAACGCCAGCCCTTAGAGGGGTTCAGCAATGACATAACCGGAACCTCGTACCGTGCGGATCAGCGGCGTGAGGCCCGGTGGATCGATTTTCTTGCGCAGGCGGCCGATGTGCACGTCGATCAGGTTGGTGCCTGGGTCAAAGTGATAGCCCCAGACTTCCTCGAAGATCATCATCCGCGACAGGATCTGCCCGGTGTTACGCATCAAAAATTCCAGCAGTTTGTATTCGGTGGGCAACAGGCTCAGGGGCTGATCGGCGCGACTGGCTTCGCGGCTGATCAGGTTGAGTTCCAGGTCGGCCACGCGCAGGGCGGTTTCGAACTCCTTGACCGTGCTTTTGCGGCGCAGCAGCACTTCGACGCGGGCGGCCATTTCATCGGAGGCGAACGGCTTGGTCAGGTAGTCATCACCCCCGGCGCGCAGGCCGCGTACGCGTTCGTCGACATCGGAGAGGGCGCTGATCATCAGGATCGGCGTCGACACCCCAATGGTGCGCAGGGTGGTGACGATGGCCAAGCCATCGAGTTCGGGCAGCATGCGGTCGAGGGTGATCAGATCGTAATCACCACTCACGGCGCGGACCAGGCCTTCGCGGCCGTTGTCCACCCAATCTACGTCCAGTCCATGGCTACTCAGCTCGGCGACGATCTCGCGGGCCGTTACGGCGTCATCCTCGATGGTCAAAATGCGGGTCATAGGATTACCTGGTGAGCGATTCACACTAGAAGTGGGGGCATTTTGCCAAGAAATGGCTGAACGCTTCCTAAATAAAACTTCATGTTTCTGAAGCTCACCCTGTTTCCACGGTTGGCGCTCATAAAGGGGGGCAGGGCTTGCATAACGCCCGCTGGTGAAAGCCCTATCTTGCAACTTGCATGGTTCGGTTAAGTTCAATCGAGTTAACGTGTTGAATTTAAACGATTTTAATTTTATTGCCGGGTGGCATGGTGCCTGCACTGTCCCTTTTGAGACTTGTAACACTATTTTTCCTGCCGGGAGCAAAACAACAATGATCACATCCTCATCCACGCTGCAAGAGTCGAGCACGCTCTCCGGGGTTTCCTGGGGGGCTATTTTTGCAGGGGCCGCGGCGGCAGCTGCGCTGTCGCTGATTTTGGTACTGCTGGGTTTCGGCCTGGGCTTTTCGGCGGTGTCGCCGTGGGCCGATAGCGGTATCAGTGCCAAGGGGCTTGGCATTTCCACCATTGTCTGGCTGGCGTTTACCCAGATCGTTGCGTCCGGCTTGGGTGGCTATATCGCCGGCCGGTTACGTGTGAAGTGGGCCGGGATGCATGGCGACGAGGTGTACTTTCGCGACACAGCCCATGGCTTCCTGGCCTGGGCGGTAGCCACGTTGGTTACCGCAGTGCTGGTGGTCGGTTCGGTCAGCAGTGTTGTCAGCGGTGGCGTCAAAGCCGGTGCCAGCGTGGCGGCGGGTGCTGCCAGCGGAATCACTCAAGCGGCGGGCAGTGCGGCTAAAGGCGTGAACGGCGGCGACTTCGACTATTACGTCGACAGCCTATTTCGCGATGACCGCCCAGTTGCCGTCAGCGATGACGCGGCCCACGGCGTAGTCGCTCGCATCTTCACCCGCACCCTGAGCAACGACGGCCAACTGGCCGCTGAAGACCGTGCCTACCTGGCCCAGTTGATCAGCCAGCGCACCAACCTCAGCCAGGCCGACGCCGAAGCGCGTATCGACAAGGTTTACGGCGATGCCCGTAAAGCCGTCGAAGACGCCAAGCTCAAAGCCAAACAGGCTGCTGATACCGCCGCCAAGGTCGCCGCTTACACCTCGCTTTGGACCTTTGTTGCCCTGTTGATCGGTGCGTTCTTTGCCAGCTTCGCTGCGACCTTTGGTGGTCGTCGTCGCGATGCCGTGGTGTACGTCGAAACCGAAAACTACGTTCGTTAATTCAAGGAGAACAACATGCGCTCATTACTGCTTTGGTTCCTCGGCGTGCCGATCCCGGTGATCATCCTGATCGCGATTTTCATGCACTGATCCGGACCCAGCTCGGTCCATTGTGGGAGGGGGCTTGCTCCCGATAGCGAAGTGTCAGTCGACAGCAACATCGACTGTTCCAACGCCATCGGGGGCAAGCCCCCTCCCACATTTGCTTTGCGGTGTTTGATAGTCAGTCGTCGAACCCGACTTGCTCGTGAATTTCGTCCACCTTCAACTCCAACCGATACGCCACCGCAATAAACAGCGCCTGGCACAGGCAGAGGGTCGCGCTCAATGAGCGGAAGGCAAACGACGAGCCTTCATTCACCAACAACACTGCGTTCGCCCGCTTGGCCAGGGGCGACAGGTTGCTGTCGGTGATGATCAGGGTCTTTGCCTGGTGGTGTTGCGCAATGCGCAGGCAGTGCTGGGTCTCTTTGCCGTAGGGCGTGAAGCTGATGGCGATCACCAGATCATTGGCGCGCACGCTGCGCATCTGCTCGCGGTAGCTGCCGCCCAGACCCGAGATCAGATGGATACGCTTGTTGGTGTGCTGCAGGTTGTAGACCAAGTAATCGGCCACCGCGAACGAACGGCGAACACCTACTACATAGATATTGTCGGCATTGACCACCAAGTCCACGGCTTTGTCGAACGCGACGTCATCCAACTCCAGCCCCAGACGCTCAATACCCGACAGCGTGGCGTTGACGCATTCGCGCGCCAGGTCGCCGCCGCTGGCCTTCTGGGATTTGTTGGCAATCATGCTGCGAATGCGCTGCTGGTAGTTCTGTACCGGCGTGGTCTTGTGGGTGTAGGCCTCGCGAAACAGTGCCTGCATTTCACTGAACCCACTGAAGCCGAAACGCTGGGAAAACCGCACGATCGCCGAGGGATGCACTTCGCATTCGCGGGCGATGTCGCTGATGCGGTCGACCATGATGCGGTCGCTCTGTTGGCTCATGTAGCTGGCAATGCGCTTGAGTTGCCGAGGCAGGCTTTCATATTCGTCGGTGATCAGCTGCAACAGGCGTTCGGCATTGACCGGAGGGCTGGCGAGAGGGGCTTCCAGGGTGGTCTCGGGATCGGTGCGGGACATGGGCAATCCTTCTGGCGTGTTCGTCTGATGCGCTGATGGGTGGCGCAAGTCTACAGGGTAGGCGCAAAAAAATACCCCGGCATCACGGCCCCGGTGGGCTGCTGAAACGATGCACGCGGGCTAGGGTGCCATTATGCTGGCTTATTGGAAAAAATATTCCACTAAAAATAATTCTGGAATAAATATTGATTGAGCCCGCTGAACGTTCTAGTCTGCTCTCACCAAGAGCGTGAGCCGTCACCACGGCGGCACCACGCAGGCTGATAAAAATAACAGGAGCCAGCATGGGCCAGACTCGTTTTGCCAGTGGGCGTCAATTGGATCTGATTTGCCTCGGGCGCCTGGGCGTCGACCTCTACGCACAGCAAGTAGGTGCGCGGCTTGAGGACGTGTCCAGCTTCGCCAAATACCTCGGCGGTTCCTCCGCCAACATCGCCTTCGGCACTGCGCGGTTAGGCCTTAAGTCGGCGATGCTGAGCCGCGTGGGTGACGATCATATGGGTCGCTTCCTGGTGGAATCCCTGGCCCGCGAAGGCTGTGATGTCAGCGGCATCAAGGTCGACCCGGAACGGCTCACTGCCCTGGTGCTGCTGGGCCTCAAGGACCGCGAAACCTTCCCGTTGGTGTTCTACCGCGAAAACTGCGCCGACATGGCCCTGCGCGCCGAAGACATCAGCGAAGCCTTTATTGCCTCCAGCAAAGCGCTGCTGATTACCGGCACGCATTTCTCCACCGACGGTGTGTACAAGGCCAGCATCCAAGCGCTGGACTATGCGGCCAAGCACAACGTCAAGCGCGTGTTGGATATCGACTACCGCCCTGTGCTGTGGGGCCTGGCAGGCAAGGCAGATGGCGAGACGCGTTTTGTCGCGGACCAGAATGTCAGCCAGCATGTGCAGAAAATCCTGCCGCGTTTCGACCTGATCGTCGGCACCGAAGAAGAATTCCTGATCGCTGGCGGCAGCGAAGACCTGCTCACCGCGCTGCGCACCGTGCGCGAACTTACGCCTGCCACGTTGGTGGTCAAGCTCGGACCGCAGGGGTGCACGGTCATCCACGGTGCGATTCCTGCGCGCTTGGAAGACGGCGCGATCTACCCTGGCGTGCGTGTGGAAGTGCTCAATGTGCTGGGCGCCGGCGATGCATTTATGTCGGGCTTTCTCAGCGGCTGGATCAATGACGCCAGCGACGAACGTTGCAGCCAACTGGCCAATGCCTGTGGCGGCCTGGTGGTCTCGCGCCACGCTTGCGCTCCGGCCATGCCGACGCCAGCCGAGCTTGATTACCTGTTCAACAGCCCGGTGCCGATCACTCGGCCGGACCAGGACGTGACCCTGCAACGTCTGCACCGTGTCAGCGTGCCGCGCAAGCAATGGAAGCAACTGTTTATTTTCGCCTTTGACCACCGCTGGCAATTGGTCGACTTGGCGCAAAGAGGCGGCCAGGATCCAGCACGCATCAGCGATATCAAGCAGCTGTTTATCCAGGCCATCGAACGCGTGGAAAAAAAGCTCGCCGAGCAGGGCGTTGCCGCCGATGTGGGGTTGTTGGCCGACCAGCGTTTTGGTCAGGACGCGCTCAACGCCGCCAGCGGTCGTGGCTGGTGGATCGCCCGCCCGGTGGAAGTGCAGAACTCGCGGCCCTTGGCTTTCGAGCATGGCCGTTCGATTGGCAGCAACCTGATTGCCTGGCCTCAGGAACAGATCATCAAGTGCCTGGTGCAATTCCACCCCGATGACGAACCCTTGCTGCGCCTGGAACAGGAAGCCCAGCTCAAGGCGGTGTACGAGGCGTCCCTGGTCAGCGGCCATGAATTGCTGCTGGAAGTCATCCCGCCCAAGGATCACCCGTCCACCTACCCGGACGCGCTCTACCGCAGCCTCAAGCGCCTGTACAACCTGGGCATCTACCCGGCGTGGTGGAAAATAGAGGCGCAGTCGGCCGAGGACTGGAAAAAGCTCGACGAGCTGATCCAGGAGCGTGACCCGTACTGCCGTGGCGTGGTGTTGCTGGGCTTGAATGCCTCGGCTGAGTTTCTCGCTGACGGCTTCCAGCAAGCCAGCCAAAGCACCACCTGCCGTGGGTTTGCCGTGGGCCGCACGATCTTCCAGGAACCGAGCCGTTTGTGGATGGCGGGGGAGATTGATGATGAGACGTTGATTCAGCAGGTACAGGCGACCTTTGAGCAATTGATCAACGCCTGGCGCAGTGCGCGAGGCTAAACCCAGTTCCTAATTTGAAATGCAATCCAATGTGGGAGGGGCGGTGCGACGATTCGACTTGCCCCCGATGGCTGAGTGTCAGACAGCACTTCTGTAACTGAACTACCGCTATCGGGGGCAAGCCCCTCCCACATAAAGCAGAAAGCAGATCTCAGTGATACCTGAAAATAATAAAGGTGCAGCCATGCCCGCAATCCGAATTGGCATCAACCCGATCTCCTGGAGTAACGACGACCTTCCGGCCCTCGGCGGTGAAACTCCGCTGAGCACTGCCCTGAGCGAAGGTAAGGAAATCGGCTACGAAGGTTTCGAACTTAACGGCAAATTCCCCAAGGATGCCAAGGGCGTCGGCGACGTATTGCGCCCCTATGACTTAGCGCTGGTCTCCGGCTGGTATTCCAGCCGTCTGGCGCGCCGCTCGGTGGCTGAAGAAATCGAAGCCATTGCCGGCCACGTCGAACTGCTGAAACAAAACGGCGCCAAGGTGCTGGTGTACGGCGAGGTGGCCGATTCGATCCAGGGCTCGCGCATTCGCCTGATCGAACGCCCGCGCTTTCATAGCGAGCAGGCCTGGCAGGAATACGCCGACAAGCTCACTGAGTTAGCGCGTTTTACCTTGTCCCAAGGCGTGCGACTGGCGTACCACCACCATATGGGCGCGTACGTCGAATCCCCGCAAGACATCGACGAGTTGATGCGCCGCACCGGGCCGGAAGTCGGCCTGCTGTTCGATTCGGGCCACTGCTACATGGGCGGCGGCGAACCCCTCGACGTGCTGCGCAAACACATTGACCGCGTGTGCCACGTGCATTTCAAGGACGTGCGCAAACCGGTGGTGCAACTGGCGCGCAACCAGATGTGGAGCTTCCCCGACTGCATCGTCAACGGCACTTTCACCGTGCCCGGCGATGGCGATATCGATTTTGCCGAGTTGCTCGATGTGCTGCTGGCCGCCAAATACGAAGGTTGGCTGGTGGTGGAAGCCGAGCAGGATCCGGCGGTGGCGCCCAGCTATATCTACGCGAAAAAGGGCTATGACACCTTGCGTGCTCTTCTCACTGAGAGGGTTGGACAATGAGTCTGTTGGTCAAAAGCAACAAACGCGGGCAAACCGTGGTTGCCTTGGAAGAGGGGCGTCTGGAATACGTAGGGTTCAAAGCCTACCGTCTGAGTCTCGGTGAAACCTTGCCGGTCAGCGCCGGCGATAAAGAGCTGTGCCTGGTGCTGCTCAGCGGTCGGGTGAATATCGACGGCGAGGGCTTCAACTGGCAGAACCTTGGTGATCGCCAGTCAGTGTTCGAGGAAAAGTCCCCGTTCGCCGCCTACTTGCCGCCGGGCACCGATGCCCAGGTCGCCGCCTTGAGCGACGTACAAATTGCCGTCTGCGCTGCTCCCGGTGCCGGCGGTTACGAACCGCGCCTGATCCGCCCGCAAGACTGCAAGCGCAGCGTACGTGGCAAAGGCGCCAACACCCGTTACGTGTGCGACATCCTGCCCGACACCTCACCGGCCCATTCGCTGCTGGTGGTGGAAGTACGCACGCCGTCGGGTCATTCGTCGAGCTACCCGCCGCACAAGCACGACACCGACGATCTGCCGCACCAAAGCTTTCTTGAAGAGACCTACTACCACCAGATCAACCCGCCCCAGGGTTTTGTGTTCCAGCGGGTCTACACCGACGACCGCAGCATCGACCAAGCCATGGCCGTGGAAAACAGTGACTTGGTGGTGGTGCCCAAGGGCTATCACCCGGTCAGTGTGCCGTACGGCTACGAGTCTTATTACCTGAACGTCATGGCCGGCCCCAAGCGCGCCTGGCATTTCCACAACGACCCGCAGCACAGTTGGCTGCTTGACCTTTAAAACGGTTCTAGACGGAGAACAACAATGAAGTCGCCTCTACGCTTTGCCCTGAACCGCATGGTCGCGCCCAACCTGTCCCTGCCGGATTTCATCCAATTATCGGCGGCGCTCCAGTGCGATGCCATCGAAATTCGCAATGACCTCAAAAACCGTGAAATCGAATACGGCACCCCGGCCAGTCGCGTGCGTGAGTTATGCGCGGTGCAGGGCATTACGGTGCTGTCGATCAACGCGCTGTACCCCTTTGATGTGTGGAACGACGAGCGCCGCGCCCAGGCGATCAAACTCGCTACCTACGCCCGTGAATGCGGCGCCCAAGGCCTGGTGATGTGCCCGCTCAATGAACCGGGCGACACGCGCAACGATGCCCAGCGCGCCGCCGGTTTGCGCACTGCATTGAGTGAGCTGGCGCCGATCCTGCGCGAGTACGGGATTCTCGGTTTCGTCGAACCCCTGGGCTTCGAAGAGTCTGCCCTGCGCCGCAAGCGTGTGGCGGTGGACGCAATCAAGTCCATTGGCGGCCTGGATGTGTTCCGCGTGGTGCACGACACCTTCCACCACCACTTGGCCAATGAACATGAGTTCTTCCCGGAGTTGACCGGCCTGGTGCATATCTCCGGCGTGGAAGATGCCGAGGCGCCGCTCAACTCGATCCGCGACGGCCACCGCGTGCTGGTCGGCGAGGGCGACATCCTCGGCAATGCCGCACAGATCGACACGTTGCTCAGCACCGGTTACAGCGGCTACCTGTCGTTCGAGCCATTTGCCACAAGCGTGCATGAGTTGGCGGATATACAGCAGGCGTTGGGGGCAAGCATCGCCCACCTGCAAAATCGTTAAGGGGCGCGACATGACCACAACACGACTGACCATGGCCCAGGCCCTGGTGAAGTTCCTGGATAACCAATACATCGAAGTTGATGGCGTGCAGAGCAAGTTTGTCGCCGGCGTGTTTACCATTTTCGGCCACGGCAATGTGTTGGGCCTCGGCCAGGCGCTGGAGCAGGACAGCGGCGATTTGGTGGTGCACCAGGGCCGCAACGAGCAGGGCATGGCCCACGCCGCCATCGGTTTTGCCAAGCAGCACCTGCGCCGCAAGATCTACGCGTGCACCGCCTCTGTCGGCCCTGGCGCGGCGAATATGCTGACCGCTGCGGCGACCGCCACCGCCAACCGTATCCCGTTGCTGCTGTTGCCCGGTGATGTCTACGCCAGCCGCCAGCCCGACCCGGTGTTGCAACAGATCGAGCAGTTCCACGACCTGAGCATCAGTACCAACGACGCGTTCCGCTCGGTGAGCAAATACTGGGACCGTATCAACCGTCCTGAGCAACTGATGACCGCCGCAATTCACGCCATGCGCGTGCTCACTGACCCTGCTGAAACCGGCGCGGTAACCCTGGCGCTGCCTCAGGATGTGCAGGCCGAAGCCTGGGACTACCCTGATTATTTCTTGCAAAAACGCGTGCACCGTATCGACCGCCGTCCGGCCACCGCCTCGATGATTGGCGATGCGTTGGCGGCTTTCCGAGGCAAGCGCAAGCCGCTGATTATCTGTGGCGGCGGCGTAAAGTACTCCGGCGCGAATGCTGCGTTGCAGGCGTTTGCCGAGCGTTTTGATATTCCGTTCGCTGAAACCCAGGCGGGCAAAAGTGCGGTGGTCTCAAGCCATCCGCTGAACGTGGGCGGTATCGGTGAAACCGGCTGCCTGGCCGCCAACCTGCTGGCGCCAGAGGCCGACTTGATCATCGGTATCGGTACCCGCTATACCGACTTCACCACCTCATCCAAGTCACTGTTCAAACATGGCGAGGTGACGTTTCTCAACTTGAATATCAGCCCCGCCGACGCCTTGAAGCTGGACGGCGTGCAGGTGTTGGCCGATGCCAAATTGGCCCTGCAAGCGCTGGCCGATGCCCTCGGCGATTATCGCTCCGGTTGGGGCTCGCAGATCAGTGAGGCCAAGGCGCAGTTGGACGCCGAAGTGGACCGTGTGCACCAGGTGGAATACCAGGGTGATGACTTTGTGCCTGAGGTCGATGACCACCTGGACCGCGCTGTACTGCGCGAATTTATCGAGCTGACTGGCTCGTGCCTGACCCAAAGTCGCGTACTCGGCGTGCTCAATCAAACCCTGGCCGATGACGCGATCATCGTGGCCGCCGCCGGCAGTTTGCCTGGCGACTTGCAGCGCGCCTGGCGCAGCAAGGGCGTCAACACCTACCACGTCGAATACGGCTACTCGTGCATGGGCTACGAGATCAATGCTGCGCTGGGCGTGAAGCTGGCCGAGCCGACCAAAGAGGTCTACGCGCTGGTCGGCGATGGCTCCTACATGATGCTGCACTCGGAGCTGGCCACCTCCATCCAGGAGCGACGCAAGATCAACGTAGTGCTGCTGGACAACATGGCCTTCGGCTGCATCAACAACCTGCAGATCGGCAATGGCATGGACAGCTTCGGTACCGAATTCCGCTACCGCAACCCCGAGAGCGGCAAGCTCGACGGTGGCCTGGTGCCGGTGGATTTCGCCATGAGTGCGGCGGCCTACGGCTGCAAGACCTACAAGGTCAGCACCGTGGAGCAGCTTGAAGCGGCCCTGGCCGATGCGCGCACGCAAACCGTCTCGACCCTGATCGACATCAAAGTGCTGCCCAAGACCATGATCCACGGCTACCTGTCGTGGTGGCGGGTAGGCGTGGCGCAGGTTTCCACCAGTGAGCGCACCAACGCAGCGGCGAAAAAACTCAATGAACACCTGGCGAAGGCCCGGCAGTACTAATAACAAGAGGAGTGTTTGTATGTCTTTGAAGCTTGGAGTGATCGGTACCGGCGCCATTGGCCGCGACCATATTCGTCGTTGCAGCCAGACCTTGCTCAACAGCCAGGTGGTGGCGGTGACCGATATCAACCTTGAGCAGGCCGCCAAGGTGGTTGCGGAGTTGAAGCTGGACGCCGAGGTGTATCCGGACGGCCACGCGCTGATCAACTCGCCGCAGGTGGAAGCGGTGCTGGTGACCTCGTGGGGCCCGAGCCATGAAGAATTCGTGCTCGCGGCCATCGCCGCCGGCAAGCCGGTGTTCTGTGAAAAGCCGCTGGCGGTGACTGCCGAAGGCTGCCGCAAGATCGTCGAGGCCGAAGTGGCCCACGGCAAGCGCCTGGTGCAGGTGGGCTTCATGCGCCCGTATGACGAAGGCTATCGCGCCCTCAAGGCCGTGATCGACAGCGGCCAGATCGGCGAGCCGTTGATGCTGCATTGCGCGCACCGCAACCCGACGGTGGGCGAGAACTACAAGACCGATATGGCGATCACCGACACCCTGATCCACGAGTTGGACGTGCTGCGCTGGTTGCTCAACGACGACTACGTATCAGTGCAAGTGGTGTTTCCACGCAAGACCAGCAAGGCCTTGGCCCACCTGCGTGACCCGCAGATCGTGCTGCTGGAAACCGCCAAGGGCACCCGTATCGATGTGGAAGTGTTTGTGAACTGCCAGTACGGCTACGACATCCAGTGCGAAGTGGTAGGGGAGACCGGCATCGCCAAATTGCCGGAGCCTTCACAAGTGCAATTGCGCAGCGGTGCCAAACTGTCGAACGCAATTTTGATGGACTGGAAGGACCGTTTTATCGGTGCCTATGACGTGGAGTTGCAGGCCTTCATTGATAGCGTGCGCGCTGGGCAGGTCGGTGGGCCGTCGGCGTGGGATGGGTTTGCGGCGGCGGTGGCAGCGGATGCGTGTATTGAGGCGCAGGGCAGTGAGCAGATTGTGAAGGTGAGCTTGCCGGATCGTCCGCACTTCTACGGCTAACACTCGGTCAATGTGGGAGGGGGCTTGCCCCCGATAGCGGTGGGTCAGCAATAAATTTGTTTCTGATCCACCGCTATCGGGGGCAAGCCCCCTCCCACAGTTGATTGGGTTTCCAATTCAACTCAGGAGTTGATCATGCGAATCGGACTAGTCGGCTACGGCCACGGAGGGCGCTTTTTTCATGCGCCGCTGATTGCGACTTTGCCGGGTGCGACGTTTGTCGGCGTGGTGACGCGCTCACCAGAGCGGCGCCAGCAATTAAGTACTGATCTTCCAGGTGTGAAGGCCTTTGACAGCATTGGCCAGATCGTCGAAGCCGGTGTCGATGCGCTGGTCATTTCCACCACCCTCAAGGGCCGCCCGGCGCTGGTGCTGGAAGCCATCGAACACGGTGTGGCGGTGGTCAGCGACAAACCCTTTGCCGCCAACGCCGAACAGGCCCAGGCGCTGATCACCGCTGCCGAACGCCATGAAGTGTTGCTCAGCGTCTACCAGAACCGGCGCTGGGACTCGGATTATCTGACCTTGCGCAAGCTCATCGACGCCGGTGCACTGGGCACCATCACTCGTTTCGAATCCCGCGTGGAACGCTTCAGCCCTCAAGCGGTGGGCAATGCCAGTGGCGGGGGTTGGCTGCGTGATCTGGGCAGTCATCTGGTGGACCAGGCGCTGCAATTGTTTGGCCCGGTGGACCGGGTGTTCGCACAATTGCACTACACCGCCGAACACCCCAGCGTCGACCACGGTTTCTTCGTCTCCCTGACCCATGCCAACGGGGTTATTTCCCATCTCTGGGGCAACGCCCTGCAAAACAGCCAGGCCCCGCGCTTTCGGGTGAGTGGCACCTTGGGTTGTTACACGGTGGACGGGCTGGATGGCCAGGAAGAAGCGCTGATGGCGGGCAAATCGCCGAAAACCGAAGGCGAGCACTGGGGCGCCGAGGAGCACCGCCGCTGGGGCTGGTTTGAGCAAGGTGATGAGCGTGAACGGGTGCCTTCAGAAAAGGGCTGCTGGACGCAGTTTTACCGGCAACTGCAAGCGGCCGTGCAAGGGCAGGGACCCTTGCCGGTAGATGCCTATGACGCGCTGGAAACCACCCGTATATTGGACGCCGCACGCCTGAGCGCCGAGCGTCAGCAGGTGGTTTCAACAAAAATAGAATAAAATTCTAAAACAGGTTGATATGGAAATTATTTTCCAATAAAGTCTTTTCCAGGTTGCATAAAGTACGTCTTGGGCTCGACCCCGGCGACTCAACAAAAACAAGATCAAAAACAACCAGGTACCGTCAGATGAAAATCTTCAACGCTGTACTGCGAGTTTTACGCCCTGCCCACACGCCCCGCGGTCTGCCCCGCGCCCGGCCGTTCTACTTCTCCTTCCTTAATGTGCTGTGCGTCGAAAACCAAGGCGCGCTGGTCTGCTGCATTCCTGGCGCCCCGGTCGTTCGACTGCCCGCCGAGCTCTGATAAACGCAACGTCCAAAAAACCAACAAGAAAGTGGAGACAGACCGTTCATGAAGACCCCGATCCGTTTTACCGCGCTGGCTTTATCCATGATGCTGGCCAGCGGTTTTGCTAGCGCCGCCGACATCAAGGACGGCGTGAGCATGTCCGCGTTCGATGACACCTTCCTCACTTACCTGCGCGAAGACATGGATAAGCAAGCCAAGTCCTATCCCAAGGGCGACGGCGTGCAGTTGCAGTTCGAAGACGCCCGCGCCGATGTGGTCAAGCAACTGAGCCAGGTCGAGAACTTTATCAGTCAGAAAGTCGACGCCATCATCGTCAACCCGGTCGACACGGCTTCCACCAAAAACATCATCAACGCCGCGACCAAGGCGGGCATCCCGCTGGTGTTCGTCAACCGCCGTCCGGACCAGAAAGACCTGCCCAAGGACGTAGTGGCCGTAACCTCCGATGACGTCGAGGCCGGCAAGCTGCAAATGCAGTACATCGCTGAAAAACTCGGCGGCAAGGGCAAGATCGTGATCCTGCTGGGCGACCTGGCGAACAACTCCACCACCAATCGCACCAAGGGCGTGAAGGAAGTGTTGGCCAAGTACCCGGACATCAAGATCGAACAGGAACAGACCGGCATCTGGCTGCGGGACAAAGGCATGACCCTGGTCAATGACTGGCTGACCCAAGGCCGCGAGTTCAACGCGGTGTTGGCCAACAACGATGAGATGGCGATCGGCGCATCCATGGCCTTGAAATCGGCTGGCAAGGAAAAAGGCAGTGTGCTGATCGCCGGGGTCGACGGTACGCCGGACGGCTTGAATGCGATCACCAAGGGTGACATGGCCGCCTCTGCGTTCCAGGACGCCAAGGGCCAGGCGGTGGGCTCGGTGGAAGCGGCGCGCAAGATGGCCAAGAAAGAGCCGGTCGAGCAGAACGTGATCATCCCGTTCCAACTGATCACTCCGGAAAACGTCGCCAAGTTCAAGTAGCCCAGACATAACAACAATGAACCGGCAGGGCGGTCGTGCCCGCCCTGCTGATGGAGTACCTCCCTATGCTCGCTCA
This sequence comes from Pseudomonas sp. RIT357, assembly GCF_000632245.1. NCBI lineage: Bacteria > Pseudomonadati > Pseudomonadota > Gammaproteobacteria > Pseudomonadales > Pseudomonadaceae > Pseudomonas > Pseudomonas sp. RIT357. The sequence goes on from NZ_JFYX01000010.1 coordinate 49,597, forward strand.
AGCCGTTGTCTCGCAGCCTCCCGGTATCCAGCCGCTGGCGCAGGAAGAACCCTACCTGCTGGAAATCGTCAACATCAGCAAAGGCTTTCCCGGCGTCGTCGCCTTGGCCGACGTACAACTGCGTGTGCGCCCCGGCACGGTGCTGGCGCTGATGGGCGAGAATGGTGCGGGTAAATCGACCTTGATGAAAATCATCGCCGGTATCTATCAGCCGGATGCTGGCGAAATCCGTCTGCGCGGCAAGCCCATCGTCTTTGAAACACCCCTGGCGGCCCAGAAAGCCGGGATCGCGATGATCCACCAGGAACTCAACCTGATGCCCCATATGAGCATCGCCGAAAACATCTGGATCGGCCGCGAGCAGCTCAACAGCCTGCACATGGTCAACCACCGCGAAATGCACCGCTGCACCGCCGAGTTGCTGGCGCGCCTGCGCATCAACCTGGACCCCGAGGAACACGTGGGTAACCTGAGCATCGCCGAACGGCAGATGGTCGAGATTGCCAAGGCCGTGTCCTACGACTCCGACATCCTGATCATGGATGAGCCGACTTCGGCCATTACCGAAAAGGAAGTGGCCCACCTGTTTTCGATCATTGCCGACCTCAAGTCGCAGGGCAAAGGCATCGTCTACATCACGCACAAAATGAACGAAGTGTTTGCCATCGCCGATGAAGTGGCGGTGTTCCGCGACGGCCATTACATCGGCCTGCAACGTGCCGACAGCATGAACAGCGACAGCTTGATCTCGATGATGGTGGGGCGCGAGCTGAGCCAGCTGTTCCCGGTGCGCGAGACGCCTATCGGCGAATTGCTGATGTCGGTGCGCGACTTGACCCTGGATGGCGTGTTCAAGGACGTCTCCTTCGACCTGCATGCTGGCGAGATCCTCGGTATTGCCGGGTTGATGGGCTCGGGCCGTACCAACGTGGCGGAAACCATCTTTGGCATCACCCCAAGCAGCAGCGGGCAGATCACCCTGGATGGCGCGCCGGTACGCATTACCGACCCGCACATGGCCATCGAGAAAGGCTTTGCGCTGCTGACTGAGGACCGCAAGCTCAGCGGCCTGTTCCCGTGCCTGTCGGTGCTGGAAAACATGGAGATGGCGGTACTGCCGCACTATTCGGGTAACGGTTTTATCCAGCAGAAAGCCCTGCGTGCGCTGTGCGAAGACATGTGCAAGAAGCTGCGGGTGAAAACCCCGTCTCTTGAGCAGTGCATCGACACCTTATCCGGTGGCAATCAGCAGAAAGCCTTGCTCGCCCGGTGGTTGATGACCAATCCGCGGTTGCTGATCCTGGATGAGCCGACCCGAGGCATCGACGTCGGTGCCAAGGCCGAGATTTATCGCCTGATCTCCTTCCTCGCCAGCGAAGGCATGGCGGTGATCATGATTTCCTCGGAGCTGCCTGAAGTGCTGGGCATGAGCGACCGGGTGATGGTGATGCACGAGGGTGAACTGATGGGCACCCTGGACCGTGCGGATGCGACCCAGGAAAAAGTCATGCAGTTGGCCTCCGGTATGACCGTAGTCCACTGACGAACAGCCGTGCGGGCCTGCGGTTGGTCCGCACCATAGAATAAGAAGGTGATTGGCTATGAACGCGATAACAGACAACAAGCCTGCCACGGCACCGGTCAAGAACCGGCGGCGACTGCCCACCGAGCTGAGTATCTTCCTCGTGCTGATCGGCATCGGGCTGGTGTTTGAGTTGTTCGGCTGGATCGTGCGTGACCAGAGCTTTTTGATGAACTCCCAGCGGCTGGTGCTGATGATCCTGCAAGTATCGATCATCGGCCTGCTGGCCATCGGGGTGACGCAGGTAATCATCACCACGGGGATCGACCTGTCTTCGGGCTCGGTGCTGGCGCTGTCGGCGATGATTGCCGCCAGTTTGGCTCAGACTTCTGACTTTTCCCGGGCGGTGTTCCCGTCGCTGACCGATCTGCCCGTGTGGATTCCGGTGGCGATGGGGTTGGGTGTGGGGCTGCTGGCAGGGGCGATCAACGGCAGCATCATTGCTGTCACCGGTATCCCGCCGTTTATCGCGACACTGGGCATGATGGTTTCGGCCCGTGGTCTGGCGCGTTATTACACGGAAGGCCAGCCGGTGAGCATGCTCTCGGACTCGTACACGGCTATTGGTCATGGCGCGATGCCGGTGATCATCTTCCTGGTGGTGGCGGTAATCTTCCATATCGCCCTGCGCTACACCAAGTACGGCAAGTACACCTACGCCATCGGCGGCAACATGCAGGCGGCGCGGACCTCGGGGATCAACGTCAAGCGTCACCTGATCATCGTCTACAGCATCGCCGGCCTCCTGGCAGGCCTGGCAGGTGTGGTGGCTTCGGCACGCGCCGCCACGGGGCAGGCGGGCATGGGCATGTCTTATGAGCTGGACGCGATTGCGGCAGCGGTCATCGGCGGCACCAGCCTGGCGGGCGGGGTAGGGCGTATTACCGGTACGGTGATCGGCGCGCTTATCCTTGGGGTGATGGCCAGCGGGTTTACCTTTGTGGGGGTGGATGCGTATATCCAGGACATCATCAAAGGCTTGATCATCGTGGTGGCGGTGGTGATCGACCAGTACCGCAACAAACGCAAACTCAAACGCTGACGCGGTACAAACTGTGGGAGGTGCGGTGCGACGATTTGACTGAGGGCAAGTCGAATCGTCGCACCGCACCTCCCACATTTAATCATCAACAGTCTGTTTCAACCGTTTGTCTTCTATATAGCTCCACAACACTGAATTTCTTGCTATAAACGCACTCCGATAACCATTCGCCAAGCCCGTCCTGGTGCCTTTTGGGGTTGTATCGGTAAAAATGCCTGTCTTTTCAGTTGCTGCGCCCTCAAGTCGGCCTTAGACTGCCGCCCCTCGTAAATTGAGTGCCGGGTGGCGCTTGGAATGGATGGCGCCCTTCCGAGACCTGCAGAGGTCGGCCGGAACGCTCCCTTATTCGCCTTAATGCACGTATTTTTTATAGAGAAATCAATGACAAAGGAAAAGTTGCTGGCCATGCCGGCGGATGACTACATGAATGCCGAACAGCACGCTTTTTTTGAGCAATTGCTGCAAGACATGAAAGTGGAGCACCACGAGCGCATTGAACAGAACCGTATCGCCATTGAAAGCCTGGACACTCCGGCTGACCCGGCCGACGCCGCTTCCGTTGAAGAAGAGCGCACCTGGCTGGTAAACGCCATCGACCGCGACCAGCGCATGCTGCCGCAGCTTGAGCGTGCACTGGAACGCATCAAGGAAGATTCCTTTGGCTGGTGCGATGACAGCGGTGAGCCTATCGGCCTCAAGCGCCTGTTGATCAGCCCGACCACCAAGTACTGCATCGAAGCGCAAGAGCGCCACGAGCAGATCGACAAGCATCAGCGCCAAGCCTGATGCGGTGAAGCTGGGGGCCGCCCGCGCGGTTCCCCAGAGAAAGACCCCCGTTACGCCCGTCTATTGATCTGCTGCAGCCCACCCCACTAAAGGCCCATGGATAATGGCCCGATAGTGGCGTTAAATGCAGACACAATAACGACAAGCAGTGGGGTAATGAAGATGGCTGGAGACGGAACTCTGATGGGCGCAGCAGTGCCACCCCAAGCGGTGGTGCGCGGGTTGCCCGGCTGGTTGATGCCGCTCTTGCAGAGCACTGCCCTGGTGCTGGTACTGCTGGGCCTTGCTTATGCCAGCCTGCCGCTGTACCTCTGCCTGCCACTGGCCTTGCTGGTCATCTGGTTGCCCCGCCTGAAAAGTCCCAAGCCTGTGATCGAGCAGTCTGCCGCCGTCGATGCGATAGGCGAGCTGACCCGCGACCTGTCCTATACCACCAGCCATAACGCACTGTCCGCCGCCGGAGTGGCGTATTCGGTCAAGCAGCTGGCTGCGCGCGTGCAATCGCAATTGAGCGCCGCCAAGCAGATTGTCAGCAGTGCCGAAGTGATGATCGGCACCGAAAAAGTCACTTCCCAACTGAGCCGCGAGGCTTTGGATGCTGCCAGCCAAGCCCATCAGCGCAGCACCGAAGGTCGTGAAGTTCTGGCCCAGTCGATCATCCGCATGCACCAGCTCAGCCAACGTGCCAATGCCAGCCGCGAGTTGATCGAGGCCTTGAGCCAGCGCAGCGAAGAAATCCAGCGCGTCACCCTGGTGATCCAGTCCATCGCCAGCCAGACCAACCTGCTGGCGCTTAACGCCGCCATTGAAGCGGCGCGGGCGGGCGAGCATGGGCGCGGGTTTGCCGTGGTGGCGGACGAAGTGCGTGGCCTGGCCGGTCGTACGGCCACCGCCACCGATGAAGTTGGGTTGATGGTGGCGGATATCCAGCAGCGCACGGCTCAGGTGGTGGAGCAGATTCGCCAGCTGTCGGCGGACTTGCACACCGGTGTCGAGCAGGTGGAGCAGGCTGGCGAACAACTTCACAGCATCGCCAGCCTGGCAGCGGATGTGGAAGGGCAGGTCAATGAGATCGCCCAGGGCGCCGACACCAACCGCGCCCAACTCGACAGCCTATTCCACGCCGTTGAACAGATGCGCAGCGACCTGGATATAAGCGACCAGCAAACCCGCCAATTGGCCGACGCCGCTGTGCAAATGGAAGGGCAGGCGGAAACCATCAGCGAGCGCCTCGCCGAGGTCGGGCTCGATGACTATCACCAGCGTGTCTACGACCTGGCGCGGGAGGGGGCTGGCCGCATTGCCGAGCAGTTCGAGGCGGATGTGCAGCAAAACCGCATCAGCCTGGACGACCTGTTCGACCGCAGCTACACGCTGATCCCCAAAACCAGCCCGAGCAAGTACCACACGCGGTTCGACGGTTATACCGACCAGGTGTTGCCGGCGATTCAGGAAGCGCTGCTGCCACGTCACGAAGGGTTAGTGTTTGCGATTGCCTGCACGCCCCAAGGCTATGTGCCGACCCACAACAACGCGTTTTCCCAGGCGCTGACCGGTGATACCCAAGTAGACGCGGTGCAGAATCGCACCAAGCGCAAGTTCGACGACCGCACCGGGATTCGTTGCGGCAGCCATCAACAAGCGGTGTTGTTGCAGACCTACACCCGCGATACCGGCGAGTTGATGCACGATTTGTCGGTACCTATCATGGTCCGTGGGCGGCATTGGGGTGGCTTGCGTCTGGGCTATAAGCCGGAGGCGGCGAAGGCTGTGCGTTAGGCACAGTTACAGGTAGGGCAAGCGCCTGCGAGCCGCAGGCCGCCTGCGTCGAGTGGGTTACTGCGGTTGATGCAGGCGCTGGTTGAGCTCATCTACGGGGATGGCCCAGTCAGCGTCTTCACGCAGTTCTTCCTTCAGAAACTGAGCCTGTTGCGGCGTCCAGAACGGTGCGTCGATCAACTTCACGTCGTCACTCAGCGGGTGCGCGACAATGAAGGCGTCGATGGCTTGCGGCGACGAGTCCAGGCCCAGTTGTTCGAATAACGTTTCGAGTGTAGGTATTGGCGCGTCCATATCGGTCTCCCTGCAGGTTTCTGGATGGTTATGCATGGGAGGCTTGTGGCGCGGTAGAGTTCGATCGGATTGTCAGGAGGTCAGCGCGCCTGAATCCACCGCAGTCTTGAGCGCCTGGGCGGATTCTTTTCCAGCGATGGCGGCGGAATCCAGCGTCTTGAACCAACGGTCCTTTTCCACCTGATGCGTGGTGACAGTGGTCAACGGTGGCTTGGCGCGCATCACGATCACTGCTTGAAACTCACCGTCTACTTCCCTTGCGTCGCCGTGGATGAAAAATTCGCCAATATCAAATTCCGTCACGTATAGCCTTCCCTTCGAGGTAACCAACTGCACTGATGAAACCCGACCCGAACGGGGCCAATTTCAATGGACAGGCCAGTATGGCAGTTGTTGAGGGGTGGCGGCGCAGTAAAGTCATCCGGGTGACGAAACGATCCCCCCGAGCAGGGAGGCCTCCAGCCGCTTGGCCAGTTCACAGGCCTCGATGTGGTCGCTGCGAAAGCCTTTGATCCTGCCGCTGGTCACTTCGCGGATATGAAAGAAGTTTCTTCCGGCGGGTACTACTTGGTAAAGAACTGATTGAGGGTACCCGTTGGGACTGTGCAAGCAGTAGTATGGATGTTCGTCCTGCCATGATGAACGAGTGCTGGAAGGCATAGCGTTGTATTGGCGTCGTTGCATGGTCAGCTCCTGTCGATCGATCTTTGTTGACCCAGCAGCAGCGTTACAGGTGGTTTTAACCTGTGTTGCTGTTTTAGTATTGTCGTCGGCAGTTGGCGTCTGGTTCCACGCCGAGGCGTTTTTTGTTTGTATACGCTGTCGGAAACTGCGTTTTTAATAGTGTTATTTTCTGAAGCGGGTCGACCAGTATTCTCTGGTTATTGAACCTGTGATCTCCTGCGATTCGCGATGACCTTGCATGAGGCCCATCGTGTGCGTCTGCACTAGTCTCCTGGAGCGCAGCCGCGAGATCTTCTTCAGTTTTTTCTATGATTGTGTTGTGTGATCGAGCCGAGATGGCCGTTTTTTTGTGCTGCCCGCTCTGGCGGACAGCGCTCTTTTCGATGTGGGGGCGTTTCCTTGGCAGTCAGTAATCTGGATATGCACGCGTTGTTCGTGCTGGGTGATTTGCGCGCAAAGTTGGTCAAACAGTTTCAATCCCGTTTCGTTTACATCACTGAGCAGACGCCGGAAGGCATCTATATCGCCGAAATAGACACGGAAGCGGCGATGGTCGTAGATGACAAGCCGCGCTTGGAACTCAAGGTGGGTGACCATTTTCGTGCCGCGGTATTGCCCAGTCGCGAAGGTGGCAAGTTCGAACTCAAGTTCCGCGACATCAAGTTGACGGTGTATGGCCTGGGCGACTATGCCTTTGTGTCGACGGCCGAAGGTCACGGCATCGTCTTCAAGGAAGGCCATAGCGTGATGCTGGTGTTTGCGGCCAATGAACAACTGCAGGAAGGCCTGACCAAAACCCTCAAAGCCGTGACCGGCAAGGCCGCCAAATGGCGCAAGGGTGAGCTGGTAACGTTCAAGGCCAGCGAATAGCCAACAAATACTGCGAACATCTCCTATCTCCCGGAACCTCTACTACAGTTGAGTTGACTTAACTATTCAGAGGCTTCGCGCATAGCAGCAAAGCCGTCCGCTGTTTGCTGCGATATCGCGAGGTGCAAGGGCATGAAAGGATTGAGAACGCTGTTGGCTGCGTCGTTTACGGCCCTGAGTCTGTCTGTCTCGGCCGCGCAGGCGCCGGTACACTTTGCCGACCTGAACTGGGAAAGCGGCAGCCTGATCACCGAAATACTGCGGGTGATTGTCGAGAAGGGTTACGACCTGCCCACCGACACCTTGCCCGGTACCACTATTACGCTGGAAACCGCCCTGGCCAAGAACGACATTCAGGTCATCGGCGAAGAGTGGGCAGGGCGCAGCCCGGTGTGGGTGAAGGCCGAGGCCGAAGGCAAGGTTGTCGGCCTGGGCGATACGGTCAAAGGTGCCACCGAGGGTTGGTGGGTGCCGGAATACGTGGTCAAGGGCGATCCCGCCAAAGGCATCAAGCCTCTGGCACCGGACCTTAAAAGCGTAAAAGACCTGGCTCGTTACAAGGACGTGTTCAAAGACCCGGAATCCCCAGGCAAAGGACGCTTCCTTAACAGCCCCATCGGCTGGACCTCGGAAGTGGTCAACAAGCAGAAGCTCAAGGCCTATGGCCTTGACGACAGTTATGTGAACTTTCGCAGTGGTTCGGGGGCGGCACTGGATGCCGAAATTGCCTCGTCGATCCGCCGTGGCAAGCCGGTGCTGTTCTACTACTGGTCGCCGACGCCCTTGATGGGCCGCTATAAGTTGATCCAGCTGGAAGAACCACCGTTCGATGCCGAGGCCTGGAAAACGCTGACGGATGCGGATAATCCTGATCCGAAGCCTACGCGGTCTTTGGCGTCCAAGTTGAGCATCGGTGTGTCTACTCCGTTCCAGAAGGAACACCCGCAGATTGCGGCGTTTTTCGAGAAGGTCGAGTTTCCGATTCAGCCGCTGAACAAAGCCTTGGCGACCATGAGCGAGAACCACACACCGCCACGTGACGTGGCTCAGGCGTTTATGAAAGAACACCCTGAAGTGTGGAAGGCTTGGTTGACGGAGGATGTGGCGGGGAAAGTTGAAGCCAGCCTGAAATGATCCGTAATGTGGGAGGGAGCAAGCCGAATCGTCGCACCGCACCTCCCACATTGTGAACACGTTGCTGTTTAGAACTTGGTTTGCACCGCCACTTCAAAGGTCCTCGGCGAACCGAGGTAGTAAGCCGGCGATACATGCGCAAACTCGGCATACACCTCATTGGTCAAGTTGCGCACCCGCCCAGTCACCGACGTGTGCGCATCCACGTTGTAGCGCAGGAACGTCCCGAACAGGGTGTAGGCAGGGACGGTCATCGTGTTGGCATTATCTGCGTACACCTCGGCGACATACCGCGCATCCACGCCGCCTTGCCAGTCCTCGGCGAAATCATAAGTCATCCACACATTCCCCACGCGCTTGGGCACGTTGGTCGGCGTGTTGCCTTTACGCGAAACCACTGCGCCGCTGGCGATTTTCTCGTTGAACTCGTCGTACTCCGCATCCACCCAGGCGAAGTTGCCCTCTGCCAGAAGCTTTGGTGTGATGCGCAGCGAACTCGCCAACTCGATGCCCTTGGACGACTGCGCGCCGACCGGGATGCTGGTGGTCGGGTCCTGTGGGTCGGTGACGGCAAAATCCTTGCGCTCAATCCTGTAGGCGGCCACGGTCGCCGAGCCACGCCCGTCCAAGTAGTCAAACTTGCTGCCCACTTCCCACTGCTTGCCGGTCGAGACGTCGAACACCTGAGTGGTGGTAGTGGGCTGCTCGGCGGCGGTGCTGTATTGCACGTAGACATTGGCTGAGGGGATGAACTGGTACGTCAGGCCCACGCGGCCTGTCACTGGCTCCCAACGGCGCTTGAAGTGCCGTGGGTTAGTAGCCGTGACAACGCGGTGGTTGGTCACATCCAGATCGATGGCGTCGTAACGCAGGCCGCTGAGCAGCGAGAGTTTATCGGTTAGGCCCAGTCGGTTTTCCACGAACAGTGCTTTGGTGGTGACTTCATTAGTCTTGTCCTTACCGAACTTTTCCTGGGTTCGCGGGATGTCGTAGAAGTGCCCGGGATTGAAGTCGTTTGGATCCACCGTGCTGTTACCCGGCATATTCCAGGGCGTGCTGGTGGTGCTGTTGACCTTGTACTCAAAGCCGCCGGACCAAGTGGTCGACAGGCCGAACAGGCTGTCGTCATGGCGCAGCTCGAACTGGTTGCCGTTCTGTTCGCCTTGATGGCGCACTTGGTAGGCTGTGGACCGGTTCACCGCGCTGTTATTGGTGGTGTACTGGTAGGTCTCCAGGTTGCGGTAGTCGCGCTGGCTGTCGAGGTGGTAGAGGGTGTTTTTCAGCGTGGTGCTGTCGTTGATCCGGTAGTCGATGATCGAGCGTGCCCACAGCGTGCGCTGTTCATAACGACCGTCTGCCACGTTGTAGTTGTTGAAGCGGTTGTGTGTGTCGATCTTCAGCTCGCCTGCCTTGGGGTTGAGCACCGGTGTACCCCAATACGGGCTGTCTTCGTGTTCATCCTGATACTCCAGGGCCAGGGTGTGTGACAGGTCGGGAGTGAGGTCACTGAGCAGGGAAAACGCCAGGCTCCAGGCATCGCGCTGAGCGCGGTCGATGTAGCTGTGATTGGTATTGCGGCTGACATCCAGGCGCGCATAGTGCTGCACCTCGGCACCCGGTTCGGTCAACGCTTGGTTCACGCCAAAAGCCATGCCGGCCGTGTCGTAGCTGCCATAGGTCAGTTGGCCTTCGGCGGCTTGATCCTCACGGGTCGCTAACTTGGTGACGTAGTTCAGTGAGCCGCCCACGGAGCCAGCGCCGTTGATCAAGGAGGAGGGGCCGCCGACCAGTTCCACCCGGTCATAGATCCACGCATCCACGGGACGCGCCAGGCCGGTGGCGACGTTGATCCCATTGAACATTTGGGTGATCTGGCTGCTGGTAAATCCACGATAAGACACAAACCCACCGAAACCCGGCGGTGCGCTGGCGTTGACGCCGGGCAGGGTGTTGGCTGCATCGCGGAAGGTCTTGGCGCCATGACGCTCGATATCGTTGCGATTGGCTATGGCCACCGACGCCGGGGTTTCCCGCACGCTCAATCCCAAGCGCGAAGCCACGCCGCTGGACTGATCCAGGGACAGGCCAGGCTCGGCAGTTGATTCTCCATCAATGGTGGTCGGGGCCAGCTCAATGGCCCAGGCGCAGACAGGCAGGCAGCCGAACAGGCCCGCCAACAGGGGTAAATGTTTCATGGTTGAATCCTGAAAAACTTGGCTTGAAAGCAATGCACAGCCGTCCGTATCTCCTTGGAAAAACGGTGGCCGGTGCAGATCGGAAAGCGAAGGGATCAGGCGAAGGCAGGGGGCGCGCGCGGGTTAGCCGCGGGCCAGGTGAAGCGAGCAGGGATGTCGGCGGCCAGCACAATGGCCGGCGGTGGCGCATGGGGTTGCGGCAACACCGCCACATTCAGGCTGGAACTGAGCGCCGGTCCCATCCCGCCGGAGGAGCACAGCGGACAACCAAACGCCTTGGACAGCGTGGGCAGGTTCTCATCGGTGGAGTTGGACGGCTGGGGCGCCTGGGTACGCGGGTCCACGGTACAGAACTGACCGCCGATGCCATTGAGCTTCATCCCCACCATCTGCCCATGACCAATACTGCAGACGAACACATTGAACAGGACGCAGCAATACAGCATCCAGGCAATGAGCGAGCGGTCGGCACGGGCGAATTTCATGGGGCGGCACTTTAGCATCAGCTGCCGACGAAATGCCTGCAAAAAATCTCTGGGCGACTATCCTGTTTCGCACCTTTAAGGAGAGCCAGCCATGAGCTTTGTCATCGCGCGGTGGATTGTCGGCATTTTTACCTGCATCAGCATGGTCCACCTGTACTGGGCGGCGGGAGGCAAACTCGGTAGCCTCGCCGCCATCCCCCAACTCCCCGGCGAATTCGCCAGCGGGCCACGCCCGGCGTTTAAACCGTCGGCATTGGGCACTTTTCTGGTGGCGATGGGGCTGGTGGCGATTGCGCTGCTCGTGTGTCTTCGGGCTGGGCTTTATTTCTCGCCAGTGTCCCATGGGGCATTGCAGTGGGGGATCAGCGCGATTGCCTTGGTGATGTTTGCCAGGGCGATTGGGGACTCGGAGTTGGTCGGGTTTTTCAAGAAAGTCAGTGGGTCGCGGTTTGCGAGTATGGACACGTGGTTTTATTCGCCTTTGTGCCTGGCGTTGGGGGTAGGGTTGTTGGTGGTGGCGTGGGGGTGATGGACGGATCGCTTTTTCAGATCCCTGGATCATGACTGGATGAAGTACCAGTTTTGAACCAGAGAAATTCGTGGGAGCCCACCCATGTCTCGGCAGAGGGCTACACAAAAAAGCGGTCCAACTGATTGCATCAGTACACGGGGAAAACTTTCTCAAATAAAAAACGATCTCATTCCTGCCCGATTTGCGGACATGGCCGTCATGGTTAATAGAACCTCTATTACGCAGGATTTCCCATGTCGCGCCTCGCTCGTCCCGTGCATCCACTGGCTCTGTCAGTGGCGATGGCTTTTGCCGCAGTGCCGTTGCTGAATGTCCAATCCGCCGTTGCCGAAGAAAGCAGCCGCGCTGTGCGTAGCTTCCAGATCCCGGCCGGTGACTTGAGCCAGGCCCTCAATAGCCTGGCCGAGCAGGCGGGGCTGGTGTTGGCCTTTGATGCAAGCTTGACTCGGGGCAAACGTAGCAATGGCTTGAGCGGGCAATACGACACCGATGTGGCCCTGAACCAACTGCTGGCCGGCAACGGCCTGCAAGCCTTGAAGATTTCCGCCGACCGCTACCGCCTGGAAGCTATCCCGGATAACGGCGGCGCCATGGAGTTGCAGCCCACCACCATCAGCGCTGCCTACCAGGCTGAAAGCCCCACTGGGCCGGTGTCCGGCTATGTGGCCACGCGCAGCCTGTCGGGAACCAAGACCGACACCGCGCTGATTGAAACCCCGCAGTCGATCTCCATCGTGACCAGAGACCAGATGCGTGCGCAGAACGCCGAGAGCCTCAACCAGATCCTGCGCTACAGCGCCGCTGTGGTCCCGGAAACCCGTGGCGCTACCGCCTCGCGTCTGGACCAATTGACCATCCGCGGATTTGCTCCGGCCACCTACCTTGATGGCCTGCGGATGCCATCGAGTCGTGATGCCTTGCCGCAAAAAGACGCCTTCGACCTGGAGCGTGTTGAAGTGCTACGCGGTCCGGCGTCGGTGCTCTACGGTCAGGGCACACCGAGCGGGGTAATTAACATGGTCACCAAGCGCCCGCTGGACACGCCGTTTCATGAAGTGGGCGTCGAATACGGCACCTTCGACAAGAAACGCACCACCTTCGATTTGAGCGGGCCGATAGACGATCAGGGCGTGTACTCGTACCGTGTTGCCGGACTTTTCGACGATGCCGATGGTCAGGTCGAACACACCGAGACCCGCCGCCAGTCGCTGTCGACCGCGTTCACCTGGCGCCCGGACGATGCCACGTCGCTGACGCTGCTCGGGCATTTTCAAAAGGACCCCAAGGGCGCGTCCTACGGATCAGTGCCCGCCTGGGGCTCGGTATTGCACAGTCCAACCGGGCGCAGCATTGATGTGGATTTCTACGACGGTGAAAAGAGCTTTGAGAAGAGCGACCGCGAGTATTACTCCATCGGTTACGCCTTCGAACATCACTTCGATGACGTGTGGACCGTACGCCAAAACGCGCGTTACCTGCGCAGTGAAGGCCAATACCGTAGCCTCTACAGCAACTACCTGCTGACGGATTATCGGACTATCCGCCGTTCGACTATCGCCACTGATGTGGACATGGACGCTTATACCCTCGACAACCAGGTCCAGGCCAAATTCGACACGGGCCCGTTTCAGCACACCTTGCTGATGGGGCTCGATTATCAGAACACCAGCACCGACACCCTGTCCGGCTCAGGCACCTACACTGCCGGGCCAACCCTGGATATTTTCAACCCGGTCTACGGCGCAGCCGTTGCGGTACCGGCGTACACCACCGACGGCACGTCGCGTAGCGAACAGACCGGCGTCTACCTGCAAGAGCAGATGAAGTGGGATAAGTGGGTGTTGCTGCTGGGTGGTCGTTATGACTGGGCCAGCACCGAGAGCAGCACCAAAACTCTTCGCACGGGCGTCAAGAGTCAATCCTCGCTGGACAGCAAAGCCTTCACAGGTCGTGTCGGCCTGGTCTATCTCTTCGATAATGGCTTGGCGCCGTATGCCAGCTATTCGGAATCCTTCAACCCGCAGTCGGGCACCGGGTATGGCGGCTCGGTGTTCAAGCCGACCGAAGGTAAACAGTATGAAATCGGCATCAAATACCAGCCGCCGGGCAGTAACAGCTTTATCACGGCGGCGATCTTTGACCTGCGCCAGAGCAACGTACTGACGACCGATCCGGACCCTACGCACCTGTGCGGCACCGGTCGTTGCCAGAGCCAGGACGGCGAAGTGCAATCCCGTGGTTTTGAGTTGGAAGGTAAGGCCAGCCTCAATGACAACTTGGACATCACTGCGGCGTACGCGTACCTGGATAACCGCATCAGCAAGTCCAACAATACCGTGCGCTATGCACCCATCAGCGACATCGGCGTAGGCCCGGCCATCAACGCAGAGGGCACCACCACTTACGCGGTTCCGCGTCACACCGCCTCGGCGTGGGCGGACTACACCTTCCATGACGGCAACCTCAAGGGTTTTGGTGCCGGCGCCGGTGCGCGTTATGTCGGCTCTTCGTGGGGCGATACGGCTAACACCCTGAAAGTACCGGGCTACACCTTGTTCGATGCGGCGGTGCACTACGACATCAAGAACATCGTCAACCTCAAGGACAACCTGCGCCTGGCGCTGAACGCTACCAACCTGGCGAATAAAGAGTATGTCGCGTCGTGCTATTCCTACTCGTGGTGCTGGTATGGCTCGCAGCGCACGGTGCAGGCGAGTGCGACTTATCAGTGGTGACTGCCTGCAACGTTGTAATGGGTGAACGCTGTGAGGCGAGCGTGCTCGCCAACAACCCGTTCACTCGATAAGGCAATTTAATGGCCCCTTTGTAACAAAACTCTCGCCAGAATCACTTTTATTTTCAGGTGGTTAGGCGGGGATGCAAATGCGCAATGTTGGAATCATGCTGATCGCCTGCTCCCTGGCAGGGGGCGCGGCTGTCGTGCAGGCACGGGAGCTGCGCGAGGGTGACAAGTACATGTGCAGTTGGGGCGCTGGCACCGCTGCCAGGGCCCAGGAACTCAAGCTGTCGGGGGTGTCGTTGTACGCCGCTCGGCAGAAGATCCAGACCCTCAAGTTCAACAAATCCTGGATGCGCATGATGGCCATGGGCATCACCGAGCAGACCTACGACAGCCGTTCACGCCTCAAGCCGGAGGCGATCCGCCAAAGCTTCTACCAGGACTGCGTACGCTACAAAGTGGCGCGTAAATAGGCCTCGGCCACCAGCACTCGGCTTACAAAACCATCCCAACCCCTGGCTTCTCATTTGTCTACAATTGCGCCTTTATCCAAGGACAGGGAGCCAGTATGCAAACCACTATCCGGGTAGCGACGCAGGACGATGTCGCCACGCTCTTCGCCATCCGTACGTCTGTGGTGCAAAACCATTTGAGCGTTGCGCAGATGGCCGACCTGGGCATTACGCCCCAAGTTCTGGCCGAGAGCATTCGTGACGCGCCCTGTGCATGGATCGCTGAGGTAGACGGTCAACCTGCAGCCTTTGCGATGGTCGACCTGGCCGAAGGCGAAGTGTTTGCGATGTTCGTACTGCCGACTCACGAGCGTCTCGGCCTCGGTCGGAAACTGATGGCTGTTGCCGAAGCCGTGTTGTTTGAACACCACACCACACTGTTTCTGATCACCGACGGGCGTGACCACATTCGTGCAAACGGTTTTTACCAACGCCTGGGCTGGTCGAAAGTAGGGCAGGTTGAGTGTGACGACGTACGCTACGAAAAAAACAGGGTGTAATCACGCGTGGACCCATCGAAGGATGCGTCGTTATTTTTATTAATAACCCTTTTTTATAAGTGGAAATATACCCGGTAGTTGCACCAAAAAGTGGCACTTATATCCGTCACTACCCTAAAAAACATGTGGTTATTGAAGGACTTACAACACTTCCAATCCGACGAAAGGATTGAAATAGTCTTGTTACACGTTTTTACAGTCGTTACTATAGCCGGGCGTTCACCTCCCACGGTTTATGCATTTTTAAATCCCAAGTTTCCATCAGCTACTTGGGATTTTTTTTGCCCGCGATTTGACCTCCGCGTCAAACTTCACCCTCGGCAAACTCCGCGCGCATCCGTCCATTGCGTTTGGCCTGGTAGAGCAATTTGTCGACACCCTCGACAAATTCCAGCATCGGACTCTCTGGTGTGACGATACGTGTACCGACGCCCAGGCTCATGGTCAGCAGGTTCGAAACCGCCGAAAAACCATGCTCGATCTGCTGCTGGCAGATCAGGTGCAGGCAACGTCGTGCTACCTGTTTGGCCGACGCCGCGTCGGTTTCCGGTAGTAGCCATACAAACTCTTCACCGCCGATCCGCGCGATGAAATCCCGTGGCCGGTTGGCTGCCAGCGACAGGGTACGTGCGACCTGGCGCAAGCATTCGTCGCCCTTGATATGGCCGTAGTGATCGTTGTACTGCTTGAAAAAATCGATATCCAGGATGATCAACGACAGCGGCAACTGGCTGCGCTGGGCGCTGGCCCATTCGCGCTCAAGCACGGTGTCGAACATGCGTCGGTTGGCGATGCCGGTCAGGCCGTCCTGGTAGGAATATTCCTCAAGTTGCTTTTGCAGGCGTACCAAGTGCTCTTCGGTCTTCTTGCGTTCGCTGATATCGAACATAAAGCCGATCAGGGCTTCGACCTCGCCGTCCTTGCGCACCACGTGCACCACGTCACGAATCCACACGTAGTCGCCGTTGACCGTCAGTGCCCGGTAATCCGCCTCATGGTCCACGCCGGCGCGGGACTGCGACACACAGAAATTCACCACGTATTCACGGTCATCCGGGTGCATGCGCTCGACCCAGTCGTCCACGCTGACCCAGCTCTGCGGGGTCCAGCCCAGCAATGTTTCGATCTGCGGGCCGATGTAGCTGAACGTCATGGTTTGCCAATCGATACGCCAGGGGATGGCTTTGGTCGACTCCAACAGCGTTCGGTACACGTCACTGTCGGGCTGGCTAGGGTGATCGATGCTCATGGGAGTGCTCGGGGATGATGGCGAATAGCCAAGAGCCTCTTTTGATCGTCGCTTGGAGTCAAGCGTAAGCCGAGGCAGCAGACGAGAGGTCGTGAAAGAGGCTTTTTGGCGCGGGTGTTTCGGCGTTTTCGCTACAAATAGACGCTGGATTTTTGAACACTGACAGTACCGTTGGTGCAGGCAGCCGCTGCCGCGTTCGTCAAATCCTTTGTCGAACGGCAGAGAGCAAATGGCTTGGTGATACGAGGGGTGTTGGCCAGCGACCAGAGCGCCGATTTACAGGCGGCGTAGAAAGGATTTGACGATGTGTTTGGTGGCGTCGGTGGTGTCCAACTGGTCGAGCGCGCCATAAGCGTGCCACTGGCAGTCGACAATCTCGTTACAGGGTCGCGCGTCCGCGATGTTCACCACTGACGCTTCGAACACATGATGCAGCGTGTCGCGGGCTTTGAGTTCCTGCAGATAGAGCAGGCCGTCCACGTTCAATCCGGTTTCTTCTTCCAGCTCGCGTTCGGCGGCGCCCACCGGGCGTTCGTCGCGTTCGACCTTGCCACCCGGCAACGCCCATTTTGATCTGGCCTTGCGCACGAAGAGGATATGCCCCTCGTGTTCGCATATGACCGTTGCCCTGATTTTCATCGTCTGTGTCCCGCAGCGGCATGAATGTCATAAAAGTGTAATGCAATTGTCATGCTAAGTGGTTATGGCGCGCAGGGATGGGTATGTGGATACTGCCCGACTGAACAAAACGCACGAGGAAAACAGATGAGCACCGTACGTTGGGGCATGATCGGCTGTGGCAGTGTCGCTGAATTGAAGAGTGGGCCCGCTTTCTACAAAGCGCCAGGTTCGGCCCTGGTGGCCGTGATGGGGCGTCGCGAGGCCGCCGTGCGCGATTATGCAACACGCCATGGCATTGCCCGTTCCTATACCGACGCCCAGGCGCTGATCAACGACCCTGAGGTGGACGCGGTCTACATCGCCACACCGCCCGACAGCCACTTGGAATACAGCCTGATGGTGGCCGCGGCCGGCAAGCATTGCTGCGTCGAGAAACCCATGGCGCTGAATGCCGAGCAAAGCGCATTGATGCAACGTACCTTCGAGCGTGCCGGGCTGCATTTGTTTGTCTCCTACTACCGCCGTTCGCTGCCGCGCTTTCAGCAAGTTCGCGATTGGCTGCGGGATGGGCGCATCGGCGAGCTGCGTCAGCTTACCTGGACCCTGTGCAAACCACCGGCTGCCGAGGACGCCAGCGCCGCCAACTGGCGCACCGACCCGCTGATCGCCGGTGGTGGCTACTTTGCCGACCTGGCCAGCCACGGTTTTGACCTGTTCCAGTACCTGGCCGGGGATATCGTCGAGGTGTCCGGTTTTACCGCACGCCAGGCAGGTCGCTATGCGGCCGAGGACGCGGTTACAGCTTGCTGGACCTTCAGCTCGGGCGCGCTGGGCATGGGTTGCTGGAACTTTGTTGCCGACCGACGGGAAGACAACGTCGAGCTGATCGGCAGTAAGGGTCGCATTACGTTTGCCGTTTTCGAAGACCAACCGCTGCGCCTTGAAGGCGAGACCAACGAAGTGCTGGACGTGCCGTGCCACGCGCATATCCAGTGGCACCACGTGTTGGCCATGAACGCGCATATCCGTGGTGAATCCGAGCATCCTTCGCTGGCCATCGAGGCATTGAAAACCGACCGGATTCTGGACAAGGTGCTGCAGCGCAACCCCCATCATCCCGGCTAGATGCGATATACGTGTTTTTTCTCAAGGAATAGACGGATGAGATACTGGATGGTGTTGTGCCTTGTGTTCGCTACAGGCGCAATGGCGGCCCCAAGAAGTCAGGGCACGCCTGGAGAGTTTGATTTCTACGTGTTGTCGCTGTCATGGTCGCCGACGTTTTGCCTGACGCACCCGGATAACGAACAGTGTTCAGGTAAAGGCTACGGTTTTGTGCTTCACGGTCTGTGGCCGCAATACGCGAAGGGCGGGTGGCCGGCGTCCTGTGATTCCCAGTCACGCTTGTCTCGCGAAGAGATGGACAAGGGCGCGGCGCTGTTTCCCACGCGTTCCCTGCTCAAGCACGAATGGGCCAAGCACGGTACTTGCAGTGGGCTGGATCCAATGGCGTATCTGGAAAAGACCGATGTGGCACTGGGCGTTGTCGCCATTCCGCCGCAACTGCAACCGTTCAATACACCGCCTTCGTTGCCTGCCCGTGAGATCGAGGCGTTGTTTCGCGAGAGCAACCCGCGCATGGGCAATCATGGGTTGGCCGTGATCTGCAAAGGCAAGGTGCTGTCGGAAGTGCGCGTCTGCCTGACCAAGGAGCTGGCGTTCGCCGGCTGCCCGCGCAGTGTGAAAACCCAATGCCGGGAGGGCGATATCCGCATTCCTGCGCAGCGCTGAGGCAGCCTCGCCACGAGACTGGGGGCCAGGGTGATTTTGTTCAATACCGTTTCGGCTCGGCCTTATACCGTGGATCCCTCTTCATGCATCACCATAAAAAGGGATCCGCAATGAGCTTGATTATTTCCATGGCCGCCTTCGCTCTGGCCACCTCTATCACACCGGGACCGGTCAATGTCGTGGCCCTGAGTTCCGGCGCGCGCTTCGGTTTTGCCGCCAGCCAGAAACACGTGTTCGGTGCTGCCGTCGGTTTCACCCTGCTGTTGGTGCTGATCGGCCTGGGCCTGCATGAAGTGTTGGTGCGCTGGCCAATCCTGACCCAATTGATTCAATGGGGCGGCGTGGCCTTTTTGCTGTACATGGCCTGGAAACTGGCCGTCGATGATGGCCGCCTGGACGCCGAGGGCACCGCCACTGCGCCATCAATGCTTTACGGCGCCATTATGCAATGGCTCAACCCCAAGGCCTGGCTGGCTTGTGTGGCGGGAATGGGCCTGTTCGTGGCTGATGGCGACGCCGGTCAGGTGTGGCTGTTTGCAAGCCTCTATCTGGTGATCTGTTACCTGTCGGTGGCGTGCTGGGCCTATGCGGGCACCTTCCTGCGCCGCTACTTGAGTAACCCTCAGGGCGTGCGCGTGTTCAACCGCTCAATGGCCGCGTTGCTGGTGGCCAGTGTGGGTTATTTGCTGATGGCTTGAGCCGGTCGCGGTACTGGCCGGGCGTGGCGGCGAAGTGCTGTTTGAAGGCACGCTGGAAATGCGCTTGGTCGGCAAAGCCTGCGGCCAGGGCCACATCGGCGATCAGTTCGCCCTGGCGTAGTTGGCTGCGGGCAAACTGGATACGCTCATTGACCAAAAACGCATGGGGCGTCAGCCCGTAATACTGCTTGAACGCGCGGATCAGGTACGACGGCGACAGCTCGGCCGCCTGGCAAATATCTTCCAGTTTCAACGCAAGGGTGCAGTGCGCGCGGATGAATTCGGCGGCGCGTTCCAGCTTGTGGTTCACCTCCCGCACTGGCGTAAGCGATGGGTTCAGGCGCTGCTGAACTTCACTGAAATAACTGATCAATGCACTTTGCTTTTGCAGCAGTTCGGCCTGTTCGTCCACCAATGTGCTGTACAGCGCCAACAGGCCGCTGAACAACACCGGGTCACGGGTATGGGGCGTATTGAATGGCCGGTAACCCTGTTCGGTACTGAAGCCCAGTTGGTATTGCAGGTTCGTGAGCCACGGGGTATCGAGGTAGAGCATATGGTAGGACCAATGCTCGTTCTCAATAGGGTTGCAGGCATGCACGTCGCCAGGGTTCATCAATACCACCGTGCCGACGCTGATCTGGAAGGTCTCGGCGCCGTAGTGGTAATAGCTGCGTCCGGTGGTGATCGCGCCGATAGAAAAATGCTCATGGGCGTGACGGGTGTAAGTGACCTTGCGCCCGTCGGCGATGGTCCGCGCTTCTATGAACGGCAAGCGCTCGTCACGCCAGAAGCGGGGCGAGTGTGTCGCGCAAGTGTCCGGTGACATAGCGGTGGCTCCATCCCTTGGAAGAACGAGGGATGATCATTACACACGCCGCCAATGGCGTCAGCTTAGAAGTCCCACTTGGTCGCCAGCTGCAGGCTGCGCGGTTCGCCGTAGAAACCAGTGCCGAAGTTGCCGAGGCCCGTGTAGTACTTTTTGTCGAACAGGTTCTTCACGTTCAACGTGGTGCTCAGGTGCTCGTTGAAGCGGTAGCGCGCCATCAGGTCTACCAGGTAGTAGCTGTCCTGGGTGATGCGCGAGTCGTGGCCGAAGTTGACGGTATCGCTCGGATCGGGCTGGAACACGTTGCCGAAGAACGCGCTCTGCCAGTTCACGCCACCGCCCACGGTGACATTTTCCAGTGCGCCGGGCAGGCGATAGGAACTGAACAGGCGCACCACTTGCTGTGGCGTGGTGGTCTGCAGCACCGAGCTGTACACGTAGCCGTCATCGGCATCGCGGGTGTGCTGGTAGGTGTAGCCGGCGGCGATATTCCAGCCGTCCAGCACCTCGCCCGACAGTTCGGCTTCAAAGCCCTTGGTGGTCGCGCCGGCGATGGGGCGGTAAATCGAGTCGGTATCGAAGCCTGAGACATACTCGGCCACGTTGTCCTGTTCGATGCGGAACGCGGCGAAGCTGGCGTTCAAGCGACCGTCGTAGAACGCGGCCTTGAGCCCGGCTTCGTAGGTTTGGCCTTCCACGGGGTCGAGTAATTTGCGGTCAGCGTCTTTGCTGGTTTGTGGTCGGTAGATTTGGGTGTAGCTGGTGTACACCGACCAGGTGTCGTTGAGGTCATAGACGATCCCGGCGTACGGCGTGACCACGCCACTCTGGTGGTAGGTGGTGCGGTTGTCGGTCTGGGTCGGGTCGTAGAAGTCGGTGCTGTCGGTGCCGCTGAAATTGCTCACGCGGGTGCCGAGAATCACCGACAGGTCATCGGTGGGCTTCAGGCGAGTGGCCAGGTAGGCACCCGTCTGGCGTTGCACGATATCGTTCTGGCCACTGCGTGGGATGTTCGGTTTGGCGTATTCACCTTGCCAGTCGAAGATGCTGCCGCCCACGCCGGGGTAGATCGAGCCGTACACCGGCACATCCTGTTTCGAGCGGGTGGCCATGAAGCCCATGATCAACTCATGCTCGCGGCCGAACAGGCTGAACGGTCCACTGAGATTGACGTCCAGGGTGTTCTGCACCTGGTCGCCCTTGTACTTGCCCATGAACATGTACATGCCGTCGCCGGTGACCGGGTCCGGGTTGCCGCCGCTGGCGGAGGCCAAAAGAGTGTCGTGCTGGCTGCGTTTGCGGTCGAGACTGACTTTGAGCGACCAGTCATTGGCCAGTTTGTGCTGTACCGAGGCGAAGAGCGTCTGGTTTTGGAAGTCACGGCGGCTCCAGTCGGCGGCCGGGTTGAACGAGCGCGAGAAATTCGTGCGCGAGCCGTCGCTGAAGTACATCGGGAAACCGGTCCAACTGGCGCCGCGCGAGCGAGTGTTCTGCTGGTCGATGCCAAAGGTCAGCAGGGTGTCGGGCGTCAGGTCCGCTTCCAGGATGCCGTAGGCGATGTCCTTGGTGTTCTGGTAATGGTCCAGGTAGGACTGGCGGTCCTGATACACGCCGACAAAGCGCCCGCGTACATTGCCAGACTCGGTCAAAGAGCCGGAGATATCGCCTTCGGTGCGGTAGTTGTCCCAAGAGCCGAACGTCTGGGTGACCGAGGCCTTGAAGTCCTTGGTGGGCTTTTTGCGGATCAGGTTGACGGTGGCGGACGGGTCGCCGGAGCCGCTTAACAGGCCAGCCGAACCTTTGATGATTTCCAGGTGGTCGTACACCGCCATGTCGGTGCTGGTGGTGCCGTAGTCGTACACGCCGTCGTAGGTGGAGTTGACGCCGTCGTACTGGAAATTGGTGATCGGCAGGCCACGGCTGGAGAACTCCCAGCGCTCGCTGTCGTAGTTCTGCACGCTCACGCCAGGGGCGCGGCGCAGGGTATCGGCAATGCTATTGGAACCCTGATCGTCCATCTGCTGGCGGGTGATCACGGTGACCGATTGCGGGGTTTCACGCATTGATAACGGTAGACCGGTGGCCGAGGCCATCGAGCCTGTGGTGTAGGAGTGGGTGTCTTCAGTGGTAGCGCCCAAGTCCTGGCCAGAAATGGTGGTAGCGCCCAGCTCCAGGGCCCCGGTGCTGGCCGGGATCAGTTCCAGCACGTAGCCATTGTTGCCCTGGGGCAGGGCCTGCAAGCCGCTGCCTCGCAGGACGTGTTGCAAACCACTGGCGGCGGTGTAGTTGCCCGACAGGCCAGGGCTGGTCTTGCCGGCGGCCAGGCTGTTGTGGCCGGCAATGAAAATGCCCGACTGCTCGGCAAAGCGGTTCAGCACACTGATCAGCGAACCAGCAGCGATGCGGTAGCTGCGCGTGGTCTCCTGGGTCGAAGGCGATTCGGCGGCATGCACCACCGGCACACCGAGGCAAAACAGCGAAGTGGCCAGCGCCAATGGGCGCAGCGCGAAGCGAGCAGGTTGCGACATGAATGTTTCCCTTTGGATCAAGTCGATCGGCGAATTGAAAGCGTCTACAGGGTTAACCGAACGAGTTTTGAAAAAGGGAACTGGCGGCGGGGAAAAACTTACCGTGGGCCGACGGTGACCCACCATGGCATCATCCGATCGACCCGAACCGGCAGCGCGGCTTGCAGCAGATGCAGGGCGTGGTCACTGTCCATCAGCGGGAATGAACCCATCACCGGCAAGTGCGCCACCGCCGGATCACAGCCCAGGTGGCCGGGGCGATAGCGGTTGAGCTCGGCCACCAACTGACCCAGGGGCAAATTGTCGGCCAGCAGCACGCCACGGCTCCAGGCTTCACGCGCGGGGGATACCGGGGTGGTTGGGTTGAAGCCATCGCGGTTGAACGCGATTTGCTGGCCGGCGTCGATGATGCGCACCTGCTGGCTGGCGGTGCGCACGTGCACCCGGCCCTCAAAGACGTTGAGCTCAGTGTGGTCTTCGCCTTGCAACACACTGAAGTGAGTGCCCAGGGCCTGCAGGCGGCCGTGTTCGGTGTCTACCAGGAAGGGCCGGCCGGCGTCCTTGGCCGTATCAATCAGCACTTCGCCAAAGCGTAGGTGCAACAGGCGTTGCAGGGGATCGAAGCGTACATCCAGCGCGCTCAGGGCGTTGAGCCATACATGACTGCCATCGGCCAGCACGGCATCGCGGGTCTCGCCGCTGCCGGTGGCGTAGTCGGCGCTCCAGCCGCCCACCAGCCGGGGCAGGGCGGTGTTGCGCCAAGTGCCCCACGCCAGGGTTGAACCGGCACACAACACCAGCAATGTTTTGAGTGTCTGGCGCCGCGAACTGCGCAAGGCGCGGCTGGCGCTCGGGGCTTGGTCCATCAGCGGCGCGAAACGCTGGCTGACGCGCTCCACATACTGCCAGGCCGCCAGATGCTCCGGGTTCTGCGCCATCCAGGCCTGCCAGCGTTGCTGCTCCTGGGCGCTGCCTTGGTCCTGCAGGCGCACGTACCAGTGCGCGGCCTGTTCCAGGCTGGTATGGCTGAGCTTGCCGGGGGTATTCATTGCACCAGCATCCCATCCAGCTCGGCTTCGAGGATCGCGCAATGCAGCAAGGCCTGGGCCATGTATTTCTTGACCATGCGTTCGCCCACGCCCAGTTGCTCGCCAATGGCTTTGTAGGGCAGGCCATGCAGTTGGGCCAGCAGGAATGCTTCGCGAACCTTGCTCGGCAGGCGGGCGAGCATGGCGTCCACTTCGTAGAGGGTTTCGACGATGACTGCCCGCTGTTCCGGCGACGGCTGGGTACTTTCGGGACGCAGGGCGAGGCTGTCGAGCCAGGCTTTTTCCAGTTGGCGACGTCGCCAATGGTCGATGCACAAACCACGGGCGATGGTGGCCAGGTAGGAGCGCTGGCGCGCGTGATCGGTCTCGGTCGGTGGGCGGCTGAGTAAGCGGATAAAGGTGTCGTGGGCCAGGTCGGCGGCATCCCAGCGGTCGTTCAGGCGTCTGCGCAACAGACCGAGCAGCCAGCCGTGGTGGGTGCCGTAGAGGTGGGTGAAGGAGGTCGACACACTAGCCATCCAGCGCGAGAGAAACGGTGTAAATAAGAATTGGTCGCGATTAAAGCAAAAGGATGGGGTGAGCGCAAATGATATTGGTTCGCTACTAGGCAGGCTTAAAGGAGTAGGGCTGAAGGTGGGAGGGGGGGCTCTCGATTGTTGTGGGTCAGCCACAGCTGCATCAGCTGACAATCCCTCATCGGGGGCAAGCCCCCTCCCACATTAGGTCTGCTTGCATTCAGGCAGGAACGAGGAACGCCGCTTCCAGCAACTGCCGGGTATACGCGTGCTGCGGATCAGCAAAAATCGCCCGCGCATCGCCTTGTTCCACCACCTGGCCATGCTTGACCACCATCAATTGGTGACTCAATGCCTTCACGACCGCCAGGTCATGGCTGATGAACAGGTAGGTCAGGTTGTACTTGGCCTGCAGGCTGCGCAGCAATTCCACGACCTGGCGTTGCACCGTGCGGTCCAGCGCCGAGGTAGGTTCGTCCAGCAGGATCAGGCGCGGCTTGAGCACCAACGCGCGGGCGATAGCGATGCGTTGGCGTTGCCCGCCGGAAAATTCGTGGGGGTAGCGATGGCGGGACTCCGGGTCCAGGCCCACTTCCTTGAGCGCCGCGATAATCGCCGCTTCCTGCTCGGCCGGCGTGCCCATTTTGTGAATGCGCAGACCTTCACCAACGATCTCACTGACGCTCATGCGCGGGCTCAGGCTGCCGAACGGGTCCTGGAACACCACCTGCATTTCCCGGCGCAGCGGGCGCACCTGCTGTTGCGTCAGGCGGTCAAGCTGCTGGCCCTCGAAGCGAATCCCACCTTTGCTTCCGATCAAGCGCAAAATCGCCAGACCGAGGGTTGATTTGCCCGAACCACTTTCGCCGACGATGCCCAGGGTTTGCCCTTGGGGCAGGCTAAAGTTGATGCCATCGACCGCCTTGACGTAATCGACGGTGTTGCGCAAAAAGCCCTTCTTGATCGGGAACCACACCTTCAGGTCATCGACCTCCAGCAGCGGCGGCCCGACCACATTATTGGCCGGTCCACCGCTGGGTTCGGCCGCCAGCAATTCCTGGGTGTACGGGTGTTGCGGCGACTGGAACAGCGTCTCGCATTCGGCCTGCTCGACGATGCAACCTTTCTGCATCACACAGACGCGATGGGCAATGCGCCGCACCAGGTTCAGGTCGTGGCTGATCAGCAGCAAGGCCATGCCCAGACGTGCCTGCAACTCCTTGAGCAGCTCCAGAATTTTTAACTGCACGGTCACGTCGAGGGCCGTGGTCGGCTCGTCGGCGATCAACAGTTCCGGCTCGTTGGCCAATGCCATGGCAATCATTACCCGCTGGCGCTGACCGCCGGACAACTCGTGAGGCAGGGCCTTTAGGCGCTTGTGCGGTTCGGGAATGCCCACCAGTTCGAGCAATTCCAGGGTGCGCTGCGTGGCAACCTTGCCGGTCAGCCCCTTGTGCAGGCCGAGCACTTCGTTGATCTGCTTCTCGATGGAGTGCAGTGGGTTCAACGAGGTCATCGGCTCCTGGAAGATCATTGCGATGCGGTTACCGCGAATGTGCCGCAGGGTCTTTTCCTTGAGGGTCAGCAAGTCTTGTCCGGCGTACTGGATGATGCCGCTCGGGTGCCGTGCCAAGGGGTAGGGCAGCAGGCGCAGGATCGAGTGGGCGGTCACCGACTTGCCAGAGCCGCTTTCGCCGACCAGCGCGATGGTTTCGCCGCGTTTGATGTCGAAGCTGACGTTGTTGACCACCCTGTGGTGATGCTCGCCGGTGACAAACTCGACGCTGAGGTCGCGGATTTCGATCAGATTGTCCTGATTCATCTCATTTCCTCGGGTCGAAGGCATCGCGAGCGGACTCGCCGATAAACACCAGCAAGCTCAACATGATCGCCAGCACGGCAAACGCGCTCATGCCCAGCCACGGTGCTTGCAGGTTGGATTTGCCCTGGGCTACCAGTTCACCCAGGGACGGCGAGCCGGCTGGCAGACCAAAGCCAAGGAAGTCCAGTGCGGTCAGGGTGCCGATAGCGCCGGTGAGAATGAACGGCATAAAGGTCATGGTTGAGACCATGGCGTTGGGCAGGATGTGGCGGAACATGATCGCGCCGTTCTGCATCCCCAGTGCCCGGGCTGCACGCACGTATTCAAGGTTGCGCCCACGCAGGAACTCGGCGCGCACCACATCCACCAGGCTCATCCAGGAAAACAGCAGCATGATGCCCAGCAGCCACCAGAAATTGGGCTGCACGAAGCTGGCGAGGATGATCAGCAAATACAGCACCGGCAGCCCGGACCAGATTTCCAGGAAACGCTGCCCGGCCAGGTCGACCCAGCCGCCATAGAAACCCTGCAAGGCTCCGGCGATCACGCCAATGATCGAGCTTAGGATGGTCAGGGTCAGGGCAAACAGCACCGAAACCCGGAACCCGTAGATCACCCGCGCCAGTACATCGCGGCCTTGGTCATCGGTGCCCAGCAGGTTGACGCTCGAAGGCGGCGCGGGGGCCGGCACTTTCAGGTCGTAGTTGATGCTCTGGTAGCTGAACGGGATCGGTGCCCACAGAGTCCAGGCGTCCTTGGCCTTGAGCAGCTCCTGGATATACGGGCTCTTGTAGTTGGCTTCCAGTGGGAATTCGCCGCCGAAGGTGGTTTCCGGGTAGCGCTTGAGCGCCGGGAAATACCAGTCGCCGTCGTAGTGCACGGCCAGCGGCTTGTCGTTGGCGATCAGCTCCGCGCCCAGACTCAGCCCGAACAGGATCAGGAACAGCCACAGCGACCACCAGCCACGTTTGTTGGCCTTGAAACGCTCGAACCGACGGCGATTGAGGGGGGATAGATTCATCTCAATGCTCCCGGCTGGCGAAGTCGATGCGCGGATCGACCAGGGTGTAGGTAAGGTCGCCGATCAGTTTCACGATCAGCCCCAGCAGGGTGAAGATAAACAGCGTGCCAAACACCACCGGGTAGTCGCGGTTGATCGCCGCTTCAAAGCTCATCAGGCCCAGGCCGTCGAGGGAGAAGATCACTTCCACCAGCAACGAGCCGGTGAAGAAAATCCCGATGAACGCGGACGGAAACCCGGCGATCACCAGCAGCATCGCGTTACGGAACACATGGCCGTAGAGCACGCGGTGGTTGGTCAGGCCCTTGGCCTTGGCGGTGACCACGTACTGCTTGTTGATCTCGTCGAGAAAGCTGTTTTTGGTGAGCAGCGTCATGGTTGCGAAGTTGCCGATGACCAGCGCAGTGATGGGCAATGCCAGGTGCCAGAAGTAGTCAAGGATCTTGCCGCCCCAGCTCAACTCGTCGAAGTTGTTGGAGGTGAGCCCGCGCAACGGGAACCAGTCGAAGTAACTGCCGCCGGCAAATACCACGATCAGCAGGATGGCGAACAAAAACGCCGGGATCGCGTAGCCGACGATGATCGCCGAACTGGTCCACACGTCGAAATGGCTGCCATGCCGCGTGGCCTTGGCGATCCCCAGGGGGATCGACACCAGGTACATGATCAGCGTGCTCCATAGCCCGAGGGAGATGGACACCGGCATCTTTTCCTTGATCAGGTCGATGACCTTGGCGTCACGGAAGAAGCTGTCGCCAAAATCCAGCTGGGCGTAGTTCTTGACCATGATCCACAAGCGTTCCGGCGCCGACTTGTCGAAGCCGTACATCTTTTCGATTTCCTTGATCAGCGCCGGGTCCAAACCTTGGGCGCCGCGATAGCTGCTGGAACCGGCCACCGAGACTTCCGCGCCTCCGCCGGCAATGCGGCTGGTGGCGCCTTCAAAGCCCTCAAGCTTGGCGATCATCTGTTCCACCGGACCACCGGGGGCGGCCTGGATAATGATGAAGTTGATCAGCAGGATCCCGAACAGCGTGGGGATGATCAGCAACAGGCGGCGAACAATATAGGCCAGCATTTAATCGCCTCCACTCGCCGAATCGGCGTTCGTGTCTGTGTCCAAGGTGACGGCAGGTCTGACGTTGGGTTTGCTCCACCAGGTGGCTGTGCCCACGTCGTAGCGCGGCGGGACTTTGGGGTGCCCCAGGTGGTCCCAATACGCCACGCGGAACGTCTTGATGTGCCAGTTGGGGATCACGTAGTAGCCAAACTGCAGCACGCGATCCAGCGCTTTGGCATGGGCCACGAGGCTTTTGCGCGAATCGGCGTCGATCAGTTCTTCCACCAACTGGTCCACCGCTGGGTCCTTGAGGCCCATGTAGTTGCGGCTGCCAGGCTTGTCGGCGCTGGAAGACTTCCAGAACTCCCGTTGTTCGTTACCTGGCGAAGTGGACTGCGGGAAGCTGCCCACCATCATGTCGAAGTCCCGAGAGCGGACACGGTTGACGAACTGCGAGACGTCCACCCGACGGATTACCAGGTCGATGCCCAGGTCCGCCAGGTTGCGCTTGAAGGGCAGCAGGATGCGTTCGAACTCGGTCTGTGCCAGCAGGAACTCGATGGTCACAGGTTTACCCGTGGTGTCGACCATCTTGTCATCAACGATGCGCCAGCCGGCCTCCTGCAGCAGTTGGTAGGCCTCGCGTTGCTGGGCGCGGATCATGCCGCTTCCGTCGGTTCTGGCCGGCTCGAAGGCCTGGGTGAAGACTTCGGCCGGGATTTTGTCGCGCAGGGGCTCGAGGATTTTCAGCTCATCCGGGCCGGGGAGGCCGGTGGCGGCCATTTCAGAGTTTTCGAAGTAACTGCGGGTGCGGGTGTAGGCGCCGTTGAACAGCTGTTTGTTGCTCCACTCGAAGTCCAGCAACAGGCTGATGGCCTTGCGCACGCGCACGTCCTGGAACATCGCCTTGCGCGTATTGAACACAAAACCTTGCATGCCCGTGGGATTGCCGTTGGGGATCTCTTCCTTGATCAACCGGCCCTGGGTCACTGCCGGAATGTTGTAGGCGTTGGCCCAGTTCTTGGCGCTGAATTCCAGCCAGTAGTCGAACTGCCCGGCCTTCAACGCTTCCAGGGACACGGTGCTGTCGCGGTAGTAGTCCGTGATGCGGTTATCGAAATTGTAGAAACCCTTGGTGATCGGCAGGTCCTTGGCCCAGTAGTCTTTGACCCGCTCGTAGCGGATCATGCGCCCGGCCTTGACCTCGGCCACCTTGTACGGCCCGCTGCCCAGCGGCACCTCCAGGTTGCCCTTGGCGAAGTCCCGCGTGGCCCACCAATGCTTGGGCAGTACCGGCAGTTGTCCGAGGATCAGTGGCAACTCGCGGTTGTTGGTGCGCTTGAATTTGAACAACACCCGCAGCGGGTCTTCGGCGACCACTTCATCGACATCGGCGTAGTAGGTGCGGTAGATCGGCGAGCCTTCCTTCATCAGTTCCTGGAACGTGAACACCACGTCTTCGGCGCGGATCGGGTGGCCGTCATGGAACCGCGCTTCGGGGCGCAGGTAGAAACGCACCCAGCTGTTGTCCGGGGCTTTTTCGATCTTGCCGGCGACCAGGCCGTATTCGGTGATGGGTTCGTCCAGGCTCTGCATGGCCAGGGTGTCGTAGATCAGACTGATGTTGTCGGCCGGCACGCCCTTGCTGATAAACGGGTTGAGGCTGTCGAAGCCGCCCATGCTCGATTCGCGGAAGGTGCCGCCCTTGGGGGCATCCGGGTTCACATAGTCGAAGTGCTTGAAGTCGGCGGGGTATTTCGGCGGCTCGTTGTAGAGCGTCAGCGCATGTTGCGGCGCCGCGTGGGCTGCGGAGCACAGCAACAGGCCGGCAAACAGTGAAGTACGCAAAGACATCATTGGGCTTTCTCCGACGCTTTCAGCCACCACGCGCTCAGGCCCAGGCTGTAGGGCGGCGTGGTGACAAAGGCGAACCGGTTACGGTACGCCAGGCGATGATAGTTGAGGTACCAGTTGGGAATGCTGTAGTGCTGCCACAGGAGCACTCGGTCCAGGGCGCGGCCGGCGGCCAGTTGTTCTTCGCGGGTCTGGGCGGCCAGCAGTTGTTCCAGCAGGTGATCGACAATGGGGTTGGCGATGCCCGCGTAGTTCTTGCTGCCCTTGATTGCGGCCTGGCTGGAGTGGAAGTACTGCCACTGCTCAAGGCCGGGGCTCAGGGTCTGATTGAGGGTGATCAGGATCATGTCGAAGTCGAACTGATCCAGGCGCTGCTTGTACTGCGCGCGGTCAACGGTGCGCAGCCGCGCGTCGATGCCGATGCTGATCAGGTTCTCGACATAGGGCTGCAGGATGCGCTCCAGGTTCGGATTGACCAGCAGAATCTCGAAGCGCAGCGGTTGCCCGTCCTTGTTGAGCAGGCGTTGGCCCGACAACTTCCACCCGGCTTCGCCCAGCAGCGACAGGGCGCGGCGCATGTTTTCACGGGGGATGCCGCGCCCGTCGGTCTGCGGCAGGCTGAAGGCTTGGGTAAACAGGTTCGCCGGCAATTGCTCGCGGTACGGCGAGAGCATCAGCCATTCGTGGCCCACGGGTACGCCGGTCGCCGCGAACTCGCTGTTGGGGTAGTAGCTCAAAGTGCGTTTGTAGGCGTTGCTGAACAGCGTGCGGTTGGTCCATTCGAAGTCGAACATCAGCCCCAGGGCTTCGCGCACCTTGGTCTGGCTGAAGGTCGGCCGGCGGGTGTTCATGAACAGGCCCTGGCTCTGGGTGGGGATCTGGTGAGCGATCTGCGCCTTGATCACGTCACCCCGGTTCACCGCCGGGAAGTTGTAACCATTCGCCCAATTCTTGGCCTGGTGCTCGATATAGATGTCGAATTCGCCGGCCTTGAAGGCTTCGAAGGCCACGTCGCTGTCGCGGTAGAACTCCACCTCGACCTTGTCGTAGTTATAGAAACCCTGGTTGACTGGCAGGTCCTTGCCCCAGTAATCCTTGACCCGTTCGAACACCAATTGGCGCCCAGGCGTGACCTTGCTGATACGGTAAGGCCCACTGCCCAGCGGCGGTTCGAAGGTGGTCGCCTTGAAATCGCGGTTTTTCCAATAGTGTTGGGGCAGCACCGGTAACTCGCCCAGGCGCAGGATCAGCAGCGGGTTGCCGGCGCGCTTGAATACAAAGCGGATGCGGTGACGGTTGAGGATGTCCACCCGCGCCACTTCCTGCAGGTTGGTGCGGTACTGCGGGTGGCCTTCGGTCAGCAGGGTGCGATAGGAAAACGCCACGTCATACGCGGTGATCGGCTTGCCGTCGTGAAAACGTGCTTCCGGGCGCAGGTTGAACACTACCCAACTGCGGTCCTCGCTGTACTCCACCGATTGGGCAATCAATCCGTAACTTGAGGTGGGCTCATCGCCGGATGGCGCGTACTGGCCGGTGCCGACCATCAATGGTTCATTGAGCTCATTGACGCCGTATTGCAGGAAGTTGGGGGTTGAAACCGGGCTTGAGCCTTTGAACGTGTAGGGGTTGAGCGTATCGAAGGTGCCAAATGCCATGACCCGCAAGGTCCCGCCTTTCGGCGCTGCAGGATTTACCCAATCGAAGTGGGTGAATTTGGCTGGGTATTTGAGCCTGCCGAACTGCGTATACCCGTGGCTCTCGGTAATCGTCGCGTTCGCACCAAAGCTCAAGGCCAGACTTATTAGTAGAAGGAGGGGACGCTTCAAGTCAGAGATCCGATCCAGGCGGCTTGGGCTTTATGGTCGGTACAGTAACAGCTTGTTCCGGTTGGAAAAAGCCGGTTGGGAACACTGGATATTCAGTGTAGGAGGGGGCTTGCCCCCGATAGCAGTTTGTCAGCCACCAGATTCATTGGATGATCCACCGATATCGGGGGCAAGCCCCCTCCCACATTGGTTCTACAGTGTTCTGAAAGCCTTAGCGCGGCCCGGAAACTACCAGCATCTGCCCCGGCTTCAATGCCTGGCCAGTACGCGGGTTCCAACGCTTGAGATGTTGCATCTCGACGTTGAAACGCTTGGCGACGATGTACAGCGAGTCGCCTTTCTTGACCTTGTACTGCACCGGCTTCTTGCTGCTGGCTACTGCGCGGCGGGTGTCCTGCATCACCAGGGTCTGACCAACCTTGAGGGCCTGGCCGTTAAGCTTGTTCCAGCGTTGCAGGTCATGCACATCGACCTTGTTGGCCTTGGCAATCAGCGTGAGGTTGTCGCCGCTGCGCACCTTGTAGCTTCGGCTGCGGCCGGCAACCCGTGCGGTCTCAACTTCGTCGAAGACCTGTTTCTTCGGGCGCATCGCCAGTAATTCTTCAGGCTTCATCGTCGAAAGGGTGCTGGTCAGCAACTGCGCCTTGGAACTCGGTACCAACAGATGCTGCGGGCCATCCAGGGTGGTGCGTTGTTTGAGGGCCGGGTTGAGCTGGAACAGCTCGTCTTCGTCGATCTCCGCCAGCGCGGCGACCCGGGACAGGTCCATGCTTTGTTTGACTTCTACGACTTCGAAGTAAGGCGTGTTGGCAATCGGGTTCAGGTTGACGCCGTAGGCCTCAGGGGCCAGCACCACCTGGGACAGCGCCAGGAACTTGGGCACGTAATCCTTGGTTTCCTGGGGCAGGGGCAGGTTCCAGTAGTCGGTGGGCAGACCGAGCTTCTCGTTGCGCTCGATCGCCCGGCTCACCGTGCCTTCGCCGGCGTTATAGGCTGCCAGCGCCAGCAGCCAGTCGCCGTTGAACATGTCGTGCAGACGGGTCAGGTAGTCTAGGGCGGCGGTGGTGGAGGCGGTAATGTCGCGGCGGCCATCATAGGCGCGGGTCTGGCGCAGGTTGAAGTAGCGCCCGGTGGAGGGGATGAACTGCCACAAGCCGACGGCATCGCTGCGCGAATAGGCCATTGGGTTGTAGGCACTTTCGATCACTGGCAGCAGCGCCAGCTCCAGGGGCATGTTGCGTTCTTCAAGGCGTTCGACGATGTAATGAATGTAGAGACTGCCGCGTTCGCCGGCGTTCTCCAGGAAGGACGGGTTGCTGGCGAACCACAGGCGCTGTTGCTCGATGCGCGGGTTGACGCCAACGTTGTCCTGCAATTGAAAGCCCCGTCGCATGCGTTCCCAGACATCCTGCGGTACTTCGGGAGCAGGCTTTTCTGAAAGCCAGATGACGGGTTTCTGTTTGATTTTGGCGGTAAGGTTGGGCTTGGGTTGCACGGTGGATTGTGCAGTGAAATTGGTCGATTGGCAGCCCGCCAGTGTTGCGGACACAGCCACCGCCACAGCTTGAGCCAGGCGGGTCAATGCGTCTGAATGGTTGGATTTACGAATAGATGACGACATTGGCTGGAAGTAAGTTCCGGGCAAAAATGTCGGGCGATTCTAGAAAGCACTTTGGTTCCGGTCAACCATTCAGAAATTACGTATCAGATTGCATCGTCTTAGAACTTATCTTTCCAAGCCCTCAAGCTAGCAAACACCTCGGCCCCAGAGCGGTTGTCGCGGCCATTCCGTTCGTCCGCTTTTTGTTTAACGGATGTTTCAGAAGTACGCAGAAAAGGGTTGGTGCGTTTTTCCAATGCCAGGTTGGAGGGCAGTGTTATCTCACCACGGGCCCTGAGTTGGCGGACGATTTCCACCCGTTCGGCGATGTCGGCGTTGTCCGGTTCCACTGCCTGGGCGAACTTGAGGTTACTTTGTGTGTATTCGTGGGTGCAGTACACCAGCGTGTCGGCGGGCAGTGCGGCCAGGCGCTCAAGGGAAGTGTGCATCTGCTCCGGCGTGCCTTCGAACAGGCGGCCGCAGCCAGCGGCGAACAGGGTGTCGCCACAGAACAGCGCGCCCTGGTGATAGAAGGCGATGTGGCCGAGGGTGTGACCTGGCACGGTATAGATGTCAAAGTCCCAGCCGAGCACGTTGATGCGATCGTTATCCTGCAGGGCGACGTCCCGCGCCGGGATCTGCTCGTTGGCCGGTCCGTAGACCTTGGCTTCGGTCACTCGCTTGAGTTGCTCGACGCCACCCACGTGATCATGGTGATGGTGGGTGATCAGGATGTCGCTCAGGGTCCACTCCGGATGTTGCGTAAGCCAGCCCAGTACCGGCGCGGCATCGCCGGGATCGACCACCGCGCAACGTTGGGTATGCGGGTCCTGTAGCAACCATATGTAGTTATCGGTGAAGGCGGGCAGAGCACTGATCTGTATCATTCTTCGATTCGCCAAGCTGAACACATTGGTGCATCTTAGAACGTCTAGGCGAGTTGGAGAATGCAATGACTGATAAAGCGTTCGCCCAGGCCGATCCTGAGTGGCTGGCCCTGATCGGCGCGGCCCGCGAATGGTTGTCCGGGCCCATCGGGCAATTTTTGCTGGATGAAGAACGGCGCATGCTCGAAGACGAGTTGGGTCGTTTCTTTGGTGGCTACCTCGTGCATTACGGTCCCTCGGCACAGACGCCGCCCTCTGCGCCGCAGGTGCAGCGCAATGTGCGCCTGGGTGCTCCGTTGCCGGGCGTAGAGATCGTTTGTGAGGAACAGGCCTGGCCGTTGAGCGAGCACGCTGCCGATGTGGTGGTGTTGCAGCATGGCCTGGATTTCTGCCTGTCGCCTCACGGGTTGCTGCGCGAGGCGGCGAGCAGCGTGCGCCCTGGTGGCCATTTGCTGATTGTTGGTATCAACCCCTGGAGCAGTTGGGGGCTGCGCCATGTGTTCGCTCATGATGGCCTTCGCCAGGCGCGCTGCATCTCGCCGTCGCGGGTGGCGGACTGGTTGAACCTGCTGGGCTTCGCGCTGGAGAAACGCCGCTTCGGGTGCTATCGTCCGCCGCTCGCCTCGACCAAGTGGCAGGCGCGCCTGGCCGGCTGGGAACGCCGCGCGGGTGCCTGGCAACTGTCGGGCGGCGGCTTCTATTTATTAGTAGCGCGCAAGATTGTGGTCGGGCTGCGGCCAGTGCGCCAGGTGCCCCGCCAGCCCATGGGCAAGCTGGTGCCGATGCCGATGGCCAAGGTCAATCGCAAGCAAAGCGA
The DNA here is from genome assembly GCF_000632245.1 of Pseudomonas sp. RIT357. Classification (NCBI taxonomy): domain Bacteria; kingdom Pseudomonadati; phylum Pseudomonadota; class Gammaproteobacteria; order Pseudomonadales; family Pseudomonadaceae; genus Pseudomonas; species Pseudomonas sp. RIT357. The sequence goes on from NZ_JFYX01000010.1 coordinate 84,902, forward strand.
ACCGTAAAACCTTTTTGATTTCAGATCCCGCCTGTTTTGATGGATGTAACCGATGACCGATACCGTAGAACTCTTCACCGATGGCGCCTGCAAGGGCAACCCAGGCCCCGGCGGCTGGGGCGCGTTGCTGGTGTGCAAGGGCGTCGAGAAGGAACTGTGGGGCGGCGAAGCCAACACCACCAACAACCGCATGGAATTGATGGGCGCGATTCGCGGCCTTGAAGAACTCAAGCGCCGTTGCAACGTACTGCTGGTGACCGACTCGCAGTACGTGATGAAGGGCATCAACGAGTGGATGGTCAACTGGAAAAAGCGCGGTTGGAAGACCGCCGCCAAAGAACCGGTCAAGAATGCCGACCTATGGCAACTGCTCGATGAGCAATGCAATCGCCATGACATCACTTGGAAGTGGGTACGTGGTCACATCGGCCACCCCGGCAACGAGCGTGCCGACCAGTTGGCCAACCGTGGCGTGGATGAAGTGCGGGGCTACAAGCAAAGCTGATGCCGTCTGACGTGTTAACATCCCGCCCTTTGACGCACACCACCACCCCGTTGAGAGCTGAACCCTGATGGCCATCCGATCTGTTGTACTCGATACCGAAACCACCGGCATGCCGGTGACTGACGGCCACCGGATCATTGAAATCGGCTGTGTCGAACTCATGGGTCGGCGCCTCACCGGGCGTCACTTCCACGTCTACCTGCAACCGGATCGCGACAGTGACGAAGGCGCCATCGGCGTCCACGGCATCACCGACGAGTTCCTCAAGGGCAAGCCGCGTTTTGCCGAGGTGGCCGATGAGTTCTTCGAATTCATCAACGGCGCCCAGTTGATCATCCATAACGCGGCGTTCGACGTCGGCTTCATCAACAACGAATTTGCCCTCATGGGGCAGACGGATCGCGCGGATATTTCCCAGCACTGCTCGATCCTCGACACCTTGATGATGGCCAGGGAGCGTCACCCTGGCCAGCGCAACAGCCTGGATGCGTTGTGCAAGCGGTATGGCGTCGACAACTCCGGCCGAGAACTCCACGGCGCCTTGCTCGACTCCGAGATTCTCGCCGACGTCTACCTGACCATGACCGGCGGGCAGACCAGCCTATCCCTGGCCGGCAATGCTTCCGATGGCAGCGGCTCTGCGGAAGGCTCGGGCAATCGTCCTTCGGAAATCCGGCGTCTGCCGGCAGATCGCAAGCCGACCACCATTCTCCGCGCCAGCGAGCAGGACATGGTCGAGCATGCGCAACGCCTGGAAGCGATTGCCAAGTCGGCGGGCGCGCCGGCGCTGTGGACCCAGTTGACACAACAATAGCCCTGCGTGGGTCCGATCAACCTGTGCGAGGGGGCTCGCCCCCGATAGCGGTGGATCAGCCAATCAACTATTAGCTGACACACCGTGATCGGGAGAAAGCCACCTCCCACAGTTGATCTGCATAGCTTTCAAAATCTTCATTCGCGTCATCGCTTCCCAGCTTCTACCCTGAGTGAATAGCCCTCAGGACTCCCACGCCCTCATGTACAAAGACCTGAAGTTCCCTATCCTTATCGTGCACCGCGACATCAAGGCCGACACCGTTGCCGGCGACCGGGTCCGCGGCATTGCCAGGGAGTTGGAACAAGAGGGCTTCAGTGTTTTTTCCGCCGTGGACTACGCCGAAGGTCGGCTAGTGGCGTCTACCCATCACGGCTTGGCCTGCATGTTGATCGCCGCCGAAGGCGCTGGCGAAAATACCCATCTGCTGCAAAACATGGTTGAGCTGATTCGCTTGGCGCGGGTACGGGCACCGAACCTGCCGATCTTTGCCTTGGGCGAGCAAGTCACCCTGGAAAACGCCCCGGCCGATGCCATGAGCGAACTCAATCAACTGCGTGGCATCCTTTATCTGTTCGAAGACACCGTGCCATTCCTGGCCCGGCAAGTGGCCCGCGCTGCGCGCACTTACCTGGATGGCTTGTTGCCGCCATTCTTCAAGGCCTTGGTGCAGCACACCGCTGATTCAAATTATTCCTGGCACACCCCCGGCCATGGCGGTGGCGTGGCCTACCGCAAAAGCCCGGTGGGGCAGGCATTTCATCAGTTCTTTGGGGAAAACACCCTGCGTTCGGATTTGTCGGTCTCTGTGCCCGAATTGGGCTCGCTGCTGGACCACACTGGCCCCCTGGCCGAAGCAGAGGCTCGTGCTGCCCGTAATTTTGGCGCTGACCACACCTTCTTTGTGATCAACGGCACTTCCACCGCCAACAAGATTGTCTGGCACTCGATGGTCGCCCGCGATGATTTGGTGCTGGTGGACCGCAACTGCCACAAGTCGGTATTGCACTCGATCATCATGACCGGCGCGATCCCGCTGTACCTGTGCCCGGAGCGCAACGAACTGGGCATTATCGGCCCGATCCCCCTGAGTGAATTCAGCCCCGAGTCGATCCGCGCCAAGATCGACGCCAGTCCGTTGACCCGTGGCCGGCCAGCGAAAGTGAAGTTGGCCGTGGTCACCAACTCCACCTATGACGGCCTGTGCTACAACGCCGAGCTGATCAAGCAGCAATTGGGCAACAGCGTCGAGGTGCTGCACTTTGACGAAGCCTGGTACGCCTACGCGGCGTTCCACGAATTCTTTGCCGGGCGCTATGGCATGGGCACCTCGCGCACTCCGGACAGCCCACTGGTGTTCACCACTCACTCCACTCACAAGTTGTTGGCCGCGTTCAGCCAGGCCTCGATGATCCATGTACAGGACGGCGGCGCCCGTCAGTTGGACCGTGACCGTTTCAACGAAGCGTTCATGATGCACATCTCCACCTCGCCTCAGTACAGCATCATCGCGTCGCTGGACGTGGCTTCGGCGATGATGGAAGGCCCTGCCGGGCGTTCGTTGCTCCAGGAAATGTTCGACGAAGCCCTGAGTTTTCGCCGCGCGCTGGCTAACCTCCGCCAGCATATCGCCGCTGAAGATTGGTGGTTCTCGATCTGGCAGCCGCCGTCGGTGGCGGGCATCGACCGCGTCGCCACGGAAGATTGGCTGTTGCAGCCGCAGGATGACTGGCATGGCTTTGGGGATGTGGCCGAAGATTATGTGTTGTTGGACCCGATCAAAGTGACGCTGGTCATGCCCGGTCTCAATGCCGGCGGCGCCTTGAGCGATTGTGGGATCCCTGCCGCCGTGGTCAGTAAGTTCCTCTGGGAGCGCGGGTTGGTGGTGGAGAAGACCGGGTTGTATTCCTTCCTCGTGTTGTTTTCCATGGGCATCACCAAAGGCAAATGGAGTACGTTGCTCACCGAGTTGTTGGAATTCAAACGCAGCTACGACGCGAATGTCAGCCTGGCCAGTTGTTTGCCCTCGGTGTTTGCCCAAGGCCCGGCGCGTTATCAGGGCCTGGGTTTGCGCGACCTGTGCGACCAATTGCACAGCTGTTACCGCAGCAACGCCACCGCCAAACACCTCAAGCGCATGTACACCGTACTACCGGAGATTGCGATGAAACCGGCGCACGCCTACGACCAATTGGTAAGGGGTGAAGTGGAAGCAGTGTCGATTGATGCCTTGCCAGGACGCGTCGCAGCCGTGATGCTGGTGCCGTATCCGCCTGGTATTCCGTTGATCATGCCCGGCGAGCGCTTTACCGAGAGCACCCGCTCGATCATCGACTACCTGGCATTTGCCCGTACGTTCGATAGCAGTTTTCCCGGTTTTTTTGCCGATGTTCACGGGTTACAACACGAAGATGACGGCAGTGGTCGTTGTTACACCGTCGACTGCATCAAGGGTTAAGGATGTTTATGCAAGCTGTAATGAACCCGAAGTATCCAGGGCTCAGTGTGCGAGTCGCCGACGAAGGTTTTGATGCCTACGTGTGGGGCAATGACTTCAGTTTCGAGGTCAGCGCCTACAGCGTGCCGGAGATGGGCAAGCGCGTCGATCAATGGCCGCTGGAGCGTATCCTGCCGTACCGCAAATGTTATGGGATTGATCCTGAGGAGTTCGCCAGTTTCCGCGATGCCCCAGACAGTGCGATCTTCATGGCCTATCTGGACGATCGACCTGTGGGGCATGTCGTGGTCAGCACCAACTGGAATGGCTTTGCCCATGTGGATGAACTGGCGGTGGTCTTGCCGGCGCGGCGGCACGGTGTAGCGAAGGCATTACTGGATGTAGCGCAGTTCTGGAGCCGCAAGAAAAACCTGCCGGGCATGATGCTCGAAACCCAGAACAACAACCTCGGCGCCTGCCGCCTCTATGAGCGATGCGGCTATGTGATGGGCGGGATCGACCACCTGCGCTATCGCGGCATTGACCCGCAAACTCGCGAAGTGGCGATTTTCTGGTATCGGCTGTTCAAGGCCGAAGTCGACAAGGCTTAACTCAGCAGCAGGCTTTCAGCCTTCTGCGTGACAATCTCCAGCAATGCATTCATCGCTGGAGAGGCCGCGCCATCCTTGAGGGTCAGCGCGTACAGGCTGACCATCATCGGCGGCGACACCGGGCACGCATCCAGCCCGGCCTCTTGCGCGCCAAATGCAGTGAAGGGGTCGACAATCGCCAAGCCTTCTCCCGCTTCTACCATGCTGCGCATCATCTGGTAGGTCTGCACCCGCGTCTGCACCACCGGAAGCGGCCGTAGGGCTTGCAGCTTGGCGTCCAGCAGGCGGCTGAGCGGGTCTTGCCCCTCCAACCCGATCATCGACTGGCCGGCCAGGTCCTGTAGTGCAATGTACTTCTGCTTGGGCTTGAGCCAGCCGTGGGGCGCCAGCAACTGCAGTTTGCCTTGAGCCAGCACGGTGCTGACGATTTGCGGGTGTTCCGGGTCATGCAGGCTCAAGCCGACATCGGCCTCATGCAGCAACAGGCTCCTGACGATCTCCCTTGTGGGCTGGCTCGATAGGTTGCACGGGGTGTCCTGAAAGCGTCGACGCAGCACCGCGATACTTTGCGGCAGCAGTTGATTGGCCAGGGGCGGGGTACAGAGCGCACGCAAGGGCGGGGCGTGATGGTGTTTCAAACGGCTGGCCAGGCGTTGCACCGGTTCCAGCGCTTCGTATATATGGGCGATTTCTGCCTGCAGTTCGAGGGTTTCCCGTGTTGCCTGCAAGCGCCCGCGCACGCTGGCAAACAGCATAAAGCCCAGTTGCTGCTCGGCTTCCTTCAGCGCCGCGTCCACATCGCCCACGGGGAGTTGCAACCATTCGGCGGCCGTGCCGAGGTGTCCGGTCTGCAAGATGGCCTGAATCACTTCGATATGACGTAAACGCATGGCCGGAGTCTATGTGCAGTGTGGTGGGGTTTCAATGGTGCAAGCGGTCGTGCGCAAAAAAGACGGTGCAGGTCGCCTATGCCACTGGCGTTCAGCCACGACCTTACTAAAATGGCTCGTCTGATCATCAGCGACCAAAGCCGGGTACCGGCACTACAACAAAAACAGGTCTGGTCTCGAATGCCTATTCCCTCGACGTTCTTCGGGGTAACGGCCAAGCAACTCATGGTTCTGGTGACCGTGGGGTGCGCGGCGGCTTATCTCTTCAATAATCACGACAACAACACACCGGAAAGCCTGGCGCTCGAAGCGTTTATCCGTGCCCAGGAACAGGTCGGCGAACAAGTGGGGGCGGTGTTGGGGGTGACCTTGATCAGGCAGGTGGAGGCGTATCCCGCGTACAACACGTCGGGCTACACGCGCTCGATGTACGCCGTGGAAGGGGAGCGGGGGCACTTGCTGGTGACGCTCAAGCAAGGCGAGCAGGGCATCGAAGTGACGGAAATCCGCAGCCCCTGATCACCCCAGCCCAGTCAACGCCAGCAATGGCCAGGACTGAGCAGGTCATCAAGGCGAGATCTTATGAAGCGAGGGTGGTTTGCGATTCGCGGACAATAATGATGCCCGACTGGATCAGTTTGAACTCATCGCCTTCCAGTTTTTCTACACGGTCGCCAATGGCCAGCTTGTAGGTTGTGGTGGGCGCCGAGCCAGCCAGGTCGCCTTGCGCCGGGTTGGATTCCTGGAACTCATGCACGGAATAAACGCGGCCTTCCGCGTCTCTGGCATGGAACTGTCCGACAAGTACTGCTGCCATCTGTTTAGAACCTCTGGAGATAAACACTCGATTTGCGGTTCTGTAGACCGTAATAAAGAGGGGTAGTTTGCCTACGGAAAAAAAATACTATTCGCTGGGATTTTACGACGCCTCCTACGCAGAGAGGTGCGAGGCAAACGTCTGGAGGATTCTCAAAACCTTCTGGTGAACCTGTCGTGAAGCCTCTATAACTACAAGCTCCTTTAGTCAGACATCGGGAAAACCTCAATGAGCAAGGTCTACACGATTGCCGTCCTGGTTGGCAGCTTGAGAAAACAGTCGATCAACCGCAAGGTCGCGTTGGCATTGGCCGAACTGGCCCCAGCCAATCTGAAGTTGAACATCGTCGAAATTGGCGATTTGCCGCTCTACAACGAAGACATCGACGCTGATTCACCGCCGGCAGCCTACAGTACTTTCCGCAAACAGGTGAGTTCATCCGACGCGGTGTTGTTCGTGACCCCGGAATACAACCGCTCGGTGCCGGCCCCGTTGAAGAACGCGATTGATGTGGGTTCCCGTCCTTATGGGCAAAGCGCCTGGAGCGGCAAGCCGGGTGCGATCATCAGTGTGTCGCCTGGCGCTATCGGAGGCTTTGGCGCCAACCACCATCTGCGTCAGTCCCTGGTGTTCCTTGATGTGTGGTGCATGCAGCAGCCCGAAGCCTACCTGGGTGGGGCGGGCAGTGTGTTTGATGAGTCGGGCAAAGTGTCGGAAAAGACCAAGCCGTTTTTGCAGGCGTTTATCGATGCCTATGGGCAGTGGGTAGAAAAACAAACGGCTTGAGTTGGCAATAGCGTAAAGCGTGGGAAGGGGGTTGCCCCCTCCCACATGTTTAGATCAGCGCAGCCAGTTGGTCCGCGCCAGCTCGATTACCTCATCGCCACGCCCACTCATCACCGCCTTGAGCATGTACAAGCTAAACCCCTTGGCCTGCTCCAGCTTGATGCTCGGTGGCATCACCAGTTCCTGGGTGGCAGTCACCACGTCCACCAGCACCGGGCCATCGTGGGCCAGGGCGCGGCGCAGGGCCGGCTCCAGGTCTTCGGACTGCTCCACACGAATGCCGAGGATACCCATGGCATTGGACATCGCCGCGAAATCCGGGTTTTTCAGTTCGGTGCCCGCGTCCAGATAACCCGCCGCCTTCATCTCCATGGCGACGAACCCCAGTGACGAGTTATCAAACACGATGACTTTCACCGGCAACTTCAGCTGCGCCAGCGAGATGAAATCCCCCATCAACATGGCGAACCCGCCATCGCCGGACATCGAAATCACTTGCCGCCCCGGGAATGCTGCCTGCGCGCCAATGGCCTGGGGCATGGCGTTGGCCATGGAGCCGTGGTTGAACGAGCCGATCAGGCGGCGTTTACCGTTCATCTTCAGGTAGCGCGCCGCCCAGACCGTGGGCGAACCGACATCGGCGGTAAAGATCGCATCATCGTCGGCCAGTTCACTGAGCAATCGCGCGACGTATTGCGGATGGATCGGCCGGTTGGCTTTTGAAGGTTGCGCAAGGTCATCGAGCCCCTGGCGGGCTTTCACGTAATGCTTCAATGAAGTCTCAAGGAAGCTGCGATCCGTCTTGCGGGTCAAGCGCGGAAGGAGGGCGTCGATGGTTTCGCCCACATCTGCGGCGATGCCCAAGTCCAAGGTAGCGCGACGACCCAATGCCTGTGGGTTGCGGTCGACCTGGATGATTTTTGCGTCCGTAGGGTAGAACTGGCGATATGGAAAGTCCGTGCCGAGCATGATCAGCGTGTCGCAGTCGAGCATGGCGTGGTAACCGGAGCTGAAGCCGATCAGGCCAGTCATGCCCACATCAAACGGGTTATCCCATTCCACATGTTCTTTGCCGCGCAGGGCGTGCACCACCGGCGCACCCAGCGTATCGGCCAGGGCCACCACTTGCGCATGGGCGCCCGCACAGCCGCTGCCACAGAGCAGCGTGACTTTTTCACTGTCCTTGAGGATCTCGCTCAAGTGCAGCAGATCGGCCTCCGCAGGCAGTGTGCGTGGCGCGTGCAGGGCCGGCCACGGCTTGAGGGTGTCTTCGACTTCCAGCAGCGACACATCCCCCGGAATCACCACCACTGCTACGCCGCGATTGAGGATCGCCGAGCGCATGGCGCGGTGCAGCACTTGGGGCATCTGCGCGGGGTTGGTGACTAGCTCGATGAAGTGGCTGCATTCCTTGAACAGTTCCTGGGGATGGGTCTCCTGGAAGTAGTTCAGGCCAATTTCCGAAGACGGAATCTGCGCGGCAATCGCCAGCACTGGCACATGGTTGCGATGGCAGTCGAACAGACCATTGATCAAGTGCAGGTTGCCCGGCCCGCAGCTGCCTGCGCACACCGTCAACTCGCCGGTGGCTGCTGCTTCGGCACCGGCGGCAAATGCTGCGACTTCTTCGTGGCGCACATGCATCCACTCAATGCTGTCCATGGTGCGTAAGGCGTCGGTGAGGCCGTTGAGGCTGTCGCCGGTCAGGCCCCAAATGCGCTTGATGCCCGCCTGTTCAAGGGTGGTCGCCAGTTGCTGGGCCAGGTTGATTTTCGCCATGAAGCACTCCAATCGTCAGTGAGGTTAAAAAACTGCTGATCAATAGGGGACAGCTCGATCACGGCGAATGCTCCGTCTTTAATGTGAAGATTGCGTCATGGCCGCACGGTACTGCCGAGTGCGCCGAGCGATAAACCATTGGTCACACGCCAGGGCCAGCCAGGGGATAACCTTGGGGTTGGGCAAACGACCACGGCTGAGGCGGCGCATCTGGCCGCGCACCACGGCGAGCGTAGCGAGTGAGGCCAGGGGCTTGCGCTTCCAATCGATCGGTTTGAGTTGCGGGTTGAGGTCGCGTCCTTCGCGCCAATGCTTGATCAATTGTGGTTCCAGGGTCAGGGCGGTGGCGATACCGGCCATGGCGACGCCGCTGTCCAGTACCTGCTTCACGATAGGCAGTCGGCGAATGCCACCGGTGACCATCACGGGCATGGTGGCGACGCTGGCCATTTCTGCGGCAAATTCTAGGAAATACGCCTCACGGGCCAGGGTGCGACCATCCCGCGCTTCGCCTTGCATGGCGGGCGCCTCGTAGCTGCCACCGGACAATTCCAACAAGTCGATGGGCAACGGGTTGAGCATTTCGACCACCGCGCGCGCATCGGTTTCATCGAAGCCGCCACGCTGGAAATCCGCCGAGTTGAGTTTGACCGCCACGCAAAACGACGGGCTGACACTGGCGCGCACGGCGTGAATCACTTCCAGCAGCAGGCGCGCGCGATTTTCCAGCGAGCCGCCCCAACGGTCGCTGCGGTGGTTGCTCAAGGGCGAGAGAAATTGACTCAGCAAATAGCCGTGGGCGCCGTGGATCTGCACCCCGGTAAAGCCAGCTTTCTCGGCCAGGCGTGCGCTGGTTGCGAAGCGCCGGATCACGTCCTGAATATCGTCTTCGGTCATCGCTTTTGGTGTGGCGAACATCTTGGAAAAGCTGCCCAGGTCCAGCGCAATGGCAGACGGTGCCAAGGCTTGTTGGCCGAGATTGGCCATGGTCTGGCGCCCTGGATGGCTGAGCTGCATCCAGAAGTGCACGCCCTTGTTACGGGCTACATCGGCCCATTCGCGAAAGCTGTCCAGGTGCTCCTCGTTTTCCAGGGCCACGCCGCCGGGGCCGGTCATGGCGTGGCGGTCGATCATCACATTGCCGGTCAGCAGCAGGCCGGGTTCGCCGTCTGCCCAGGCCTTGTACAACTGCTTCAATTCGCGGGACGGCGCTTGGTTGATATCGGCCATGTTCTCTTCCATCGCAGCCTTGGCGATGCGATTGGCGATGATTTGGCCGTTGGGCAGTTGCAGGGCTTCAAAAGGTGACATGAGTTGACTCCTGAGCGGGGGAGGGCTCAGGCTAAGCTTAAAGTTAACTTTAATGTCAAGCAGGCGTTGTGATGAATATTGGTGAGCTGGCAAAACAGAGCGGTCTGGCCGCTTCACGCATTCGTTTTTACGAGAGCGAAGGGTTGATCAGTCAGGTCGGACGCCAGTCCAACGGATACCGGCGTTATGCGCCAGAGGCCTTGCAGACTCTGCAATTGATTCAGAGTGCGCAGCAGGCTGGGTTTACCTTGCAGGAACTCAAGGCGCTGATGCCCGCGCCTGGAGAGCACAAGCGCGACGAGTTGATCGAGGCCCTGGAGCGCAAAGTGGCACAGATCGAAGTGATGCAAGCGCAATTGGCCCACAGCAAAGCGCAGTTGCTGGGCGTGATCGAGGCCGTGCGGGCGCAGCCGGAAGGCGTGCCATGCTCCATGGGGCAGAAGCAGGTGCTGGCGTCGATAAAACTTCAACCATAAAAAAAGCCCTGGCATGCCAGGGCTTTTTCATGTCCGCAGACTTAGCGCCGGCGAAACAGCGGCAACGGCTCATCGGTTGCAGCCTGGTACGTTACCGAGAAGTCCTTGAGGCTTTCCAATGCTTCGTACGGGTCTTTGTCTGCGCGCAGCGCAAAGGCATCGAACCCGCAACGGCGCAGGTAGAACAACTGGTCGCGCAGCACATCGCCGATCGCCCGCAGCTCACCTTTGTAACCATAACGGTCACGCAGCAAGCGTGCGTTGGAGTAGTTGCGACCGTCGGTGAAGGCCGGGAAATTCAGGGCGATGACCTGGAAGTGTTCCACGTCAGGACCGATCTCCTCGGCTTCTTCATCGGCGTCCAGCCACACACCTAGGCCGCCGTCGCGGGCCTTGAGCGCGTGGCCATGCTCGCGCCACAGGGCCAGCGGCACGATCAGGTCGTCGCAGTTGGAAATGCCGTCGAAGCTCGCGTCCTTGGGCAGCAGGTGCCAGGTTTCGTCGAGGACTTCGTTGTTCTTAATGATTCGCTGCATAGACGCGCTCCTTGAACAGGTCAATGCCGATGCGCTGGTAGGTGTCGATGAAACGCTCATCTTCGGTGCGCTGTTCGATGTACACATCGATCAGTTTGCCGATCACCTCGGGCATGGCTTCCTGGGCGAAGGACGGGCCGAGGATCTTGCCCAGGCTCGCATCGCGGCTGGCGCTGCCACCCAGGGACACTTGGTAGAATTCTTCGCCTTTCTTGTCCACGCCCAGGATGCCGATGTGGCCGACGTGGTGGTGACCACAGGCGTTCATGCAACCGGAAATGTTCAGGTCCAGCTCGCCGATGTCGAACAGGTAGTCCAGGTCGTCGAAACGGCGCTGGATCGATTCGGCAATCGGGATCGACTTGGCGTTGGCCAGGGAGCAGAAATCACCGCCTGGGCAGCAGATGATGTCGGTCAGCAGGCCAATGTTCGGCGTGGCGAAACCGCCTTCGCGCAGTTCGCCCCACAGGGTGAACAGTTGGCTTTGCTCCACATCCGCGAGAATGATGTTCTGCTCGTGGGAGGTGCGCAGTTGACCGAAGCTGTAACGGTCGGCCAGGTCGGCAACGGCGTCCAGCTGCTTGTCGGTGATATCACCTGGGGCAACACCGGTAGGCTTGAGCGACAGGGTTACGGCCACATAGCCCGGCTTTTTGTGCGCCAGGGTGTTGCGCGTACGCCAGCGGGCGAAGCCCGGGTGCTGCTGGTCGAGTGCGGCGAGTTCGGCGTCCTGATTGCTCAGGGCCTTGTACTCGGGGTCGACGAAGTGCTTGGCGACGCGGTGCACTTCGGCTTCGGTCAGGGTGGTCTGGCCGCCGCGCAGGTGTTCCATCTCGGCATCGACTTTCTGGGCGAATACCTCAGGGGTCAGCGCCTTGACCAGGATCTTGATCCGGGCCTTGTACTTGTTGTCACGACGGCCATAGCGGTTGTAGACACGCAGGATGGCGTCGAGGTAGCTCAGCAAGTCTTGCCACGGCAGGAACTCGTTGATAAACGCACCAACTACCGGGGTACGGCCCAGGCCGCCACCCACCAGCACACGGAAGCCCAGCTCGCCAGCGGCGTTGTAGACCGGCTCCAGGCCGATGTCGTGGACTTCGATGGCCGCGCGGTCCGAGGTCGAGCCGTTGACGGCGATCTTGAACTTGCGCGGCAGGTAGGCGAACTCGGGGTGGAAGGTAGTCCATTGACGGACGATTTCGCACCATGGGCGTGGGTCAATCAACTCATCGGCGGCAACACCGGCGAATTGGTCGGTGGTCACGTTGCGCAGGCAGTTACCGCTGGTCTGAATGGCGTGCATCTGCACGGTGGCCAGCTCGGCGAGGATGTCCGGCACATCTTCCAGCGCCGGCCAGTTGAACTGTACGTTCTGGCGGGTACTGATGTGGGCATAGCCTTTGTCGAAGTCGCGGGCAATCTTGGCCATCATGCGCATCTGGCGCGAAGTCAGTTGGCCATAAGGCACGGCCACCCGCAGCATCGGCGCAAAGCGCTGAACATAAAGGCCATTTTGCAGGCGCAGAGGGCGGAACTCTTCTTCGCTCAGTTCACCTGCTAAGTAGCGTCGGGTCTGATCACGGAACTGCTTAACGCGGTCCTCGATGATGCGCTGATCGTATTCGTCGTATACGTACATATAGGTCCTGTTCTCGGCAAATCTGCGCGCACGGCCGCGCACTCCCAACGGAGCCGGCGCACGATACCAGTTTGCGTTTATGCGCAAAAGTGATGTTTGAGTATATGCAAATAACCAAAATGACTAATGAGAACAGTTATCGCGATATCCACATTTGTCATGCGGGCAATCATCAACTTTACTGTGAGCGAGTCTTAGTGCAATCACCTATAAAACCGACAAGAGGCGATGCGATGAGCAATCCGACAAAAGCCCGTAAACCCGACAGTACCGTGGATGCGTGGGCCATTCTGTTCTTGATCATTTTGGTGGTGGGAACTGCCGTGTTTTGGGTAAGCCACCAATAAAGGTGGTTGATCGAACCTCGATTGGTTTGGGCATTGCTACTATCATGGCGGCCTATTTTCGAGGCTCAGGCATCTATGTTGAAGGTGTTGATTACGTGTGTCTGGTTGCTGGGATCGACGTATGGAGTGATGGCTCATGCAACGTCGGTGGTCTTTCTCAATCCGGGCGTATCGACGGAAACCTTCTGGGTCAGCTACACGCACTTCATGCAGGCCGCCGCCAAGGACCTCGGCCTGGAGTTGCGTGTGCGTTATGGCGAGCGTAATCCCGACAATACGCTGCTTCAGGCGCGTGAGGTGCTGCAAGGCAGCCAGCGACCTGATTACCTGGTGCTGGTGAATGAGCAATACGTTGCACCGCAGATCCTGCGCATGGCCGAGGGCAGTGGCGTCAAGCTGCTGTTGGTGAACAGCGCGCTGACCCCCGACCAGATGCATTTGCTGGGAACCCGCAGTGGCATCCGTTTGATCGGCAGCCTGGTCGCTGACGATGAAGAGGCTGGCTACCTGATGCTCCGCGACTTGCTGCGCCAGCACGGACCGGTTGCGCCCGGTCAATCCATCGACCTGTTGGCCTTTTCCGGCGTCAAGACCACGCCGGGCGCGCAATTGCGTGAGCGGGGCATGCGTCGGGCGCTGGCCGAGCATCCCGAGGTGCGCCTGCGTCAGTTGGTCTACGGTGAATGGAGCCGCGAGCGCGCCTTCGAGCAAGCGACGCAACTGTTCAAGCGCTACCCGCAGACGGCGCTGGTGTGGTCGGCCAACGATCAGATGGCGCTGGGCGCCATGCAGGCGCTGCAGGCCAGCGGGCGGTTACCGGGTAAGGACGTGCTGTTCAGCGCGATCAACAGCTCGCCGGAGATTTTGCAGGCTCGACTGGACGGACGCTTGTCGTCCCTGGTCGCCGGGCATTTCACTGTCGGCGGCTGGGCCATGGTGTTGGTTCATGATGATGCCAAGGGCCTGGACATTGGCGCATACGGTGGGCGCGACCGGCAGTTGACGTTGTTCCAATTGATCGATGCCGGCCAGGCGCGGCGTTTGTTGGGGCCGACACCGTCGGTGAATTTTCGCGTGCTGTCGGCCCAGGGCAAGCCCGAGTCCTATCGCTACCCATTCAGCCTACGTCTGTTGCTGCGCTAGACGCCGGCCAGGTGCAGCACCAGCTTGACGATTCCAAACAAGGTCAAGGCAAACACCGCCGTAAACAGGATGCCCAGGATCACAAAGTGGCTGGGCTTGCCATGGGTGAAGTCGCGGGCCCGATTCTTGCCGCTCTGCACGCCAAACGCAGCGGCCACCACACTGTGGAGCATCTGCCAGAAGGTAGGGGGCTTGTAGTTGGCTGGATCGTCCATACGTCCCTCGACACAAGGTGTGTGAGGGATAGCATAGACGATTGCCCGAGGCGGGTTCGGGGAGGCGACGCGCAGTGTCACGGGCTGCATGCCCGCGTTGAGCGTGGGCACGTTTCTCCGTCAGGGCTTAGTTGTCATAACCCAGGTTCGGCGCCAGCCAGCGCTCGGTCACGGCCAGGTCCTGGTTCTTGCGGGCGGTGTAACTGGCGACCTGATCCTTGTCGACCTTGCCCACGGCAAAGTACTGCGCTTGCGGGTGGGCGAAGTACCAGCCGCTGACCGCCGCCGCCGGGAACATCGCGTAGTGTTCGGTAAGGAATACACCGCTGCGCCCGGCGTGCATTTCGCGGGCCTCGGGGTCGAGCAGTTGGAACAACTGGGCTTTCTCGGTGTGATCCGGGCACGCCGGGTAGCCGGGAGCAGGGCGGATACCGCTGTATTGCTCTTTGATCAGCGCCTCGTTGTCCAGTTGCTCGTCCTTGGCGTAGCCCCAGTGCTCTTTACGCACTTGCTGGTGCAGCCACTCGGCGCAGGCTTCGGCCAGACGGTCGGCCAGGGCCTTGACCATGATCGAGTTGTAATCGTCGCCGGCATCCTGGTAGGCCTTGGCCACTTCTTCGGCGCCGATGCCGGCGGTGGTGATAAAGCCACCGATGTAGTCGGTCACGCCGCTGTCTTTAGGCGCGACGAAGTCGGCCAGGGAGAAGTTCGGCTTGCCGTCGGTCTTGATGATCTGTTGGCGCAGGTGGTGCAGTTTGGCAATTGGCTGGCCGTCGTCGCCGTACACTTCAAGGTCATCGTCCTGCACCTGGTTGGTCGGCCAGAAACCAAACACCGCACGTGCGCTGATCAGCTTTTCATCGATCAGCTTCTTGAGCATTTCCTGGGCATCCGCGTACAGCGCGGTGGCGGCTTCGCCCACCACTTCATCGGTGAGGATGCGTGGGAATTTGCCGGCCAGGTCCCAGGAGATAAAGAACGGAGTCCAGTCGATGTACTCGGCCAGGACGTTGAGGTCGATATTGTCCAGCACCTTGGCACCGGTAAACGTCGGCACCACCGGTGTGTAGTTGCTCCAGTCGAACTGCGGCTTCTTGGCGATGGCCGCCGGGTAGCTCAGGCGTTCGGTGCGCGCACTGCGGTTGGAGGTGCGCTCACGCACATCGATGTATTCCAGGCGGGTCTTCTCGACGAAGCCGGCTTTCAACTCCTTGGACAGCAACTGCGTGGCCACGCCCACCGCGCGTGAGGCGTCGGTGACGTAGATCACCGCGTCGTTGCTGTACTTAGGCTCGATCTTCACCGCCGTGTGCGCCTTGGAGGTGGTCGCGCCGCCGATCATCAGGGGCAGGTGGAAGTCCTGACGCTGCATCTCGCGGGCCACATGCACCATCTCGTCCAGGGACGGCGTGATCAGGCCGGACAGCCCGATAATGTCGCACTTCTGCTCCTTGGCCACCTGCAGGATCTTCTCCGCCGGCACCATCACACCCAGGTCGACGATGTCATAACCGTTGCAACCGAGCACTACGCCGACGATGTTTTTGCCGATGTCATGCACGTCGCCCTTCACCGTGGCCATCAGGATCTTGCCCTTGGCTTCCGGCTTGTCACCTTTTTCCAGCTCAATGAACGGGATCAAGTGAGCCACGGCCTGCTTCATCACACGGGCGGATTTCACCACCTGGGGCAGGAACATTTTGCCCGCGCCGAACAGGTCGCCGACGATGTTCATGCCGGACATCAGCGGGCCTTCGATCACTTCGATCGGGCGCGCGAACGACTGCCGGGATTCCTCGGTGTCTTCAACAATGTGGGTGGTGATGCCCTTGACCAGCGCGTGTTCCAGGCGCTTGTTCACCGGCCAACCGCGCCATTCCTCGGTCTCGGCCTCTTTTACGCTGCCGTCGCCCTTGTATTTGTCGGCGATGGCGAGGAGGGCGTCGGTGCCTTCCGGGGTGCGGTTGAGGACTACATCTTCAACGGCTTCGCGCAGCTCGGCCGGGATCTGGTCGTAGATCTCCAACTGGCCGGCGTTGACGATACCCATGGTCAGGCCGTTGCGGATCGCATACAGCAGGAACACCGAGTGGATCGCTTCGCGCACCGGGTTGTTGCCACGGAACGAGAACGACACGTTGGACACGCCGCCGGAGGTCAGCGCATACGGCAGCTCGTCGCGGATGTAGGCACAGGCGTTGATGAAATCGACGGCATAGTTGTTGTGCTCTTCGATACCGGTGGCGACCGCAAAAATGTTCGGGTCGAAGATGATGTCTTCCGGCGGAAAGCCGACTTCATTTACCAGGATGTCGTAGGAGCGTTTGCAGATTTCTTTCTTGCGCGCTTCGGTGTCGGCCTGGCCGGCTTCGTCGAACGCCATCACCACCACGGCGGCGCCGTAGCGCTTGCACAGCTTGGCGTGGTGAATGAACTGCTCGACGCCTTCCTTCATGCTGATGGAGTTGACGATGCCCTTGCCCTGGATGCACTTGAGGCCGGCTTCGATCACTTCCCACTTGGAGGAGTCGATCATGATCGGTACGCGGGAGATGTCCGGCTCGCCGGCGATCAGGTTGAGGAAGGTCACCATGGCCTTCTTCGAATCCAGCATGCCTTCGTCCATGTTGATGTCGATCACCTGGGCGCCGGCTTCCACCTGCTGCAGGGCGACTTCCAGGGCTTCGGTGTAGTTGTCTTCGCGGATCAAGCGGGCAAAGCGTGCGGAGCCGGTGATGTTAGTGCGTTCGCCGACGTTGACGAACAGCGAGCTGCGATCAATGGTGAACGGCTCCAGGCCCGACAGGCGGCAGGCCTTGGGAATATCCGGGATCGGGCGCGGCGCATAACCGGCCACGGCCTTGGCGATGGCTTCAATATGACCAGGCGTAGTGCCGCAGCAGCCGCCGACGATATTGAGGAAGCCGCTCTGGGCAAACTCTTCGATGACTTTGGCGGTTTCCGAAGGCAGCTCGTCGTACTCGCCGAATTCGTTGGGCAGGCCGGCGTTCGGGTGCGCCGACACATGGGTGTTGGCCTTGTTGGACAACTCTTCCAGGTACGGGCGCAGCTCGCTGGCACCCAGGGCGCAGTTCAGGCCCACGGAAATCGGCTTGGCGTGGGCGACCGAGTTCCAGAATGCTTCGGTGGTCTGGCCCGAGAGGGTACGGCCGGAGGCGTCGGTGATGGTGCCGGAGATCATGATCGGCAATTCGATGCCGAGCTCTTCGAACACACCCTGCACGGCGAAGATCGCGGCCTTGGCGTTGAGGGTGTCAAAGATGGTTTCGATCAGGATCAGGTCCGCACCGCCTTCGATCAGGCCTTTGGTGGCCTCGGTGTAGTTTTCCACCAGTTCATCGAAGGTTACGTTGCGGTAGCCGGGGTTGTTCACGTCGGGCGACAGCGAGCAGGTACGGCTGGTCGGGCCCAGGACGCCGGCAACGAAGCGTGGCTTGTCCGGGTTCTCGGCGGTCTTGGCGTCCGCGATCTTGCGCGCCAGGCGTGCGCCTTCGACGTTCAGTTCATAGGCCAGCTCTTCCATGCCGTAATCGGCCATGGAAATGCGCGTGGCGTTGAAGGTGTTGGTTTCGAGGATGTCGGCGCCGGCATCCAGGTAGGCCTTCTCGATGCCGCCGATCACGTCCGGGCGGGTAATCACCAACAGGTCGTTGTTACCCTTGACGTCGCTCGGCCAGTCGGCAAAGCGTTTGCCACGGTAGTCGTGCTCTTCCAGTTTATAGCTCTGGATCATCGTGCCCATGCCGCCGTCGAGGATCAGGATGCGTTCCTTGAGGGCGTGGTGGAGGGCTTGCAGACGAGCGCTACGATCGGACATGGGACTACTCTGGTCAGGCATTACGGAGGGCGTGGATCATAGCAAACCTGTGCGGATTTGCGGCATGTCCGGCTTTTGCATGAATATCGCTCACGTTGTGAGGTGCGATGGCCCGGTAGAATCACCGGCAATTTTTCAGCGCACGCATTGAATCGGGACCGGATACATGTCACTTCGTCTTATCGTCAGCGCCGTCCTGGCATTGATTGCCAGTACTGCCCAGGCAGAAGGTCCCGCCCCGGCGATCTCCTACACCCGCGACATCCAACCGATTTTCACCGAGAAGTGCGTGGCCTGCCATGCCTGCTATGACTCCGCCTGCCAGCTCAACCTGGGCAGTGCCGAGGGCGCCGCCCGAGGCGCGAGCAAAGTGCCTGTGTACGACGGCGAGCGCAGCCAGGCTGCGCCGACTACGCGCTTGTTCTATGACGCATTCGGCAAGCAAGCCTGGCAGCAGAAGGGCTTCTATTCGGTGCTGGACGCCCAAGGCAGCCAGGCCGCGTTGATGGCACGCATGCTGGAACTGGGGCATAACGCACCGCTGCAGCCCAACGCCAAGCTGCCGGACGACATTGTGCTGGGCCTGAACCGCGAAAACATGTGCGCCACCCCCGGCGAATTCAATGCCTACGCAGGCAGTCATCCTAAGGAAGGCATGCCACTGGCGGTCACCGGCCTGACCGACCAGCAATACCAGACGCTGCAGCGCTGGCTGGCGTCCGGCGCGCCGATCGATGAGCAGGGCCTGGCACCGAGTGCCAAGGAAGCCTTGCAGGTGCAGCAGTGGGAAAACCTGCTCAACCAGCCCGGCGCCCGAGAAAGCCTGGTGGCCCGCTGGTTGTTCGAGCACTTGTTCCTGGCCCATATCTATTTCGAGAACGGCGAGCCGGGGCATTTCTTCCAGTGGGTGCGCTCGCGCACGCCGAGTGGGCAGCCCATCGACCTGATCAGCACCCGTCGCCCCAATGACGATCCGGGCACGCGGGTGTACTACCGTCTGTGGCCGGTGCAGGGCGTGATCGTGCACAAGACTCACATTACCTATCCGTTCAGCGCTGCCAAAATGGCGCGGATCAAAGCGCTGTTTTACACCGGTGATTGGCAGGTCAGCGCCTTGCCGGGTTACGGGCCTGGACGTCGCGCCAATCCGTTCGACACCTTTGAGGCAATCCCCGCCAAGGCGCGTTACCAGTTCATGCTGGATAACGCCGAGTACTTTGTACGCACCTTTATTCGCGGGCCGGTGTGCCGTGGGCAGATCGCCACGGACGTGATCCGCGACAACTTCTGGGCCCTGTTCCAGGACCCGGACCACGACCTGTACATCACCGATGCACGTTATCGCGGACAGGCCACGCCGTTGCTCGCCATGCCGGGGCAGAACGATGATGTAGGCAGCGTGTTGAGCCTGTGGCTGGCTTATCGCGACAAGCGCAATCAGTACGAAGCGCTGCGCCGGGACAGTTATGCCGATTTGCCGCCACCCAGTTGGTCGAGCCTGTGGGCGGGCAATGACAACGCCTTGCTGAGTATCTTCCGCCACTTTGACAGTGCGTCGGTCAACAAAGGCCTGATCGGCGAAGTGCCTCAAACGATGTGGCTGTTCGACTATCCGTTGCTGGAACGGACTTATTACCAGTTGGCGGTGAATTTCGATGTGTTTGGCAACGTCTCGCACCAGGCCCAGACTCGCCTTTACTTCGACTTGATCCGTAACGGTGCCGAGCAGAACTTCCTGCGCCTGATGCCGGCGGACTCTCGTGAAGACTTTATGGACGACTGGTACCAGAACAGCGGCAAGATCAAGCTGTGGCTGGATTACGAAGCCATTGATGACGATAAGCCTACAGGCTTGCACCTCAATGAACAGGATCCCAAGCGGGACTTTGCCAACCAGTTGATTGCCCGTTACGGCGATCTGAATGCGAGCCCGGACCCGATCAATCGCTGTTCTGGTGCTTATTGTTCGCGTGACGGTATTGAGCCTGCCTTGCAGGATGCTGAGCAGGCGCTTAGCCGGCTGACCTTGCGTCCGGCGGCTGGTCTCAAGGTGATAGATCAGTTGCCTGAGGCGACGATGTTGCGTGTTGAGACTGCCAGTGGGACGCGTGTGGTTTACAGCCTGCTGCGTAATAGGGCTCACAGTAATGTGGCGTTTTTGCTGGGTGAGGCGTACCGCTATCAGCCGGGGCTGGATACGGTGACTGTTTACCCTGGGGTGCTCAGTAGTTATCCGAACTTCATGTTCAATATTCCAGCGCAGGAAGTGCCTGTTTTTGTGGCGCAGATGGAGCAGGTCAAGGACGCCGCGCAGTTTGAGAAGATTGTGGATCGTTGGGGGGTGAGGCGTAGTCATCCGCTGTTTTGGCGGTATTTCCACGACTTGTCGGAGTATGTTCGGGAGACTACGCCGGTTGAGGCGGGGGTCCTGGATATGAATCGGTATGAGAATTTGTGAGTGGTTGGGGGG
>NZ_JFYX01000011.1:0-105484 GCF_000632245.1 Pseudomonas sp. RIT357
GGCGTCCCCTAGGGGACTCGAACCCCTGTTACCGCCGTGAAAGGGCGGTGTCCTAGGCCACTAGACGAAGGGGACACAAACCTTCTATACAACTGACCGAGCTGAGATCGGTCGATTCAAGGACGGTGTGGCCGGAACCTTAAACCTGTAAATTGGTGGAGCTAAACGGGATCGAACCGTTGACCTCTTGCATGCCATGCAAGCGCTCTCCCAGCTGAGCTATAGCCCCTCATCGGTGATGACGGGGCGAATCTTAATGGCGGCTTGGAAGTGTGTCAAATTTATTTTCAACATTTTCCAAATTTTTTTGCCGGGATAACAATCACTTACCGACGAAACCCCGGAAAACCGGGGTTTCGTCACTGCAACGGCCTGCTTAGGCGATAGCGCCCAGCAGCTTTTCCCACTCTTTGTTTTCTTTCTTCGAGACACCACCAAGCAAATCAAGGGCTTGGCGCAGACGGAAACGGGTGAGATCCGGACCGAGAATTTCCATCGCATCGAGCACCGACACCGAACTGGCCTGCCCGGTAATCGCAGCAAACATCAGCGGCATGGCATCACGCAACTTCAGTTCCAGGGATTCAACCACCGCCTGAATCGTCGCAGTGATCGCATCCTTCTCCCACTGACGCAGGCTTTCCAGCTTCCACAGGATCAACTGCATCAACTGACGAACCTGGTCACCAGAGAGCTTCTTGGACTCGAACAGCTTGGCATCCGGGTTAACGCCCCCGGCAAAGAAGAAACTAGCCAACGGTGCAACCTGGCTGAACGTTTCCACCCTGCCCTGCACCAGCGGCGCGATCTTCATCATGTACTCGGGGTTCAACGCCCACTGCTGCACGCGGCTGGCAAACTCTTCCACCGGCAGATCGCGCAACCATTGGCCGTTGAGCCAGGACAGTTTCTCGACATCGAAAATCGGACCGCCCAGGGACACGCGTGACAGGTCGAAGTTGTCGACCATTTCCTGCAACGAGAACTTCTCACGCTCGTCCGGCATCGACCAGCCCATACGGCCCAGGTAGTTAAGCATCGCTTCCGGCATGAAGCCCATGCGCTCGTAGAAGGTCACCGAAGTCGGGTTCTTGCGCTTGGACAGCTTGCTCTTGTCCGGGTTACGCAGCAGCGGCATGTAGCACAGCTGCGGCTGTTCCCAACCGAAGTATTCGTAAAGCAGGATCAGTTTCGGCGCCGACGGCAGCCACTCTTCGCCACGCAGTACGTGGGTGATGCCCATCAGGTGGTCGTCGACCACATTGGCCAGGAAGTACGTCGGCAGGCCGTCGGTCTTCATCAGCACTTGCATGTCCATGCGATCCCATGGGATCTCGACGTCACCGCGCAGCATATCCGGCACCACGCACACGCCTTCGCTCGGCACTTTCATGCGGATAACGTGCGGTTCGCCAGCAGCCAGACGCCGAGCCACTTCTTCCTTGGACAGCAGCAGCGCGCGGCCATCGTAGCGCGGGGTTTCGCCACGGGCCTGTTGCTCGGCGCGCATCTGGTCCAGTTCTTCGGCGGTGCAGAAGCACGGGAACGCATGGCCCATGTCGACCAGCTGCTGTGTGTATTGCTTGTAAATGTCGCTGCGCTCGCTTTGGCGATACGGGCCGTGCGGCCCGCCGACGTCCGGGCCTTCAGCCCAGGTAATGCCCAGCCAGCGCAGGGCATCGAAAATCTGCTGTTCAGACTCGCGAGTGGAGCGCAGTTGATCGGTGTCTTCGATCCGCAGGATGAATTCACCGCCGTGCTGCTTGGCAAAACAGTAGTTGAACAAGGCGATGTAGGCGGTGCCGACGTGGGGATCCCCAGTAGGCGATGGCGCAATGCGCGTGCGGACGGTGGTCATGGCGGGTCTCGAATGGGCGATAAAACTTAAAATTGAAACAAGGGGCGAATGGTAACAGCCTGGGTGATTTCTGGAAAACCGAGGCGTAACCATCAAGGGCAAGTCGAATCGTCGCACCGCCCCTCCCACATTTGACGGTGTTCACAAGTCAAAGCGTGGGAGGAGGCTTGCCCCCGATGAGGCCCGCCCAGCCACCGCAGATCAGACAGCCAGCAAGCGCTCGCGCAACTTGCCAATCTCATCCCGCGTCTGCGCCGCCGCCTCGAACTCCAGATCCCGCGCCAACTGGTACATCTTCTCTTCCAACTGGCGGATCCGCTTGGTGATCTCACTCGGCGAGCGCAGTTCGTTCTCGTACTTGGCGCTTTCCTCTGCGGCCTTGGCCATGCCCTTGCGCTTCTTGCTGCGCGAACCGGGCACGGTGGCGCCTTCCATGATGTCGGCGACGTCCTTGAACACGCCTTTTGGCGTGATGCCATTTTCCAGGTTGAACGCGATCTGCTTGTCGCGACGACGCTGAGTCTCGCCAATCGCCCGTTCCATAGAACCGGTGATGCGGTCCGCGTAGAGAATCGCCCTGCCATTAAGGTTTCGCGCCGCCCGCCCGATGGTCTGGATCAGCGAGCGTTCGGAGCGCAGAAAGCCCTCCTTGTCCGCATCGAGGATCGCCACCAGCGACACTTCCGGCATGTCCAAACCTTCGCGCAGCAGGTTGATGCCTACCAACACATCAAAGGTACCCAGGCGCAGATCACGGATGATCTCAACGCGCTCCACGGTGTCGATATCCGAGTGCAGATAGCGCACCCGCACGCCGTGGTCGGCCAGATAGTCGGTCAAGTCTTCGGACATGCGCTTGGTCAGCGTGGTGACCAGCACCCGCTCTTCCAGAGCGACACGCTTATTGATCTCGGACAGCAGGTCATCGACCTGGGTCAGCGCCGGGCGGATTTCAATTTCCGGGTCCACCAGGCCGGTCGGACGCACCAGTTGCTCAATAACGCGGCCGGCATGCTCGGCCTCGTAGTTACCCGGTGTGGCCGACACAAAGATGGTCTGCGGGCTAATGGCCTCCCACTCGTCGAAGCGCATCGGCCGGTTATCCAGTGCCGACGGCAGCCGGAAACCGTACTCCACCAACGTCTCTTTACGTGAGCGGTCGCCCTTATACATAGCGCCCACTTGCGGCACGCTGACATGGGATTCGTCGATCACCAGCAGCGCGTCATCGGGCAAGTAGTCATAGAGCGTCGGCGGCGGCGCGCCGGATTCGCGACCCGAGAGGTAGCGCGAGTAGTTTTCGATGCCGTTGCAGTAGCCCAGCTCCAGGATCATCTCCAAGTCAAACCGGGTGCGCTGCTCAAGACGCTGGGCTTCCACCAGCTTGTTATTGGCCCGCAGGTATTCCAGGCGCTCGGCCAACTCCACCTTGATGCCCTCGATGGCACCCATCAGGGTTTCACGCGGGGTCACGTAGTGACTTTTCGGATAGAAGGTGAAGCGCGGCAGCTTGCGGATAACCTCGCCGGTCAACGGGTCGAAGGCTGAGAGGCTCTCCACTTCATCGTCGAACAGCTCGATGCGGATCGCTTCCAGATCGGATTCGGCCGGGTAAATATCGATCACGTCGCCGCGCACGCGGAAGGTGGCGCGGGCAAAGTCCATGTCGTTGCGGGTGTACTGCAAACTCGTCAGGCGGCGCAACAACTCCCGCTGGTCGAGTTTGTCGCCACGGTCCACGTGCAGCACCATCTTCAAATACGCTTCCGGGCTGCCCAGGCCGTAGATACACGACACCGTGGTGACAATGATCGCGTCCTTGCGCTCCAGCAGCGCCTTGGTCGCCGACAGCCGCATCTGCTCGATATGGTCATTGATCGACGCATCCTTCTCGATAAAGGTGTCGGAAGACGGCACATAAGCTTCAGGCTGGTAGTAGTCGTAGTAGGAAACGAAGTATTCCACTGCGTTATTCGGGAAGAACGCCTTGAACTCGCCGTAGAGCTGCGCGGCCAGGGTCTTGTTTGGCGCCAGCACTAAGGTGGGCCGGTTGATCTGTGCGATCACGTTGGCAATGCTGAAAGTCTTGCCTGAACCGGTCACCCCGAGCAGCGTCTGGTGAGCCAGGCCGGCCTCGATGCCTTCGACCATCTGGCGAATGGCTTCTGGCTGATCGCCAGCGGGTTCAAAGCGGGTGACTAGTTGGAAATCCGACATAACGTACCTCTTGAAGTCACCCCGGACTGTAAACCCGTCGGGGAAGAAATAGACCACCACCCGCGAACTTTCAGAGCGAGCAGTAGGAAAAAACCATGATAGCCATAGAAGTGGTGGCGAATGTGACGGGTTTCAAGGCAATCGTCCTGCCTGCCATCTGGGATCGACGTTGCAATAAGACTAACGGTCAGCAAATAAACCGAAAAACTTGGCCGAAAAGCCGTTTCGGTTGTCGCCCTCAGCCGTGATGGCCTCTATACTAGCTCCCCGTTTGTGCACCGCTCTAGTGCATTCGGCTGGAGCGCGACACGTCCCTCCCTTCCCCCATAGAGCTGCCGCAAAAATGAGCCTGTTCTCCGCTGTCGAAATGGCACCACGCGATCCTATCCTGGGCCTCAACGAAGCATTCAACGCCGACACACGAACCACCAAGGTCAACCTTGGCGTAGGCGTTTACTGCAACGAGGAGGGGAAGATTCCACTCTTGCGTGCCGTTGCCGAAGCGGAAGCCATTCGCGTGGCGCAACACGCCGCCCGTGGCTACTTGCCGATCGACGGTATCGCCGCCTATGACAAGGCCGTTCAAACCCTGCTGTTCGGGAACGACTCGCCACTGCTCGAAGCTGGTCGTGTCGTGACCGTCCAGGCCGTTGGTGGCACTGGCGCCCTGAAGATCGGCGCTGATTTCCTCAAGCAACTGCTGCCAGACGCCGTCGTCGCCATCAGCGACCCGAGCTGGGAAAACCACCGTGCGCTGTTCGAAACCGCTGGTTTCCCGGTGCAGAACTACCGCTACTACGACGCCGCCACCCACGACGTGAACCGCGCCGGCCTGCTCGAAGACCTCAACGCCCTGCCGCCGCAGTCCATCGTGGTGCTGCACGCCTGCTGCCACAACCCGACCGGCGTCGACCTGAGCCCGGCCGACTGGCAAAACGTGCTGGACGTGGTCAAGGCCAAGAACCTGGTGCCGTTCCTCGACATGGCCTACCAGGGCTTTGGCGATGGCATCCACGAAGACGCAGCCGCTGTGCGCCTGTTCGCGGAATCGGGCTTGACCTTCTTTGTCTCCAGCTCGTTCTCCAAGTCGTTCTCCCTGTACGGCGAACGTGTGGGCGCGCTGTCCATCGTCGGCGACTCCAAGGAAGAAAGCGCGCGCATCCTGTCCCAGGTCAAGCGTGTGATCCGCACCAACTACTCCAACCCGCCAACCCACGGCGCAGCAATCGTTGCCGCCGTGTTGAACAGCCCTGAACTGCGCGCCCAGTGGGAAGCCGAACTGGCCGAGATGCGCCTGCGCATCCGTGGCATGCGTGAGCAGATGGTTGCCGAACTGGCCAAGGCTGCGCCGGGCCACGACTTCAGCTTCGTCGGTCGCCAGCGTGGGATGTTCTCCTACTCCGGTCTGACCGTTGAGCAAGTCACCCGCCTGCGCAGCGAGTTTGGTATCTACGCGCTGGATACCGGGCGTATCTGTGTGGCGGCGTTGAACCAGTCGAACATTGCTGCGGTCACACAGGCAATCGTTCAGGTGCTGTAAACCTGCTAGCGTTGCACAGAAGGGGAAGCCATGGTTTCCCCTTTTTTGTGTCCAGCCCCTAGACTGAACCCTGACCGCCCCTTTGCTGTGAGAGCTCTATGAGAAACGACGACTTGGACCTGCGCGCCGACCGCGACGAACTGCACGACTACACCCCACGTGCGCCGCAGGTGAAGCGGCAGAAGAGTTTGGTGTTGCAGGTGGCCCTCGGTGTATTCCTTGGTGGTTTGGCGTTGTGGCTGGTGCAGTTGGGTGCGACAGCAATTATGGCGAAACTCGCCATGGGCACCTTCCAGTTCGGCGGCTGATAAAAAAACAGGTGGGACGGGGCTTATCCCCTCCCACAGTGGATTCAGGCGGCTACCAGCCCGCGCTCTTCCAGCAACTTCACAAAGCTGTTCAAACTCTGCGAAACAGTCCCCCGCCGCCAGATCAACCAAGTGTTCAGCAAGCGAAAGCTGTCCATCAGCGGCCACACACTCACCGCAGCGAACCCGGGCATGCTTTCCAACATACTGCGCGGCATCAGCGCCAGCCCAGCACCGGCGCTGACGCAGGCGAGCATGCCGTGGTAGGACTCAATCTCGAAGATCTTGCCCGGCACCGCGCCATCCTGTGAGAACCAGCGTTCAAAGTGATGCCGGTACGAGCAGTTCGAGCGGAACGTATAGATGTTCTCGCCATTTACGTCCTGCCCCCGGCTGATCGGCGCATGGTGCAGTGGCGCGATCACCACCATCTCCTCCTCAAACACCGCCACGCCCTCCAGGGTCGAATGCAGCACCGGCCCGTCGACAAACGCGGCGGTCAGGCGCCCCGACAATACCCCCTCGATCATGGTGCCCGACGGCCCGGTGCTCAGGTCCAGTTCGACCTTGGTGTGCTTCTGGTTATACGCCGCCAGCAACGCCGGGATACGCACCGCCGCCGTGCTTTCCAGGGAGCCGAGGGCAAACGCCCCCTGAGGTTCTTCCCCCGCCACCGTCGCGCGGGCCTCTTGCACCAGATCGAGAATGCGCCGCGCGTAACCGAGGAAATTCCAACCCGCCGGCGACAGGCGCAGTCGGCTCTTCTCACGGATAAACAGCTCCACGCCCAGATCCTGCTCCAGTTGCTTGATCCGCGTGGTCAAGTTTGACGGCACCCGATGAATCAACTGCGCGGCGGCGCTGATGCTGCCTTGTTCGGCGACGGCCTTGAAGATTTCCAGTTGCACGAGATCCAATTCATTCTCCATTCGTGAACGTATTGCTTAATATTATTCAGTTTCCAGAAAAGATCCAGCCCCGTACGCTGACCTCCATTCCCAACGTACACGCAGGACGGTGCCATGAACGCGAACACCCACGCCTTATCGATCAATCCCGCCAACGGCCAAACCGTCGGCAACTATCCCTACGAAACAACAGCGCAGTTGGATGCCGCCCTCGACCGCGCCACCAGCGCCTTCCGCACCTGGCGCCGCCAGCCGGTGAGCCAGCGCGCCGAGCTGCTGTTAGCCCTGGCCGCCGCCTTGCGCGAGCAAGCCGAAGCCATGGCGCAGATGATCACTCTGGAAATGGGCAAACCCATCGCCCAGGCACGTGCCGAAGTCGAAAAATGCGCGCAACTGAGTGAATGGTACGCAGCCCAAGGCCCGGCCATGCTCGCCCCGGAACCGACCCTGGTCGACAACGGCACCGCCCACATCGAATACCGCCCGCTGGGCCCGATTCTCGCCGTAATGCCGTGGAACTTCCCGGTATGGCAGGTACTGCGCGGCGCCGTGCCAACCATGCTCGCCGGCAACACTTACGTGCTCAAACACGCGCCGAATGTGATGGGCAGCGCCTACCTGATCCAACAAGCGTTCCGTAAAGCCGGCTTTGCTGAAGGCTTATTCGAAGTGATCAACGTCACCCCCGAGGGCGTGTCCAAAGCCATCGCGGACCCACGTATTGCCGCCGTGACCCTCACCGGCAGCGTGCGCGCCGGCATCGCTATCGGCTCCCAGGCCGGTGCCGCGTTGAAAAAATGCGTGCTGGAACTGGGCGGCTCCGACCCGTTCATCGTGCTCAACGACGCCGACCTCGACGCCGCCGTGCAAGCCGCGCTCATCGGCCGCTTCCAGAACAGTGGCCAAGTCTGCGCCGCCGCCAAGCGCCTGATCATCGAAGCCGGTGTTGTGGAAGCCTTCACGGCCAAGTTCGTCGACGCCAGCCGTGCCTTGGTGATGGGCGATCCCACATCAGCTGCCACCTACATTGGCCCAATGGCCCGCTTCGACCTGCGCGACGAGCTGCACGGTCAGGTCCAGGCCACCCTGGAGGAAGGCGCGACCCTGTTGCTCGGCGGCCATAAAGTCACAGGCGACGGCAACTACTACGAGCCGACCGTACTCGCCAACGTCACCGACCAGATGACCTCGTTCAAACAGGAACTGTTCGGCCCCGTGGCCTCGATCATCACCGCCCGCGACGCCGACCACGCGGTGGCCCTGGCCAATGACAGCGAGTTCGGCCTCACCGCGAGCATCTTCACCACTGACGCAGCGAAAGCACGGGATATCGCCAATCAGCTGGAAACCGGCGGGATCTTCGTCAACGCCTTCAGCGTCTCCGACCCACGGGTGGCGTTTGGCGGCGTGAAGAAAAGTGGATTCGGTCGCGAGCTGTCGCACTTCGGCGTTCGCGAGTTCTGCAATGCGCAGACGGTGTGGCTGGATCGAAAATAACCCCGGCTGCGCAGCGGGCCTTTCATGACAGGCGGCCGTGTTGTGGTGAGCGATCTGATCGCGCATTTAGGCGGGATCAAGCAAAAAACGGATTGCGAAGCTACTGACGAACACACATTGGCCGCCTCCTTTTTGCGAGGCGCGAACGTCCTAGCGACTTTTTAACGATAGACCCCATCACTTGGCGCGACATCGAAGATCGCGCCACCGGCACGCAAACTGAAGCTCAGCCTCCCTCTGCGAGGCTGAATCAACTACCATAGCGCCGCCGGTTCCCCCATGGGACTAATAGGGAATTCGAAACGCCGCCCGCGGCGTCAATCGAAACTGCCCCCGCAACTGTAGGTGCCGAGCCTGCTCCTTAACGCCACTGGACCTCGTCCGGGAAGGCTGGAGCGTGGCGAAGACGCATCAGTCAGGAGACCTGCCGGCCCAGCACAATCACTAACCGGCGGGGTGTCCGGGAAGGACATCCTTGCCTGCCCGACCGGCAGCGTTCAAGGGCGTATTTCCGAGCCGTACTGCCCCTGCTTCACCTACGGTTCACACGGAGATCGCCCCATGCTGCCACGCGTTACTGCCCTGATCACCGGTCTGGGTTTCTGTGCCCTGGCTCAAGCGGCGCCCACTCACTACCCGCTGACGGTCCAAAACTGCGGCAGCGCCGTGACTTTCCCGCAAGCCCCCGCACGCAGCGTGACCATCGGCCAGGCCGCCACCGAAATGCTGTATGCCCTGGGCGTCGGCGACAAAGTGGTCGGCACCTCGCTGTGGTTCAACAGTGTGCTGCCCCAGTACCAGGCGCAGAACGACAAAATCGAACGCCTGGCCAACAACGAGCCAAGCTTTGAAGCCGTGATCGCCAAACGCCCGCAACTGGTGGCTGCCGAGCTGGAATGGGTGGTCGGCCCGCAAGGCGTGGTGGGCACCCGTGAGCAATTCCACGAATTGAAGATCCCCACCTACCTGCTGCCTTCCGACTGCGAAGGCAAGGACAATCTGGTGGGCGCCGACGGCACGCGGCTAGAGCCGTTCCGCATCGAGACCCTCTACAAGAGCATCAGCCAACTGGCCGAGATTTTCGACGTGCAGGCGCGCGGCCAACAGCTGAACGACGACCTCAAGGCGCGCCTGGCCAAGTCCGTTGCCACGGCGCAGAGTAAAGGCCTCAAGCAAGCCAGCGCGCTGGTGTGGTTCTCCAGTTCCGAGATAGCCAGCGACCCGTACGTGGCGGGCCACAAGGGCATCCCCGAATTCATGCTCGAAACCCTCGGCCTGCACAACGTGGTGCAGTCCGATGAAGAGTGGCCCGCTGTTGGCTGGGAAACCATCGCCAAGGCCAACCCGACGTTCCTGGTGATCGCCCGCATGGACCGTCGCCGCTACCCTGCCGACGACCATGAAAAGAAACTCGCCTTCCTGCGCAGCGACCCGGTCACGCGCAACATGGACGCCGTCAAACACAACCGCATCATCATCCTCGACGCCTTGGCGCTGCAGGCCAGCCTCCGCACGTTCGATGGCCTTGAACAGCTGGCCGGCGCCATCGACGGCTACGACCTGCGCAAATGAGTAAAAGCGTGATCCGCACCCTGCTCGCCCTGACCCTGCTTTCAGCCGCCCTACTCGCGGGCGTGGCCATCGGCGAAACGTCCATCGAGCCGCAGGTGGTGCTTCAAGTGCTCGCCAATAAGCTGTGGAACGCCGGCTATCTGCTCGATCCAATCGACGAAGGCGTGGTGTGGAACTACCGCCTGACGCGCGCCCTGGTCGCTGCCGCGTGCGGTGCGGGGCTGGCCACCTGTGGGGTGATCTTGCAGTCGTTGCTGCGCAACCCGCTGGCCGATCCCTATCTGCTGGGTATCAGCGCCGGCGCCTCCACCGGCGCGGTGTTGGTGGCGCTGATGGGCGTGGGCGGCGGGTTGATTTCACTGTCGGCCGGCGCGTTTGTCGGGGCCATGGCGGCGTTTGCCCTGGTGATCTTGCTCGCGCGGGCCAGCGGCTCTATGAGCGGTACCGGCCAGATCATCCTCGCGGGCATTGCCGGTTCGCAGATGTTCAATGCCCTGACCGCGTTTCTCATTACCAAGTCGGCCAGTTCCGAGCAGGCCCGCGGCATCATGTTCTGGCTGCTGGGCAACCTCAGCGGTGTGCGCTGGCCTTCGGTGTGGCTGGCGGTGCCGGTGGCGGTTGCCGGCTTGGCGGTGTGCTTGTGGCATCGGCGTGCGCTGGATGCGTTTACCTTCGGCAGTGACTCGGCGGCGTCCCTCGGCATTCCGGTGCGCCGCGTGCAATTTGTGCTGGTGGGCTGCGCGGCGTTGGTGACGGCGGTGATGGTGTCGATTGTCGGCTCCATCGGCTTTGTCGGCCTGGTGATCCCCCATGCAGTGCGCCTGTTGCTGGGCACCGGGCACTCGCGGTTGCTGCCAGCCAGCGCCTTGGGCGGCGCGCTGTTTTTGATCGCGGCGGATGTGCTGTCGCGCACCTTGATCAAAGGCCAAGTGATTCCTGTGGGCGTGGTCACTGCCCTGGTCGGCGCGCCGGTGTTCGCGTTGATCCTGATCGGGCGGAGGAATGCGCGATGAAGGTGCTCAGTTGTACGGGCCTGGGTTTCAAGGTGCGCGATGCCGAGTTGCTACGGGATATTCATCTTGAGGTGCAGTTGGGGGAAACCTTGGGGATTGTCGGCCCGAACGGCTCCGGTAAATCCACCTTGCTCAAACTGCTGGCGGGGTTGCGAACACCCGCCTCTGGTGAGGTACGGCTTGGGGGCACGCGTTTGGGCGACCTGTCCCGCCGCGCCATCGCGCAACAGCTGGCAGTGGTGGAGCAACAGGCCGACACCGACGACGCCATCCGCGTATTCGACGCCGTGGCGTTGGGGCGCACGCCATGGTTGTCGGCGCTGAGCCCGTGGTCACGCGAGGACGACGCCATCGTGTGCCAGGCCCTGCACGATGTGGACGCCACCCACCTGAGCCAACGCGCCTGGCGCAGCCTCTCCGGCGGCGAACGCCAACGTGTGCACATCGCCCGCGCCTTGGCGCAACGGCCACAGATTCTGCTGTTGGATGAGCCGACCAATCACCTGGATATCCAACATCAACTGGCAATCTTGAAGGGTGTGCAAGGGTTACCGGTGACGACGCTGATCGCGCTGCATGACCTTAATCAGGCCCTGACCTGTGATCGATTGGCGGTGCTCGATCACGGACAATTGGTGGCGCTGGGCACACCGCTGGACGTGCTGACACCGCAGCGGTTGCAGGAGACGTTCGGTGTGCAGGGGCATTACCTGACGGACCCGTTTGATGGAGCGCAGATACTGCGGTTGCGTTCCAACTGAGGCGCTCGGTGAGCACCGCAGATGGACGTTAAGTGACCAATGAGCCTTTCGTGGTGAGCGGGCTTGCCCCGCGCTGGGCTGCGAAGCGGCCCCAATAAAGCCACCGCAATCTCTCAGAAAAACCGCAGTGCCTGGTTTTAGGGCCGCTGCGCAGCCCAGCGCGGGGCAAGCCCGCTCACTACAGAAAGCAATTTCAGCACAGGAAGTACTTTCACTACAGCAAGTACTTTCACCACAGACAGCACTTCCACGCGGCCGGGCGTTATGTGACCGATGAGCCTTTTGTGGTGAGCGGGCTTGCCCCGCGCTGGGCTGCGAAGCGGCCCCAATAAGGCCACCGCAATCTCTCAGAAAAACCGCAGTGCCTGGTTTTAGGGCTGCTGCGCAGCCCAGCGCGGGGCAAGCCCGCTCACCACAGAAAGCACTTTCACCACAGGAAGTACTTTCACTACAGAAAGCACTTTCAGCACAGGACGTACTTTCACCACAGGAAATACTTCCACCACAAGAAGCCCTCTGACCACGACGAGCGCGCTCACCGCAAACCTATAAACTCCGCTGCATATGCGTCGTCTGCCAAACCGGGTCGGCCTCGACATCCACAATCTCAAACCCCTGCCGCCCCCAAAAATCAATCGCCCCAGGCAGGAATGGGTGGGTATGCAGATACACCACGTCCACGCCACCCGCCCGCGCCCTGCCCTCCAACGCGCGGTATAACTCCCCCGCCAGACCGAAGCGGCGAAAGGCCGGAAGGACGAACAGGCGCACCACTTCCACAGTCTTGCGGCCTTGGTAATTCAATTGGGGGAAACGATCGTCGTAGGGCAAATAACCGATGGCGGCGATGATCTGGTGGTCCTGGCGAGCGATCAGGAAGTGCCCATCGCCGTGAAGGTAAGTGGCCTCGAATTGCGCCAGGTCGGCGGGCATGCTGGTATCGCTGAGCTTGGGGAACAGCTCGGCACGGGCTGCCAGGACGAAGGCCAGAACCTCTGGAATGTCGGCAACCGTGACCGTCTGGATATTGATCATTCACTCACTCGCTCGTAGCGCAAATACCCGTTGGCCGCTGTTCCCACACACACGAACCCAGCCGCCTCATACATCAACCTGGCCGGGTTATCCGCCCGCACGCACAAGCTCAACCGCACATAACCATACTGCCCCGCCGCCGCCCGGTAGGCCTCCAGCAATGCACGCCCAATACCCTTGCGCCGATATGCCTCGCCGACGTTGATCGTGCACAACTCGGCAAGACCGTCCTCGGGCATCCACATCGAATAACCGGCGAACTGTCCGTCGAGCATGGCCACCGTCAATCGCTCAACGTTGTTGACCCAACGTGTGAGGTGCCGTTCCAATTGCTCTTGCCAGGCCACTTCGTGTGCAGGCTCCCAACGCTGGATATATCCCCGCTCGCCCCGGTAAACCGCGGGCAGGTCGGTGATCCTGGCTGGCCGTAGCGTCAGCTCGTTCACTCAAGCAACTCGCAGAATGAAGTGCCCTTCAGGGCTGCAGGCGGACAGGCAGGATGGGGCTGAGCGCTTGAGGCCGGGTTGAAGAATCTCATGTACATCCCTTCGTTTGAGTGGGAGGCGAAAGGTTACCCGGCCAGTCATGCATCCTCCAGCTTGTCGCGCAAAAACTCGATAAACCGCTGGGTCTTCGCGGGCAGCAGCCGCGTTTCGGTCAGGGCATAAACTGAAACCGACGAGCCATGCCAGTCGGGCAGTACTCTGCACAGTGTCCCGCTGACCACATCCTGCTCGGCAATGCCTTCGGGCAGCAGCGCAATCCCCAGGTTCAACGCGGCCAGGCGTCTGAGCATGCCCACGCTGTTGAGCTCAAACCGCCCGCTCACGTCGACGTCCACCTTCTCCGACCCCGACTCCAAGACCCATCGGTGCGCCCTTGACCCGCGCATGCGCAAACATTCGTGATGCGCCAGATCTGCTGGCTGAGCTGGCAGTCCGGCGCGTTCCAGGTACTGGGGCGAGGCGTAAAACGCTCGCCGCATATTCGCGAGTTTGCGCGCGATCAGGTGGGAATTGGCGGGCTCGCCCATGCGAATGACCACGTCCACTGGATCGCTGATCAAGTCGACCTGGCGCGGCGTTAAGTCGAGTTCGAACGTGATGTCCGGATACAACCGGGAAAACTCGGCAATCAACGGCGCCAGGTAGACCATCGCGAAATCCACCGGCAACGAAGCGCGCAGCAGGCCGTTGGGTTGGGCGAGCATTTCGCCGAGTTGTTCATGGGCCAGGCGGGCCTCGTCGACGATGCGCTTGCACCGCTCAAAGTACAACTGACCCGCCTCAGTGGGCTCAATCTTGCGCGTAGTGCGGTGCAACAGCCGCAGGCCGATACCTTTTTCCAATTCGCTGATGCGCCGGGACAGCGTCGAGTTCGGCATGCCCAGGCTTTCGGCCGCGCGACTGAAACTGCGTGCCTTCACCACCTCGACAAACAGCGCCATATCGTTGAGAAATTCCACAGCATTATCCCATCAGTGGATTAGTCATTTCGTATTTCAGGCATTTATCCCGAAATCGGATTGATCAATCATAACCCTATCACTGATGAGGAACACCGCCATGAATGCTCTTTTCTCTCCCCTTTCCCTTGGTCGCTACACCCTCGCCAACCGCCTGATCATGGCGCCGATGACACGCTCGCGCGCCAACGACGCCGGTGTGCCTTCCGACCTTGTGACCACTTACTACGCCCAACGCGCCACCGCCGGTTTGATCATCTCGGAAGGCGTATTTCCCGACGCGTCGGGCAAAGGCTACGTCCGCACTCCAGGTATCGAAACCGCCGAACACGTGGCCGCCTGGAAATCTGTCACCCAAGCCGTGCACGCCCAGGGCGGGCACATCTTCATGCAACTGATGCATTGCGGGCGGGTCTCTCACCCTTCACTGCTGCCCGACGGCGCGCTGCCGCTGGCCCCTTCTGCGATCAAACCGGCGGGCCAGACCTGGACCGCGAACGGCCTGCAGGATTTCGTCACGCCCCATGCTTTGAGCGTCACGCAGATCGGTGGCGTGGTCGACAGCTACCGTCATGCCGCACGCCGGGCAATCGAGGCAGGCTTTGACGGGGTGGAGTTGCACGCCGCCTCCGGTTACCTGCCCGAGCAATTCCTCTCCAGCAGCAGCAACCAACGCGAAGATCAGTACGGTGGTTCGGTGGAAAACCGTAGCCGCTTCGTACTGGAAGTGCTCGCCGCAATGGTCGATGAAGTAGGCAGTGATCGCGTGGGCATCAAAATTTCCCCGGAGATGAACTTCAACGACATCAGCGATGCCAACCCGCAGGAAACCTTCACCTACCTGGTCAAGCAACTGCGCGAGCTGAAACTGGCCTACTTGCATGTGGCACTGTTCGGGGCGAGCTTCGACTATCACGCTGCGTTGCGAGAATTGTTCGAGGGCCGCTACCTGATCGGAGGCGGCCTTACACGGGACAGCGCCGACACCTTGATCGCCGAGGGCAAAGCCGATGCGGCGGTGTTCGGCGGCGCGTTCCTGGCCAATCCGGACCTGCCCGCGCGCTTTCTCAGTGGTGCCGCTTTGAATGTGCCCGACAAAGACACCTTCTACACGCCAGGTGCCGAGGGTTACATCGACTACCCAGCACTCTGAAGCGTAGAACCTTCAGTCACTTGTCTGATACGGGACGGTTGGTGAATAGGATCCAGTTGTGGTGAGCAGGGCTGCCCCACCAAAACACCTATTCACCACTGATCCTCGTCGAGATCCACCGTCGGCTATACGCCAACACCGCCTCGCCCATCGCCACCGGAAAATGGATAAATCCATGGGCCGACTCCGGCAGCAGATGGGCCTCTGCCTGTGGCCACCGTTCAGCGATTAACAGTGTGTCGTCTTTGAGCGGGTCCAACTCACCCACAAACATCAACGCCGGTGGCAGGCCGTCGAAGTCGCCATACAGCGGCGACAACGGCGCCTGTCTGCGCTCGTCATCGCTGATATCAGGCGTCAGCATGCGCAGCGCATCGACCATTCCTGGTCCGTCCAGCAACAAGGTCTCCGGCCCGGCGTTGCGCACACTCGGCGTACCGGTCAAATCGTAAACACCGTAATACAGCACCGCGCCGCTCACACGCTGGAGCAACTCCGGCCATTGCTTGAGCGCCAACAACGTCGCCGCCGCAAGGTGCCCGCCGGCCGATTCGCCGACGACGATGACCGGCAGCTGTTTGAACTCATCCTCACAGAGCAACCAGCGCGCCGCCGCCAGGCAATCCTCCATCAGCCCTTCCACCGGCGTATCCACCGCCAGCCGGTAATCCACCGACACAACCGCCACGTCGCATGCGTTAACCATGCCGAGGTTAAGATCGTCGTCCATCTGCGCATTGCCAATCACCCAGCCGCCGCCGTGGATATCCAGCACCACGCCTTTAGGCTTGCCGACTGGCCGCAGGATGCGTACGGGGACGTTGTCGACGATCTTGCACTGCGCCGCTGGCGCCTTCTTGAGCGTTTGGCTGACGCGCAACAACCCCTGGATCAAACGCGGCGTCACGCGGTTACGGATCTTGAAGCGCGGCATCCAGGCGAGCTTTTGATTGAAGCGGCTCATCTGGGCCAAATCCGACTCGCTGGCCGGCCAAGGTTGGTGGGCCATCAACGGTTATTCCGCAGGATCGAGAAATTCAACGCCGCCGCTACGCACAGCCACGCCAAATACGGGAACAGGATCAAGCCGGTGATCAAGTCCAGACGCACCGCCATCACCACCATCGTCGCCACCGTTACCCACAGCACCGCAATAATCACCATCCCCGCAAAGATGCGATGGGCGCCGAAGAACACCGGGGTCCACAACGTATTCAATGCGATCTGCGCAGCCCACAGCGCCAATACCATTTCGCTGCCAGGGATCAGTGTGAGGCGATAACCGGCCCAGGCCAGCAACAGGTAGATAATCGTCCACGCGACCGGGAACAGCCAATTGGGCGGGGTGAAGCTGGGTTTGACGAGGGATTCATACCAGGCGCCAGGTTTGAAAAGGATGCCGGTGCTGGCCGCGGCGGCGCAGGCGAGCAGGAAGATGAAGAAGGTCATGGTCGGTCCTTGAGGTCGGTTGAAAGAAAACCACGCATAGCATCAGTGACTCAAACCGCCGCAGATAAATTCAATCAACCACACAAAAATGGACTGCACGGTGCTCAAACCGGCTCCACAATCCTCAGCCACGGCCACCGCACCTGATAACTCCTGGCTTTGCGCGCAAACAATTCAGGCTCCGGGTGCAGTGGGTTAATCCGAAGAATCCCCTGCTCCACATCCGCCAGCCCATAGGGCGCATACACCTCACCGGTGGCGATCTCCAACCCGATGCACGTTCCCGCCACCAGGTAACGGTCCACCCCCTGTTTAGCCGAGTGCAACTGCGGATACGGTCGGCCAAACCGCTGCCCATACCAGAGGTGAACCCGCGCCTGGTTCTTGACCTCAACATTCACGCCCAAATCCTGGAACAACTGCTCGGCCCTGCGAATCACAGCGTCCTCGGCCTCATAGGACAAGTCGGTGTCGAAGTAGAAAACGTCGTAGTCCTTTACGCCCTGCGCGGCAGGGAGATTGGACTGATGATTCCACACCGCCTGGAATAGACATCCCGCCGTGAGCATGCATTGCTCCACTCCGAGGTCGGGCAGACGCGCGGTGATTTCGGCGTTGATGGGGTTGGCCATGGCCAGGTTGAGCAAGGTGTCGACGGTCAATGTCATGGGATCCCTGATTTAATCAGCCCTTTGGTGGAAGTCGACTGTACAACATCAGGGAGGGCGTTGAGGTTTACCCCTTCAACTCACTGGCCCGATGACTCGCCGCATCGTCATAAGCCACATACAGCGACTCAGCGATCTGGCTCTTGATGGCCTTGGAAGCCTCCAGACCCAACACAAACCCTTCCGCCTTACCGCCTGCGCGGTTGAGTTCTTCATGTGTGGACGCGCCGGTGATGGCGTCGAGCAGCTTGGTGGCATGCGGGCCGACGCCCTTGGGGAGGCTGATTTGGTCGATGGACATGAGGCGATACCTTACGAGAGAGAGGTCGGTAGCGCGTGGAACCACTGCCGGGGGATGGCATGGTAGACCGATATGCCCTGCAAAGGGGTGTTTGCGAGTCAACCGGTTTAAAACTCAAGATGCCTTCATCATGGCATTTCATTGTCATGCAGCGCTCGGCACCGCATCACCGCGCGCCTGAGCAGGCATCGTGTGAGGACTCAAGGGCGAAGACGCACGGCAAATGCGCGACACGATACGTGTGGTGCGTTACACCCACGCCAACGACACACCGAACCCAGCGTTCACCCTTGAATATGACCGCTACCTGACATTCCGGGCCGGGAAACGCGTGGCGTTCTCGGCTTAAGGTATTCTCCATGGTGTTAATGCCGACCTCGGCCGCCAATCGCTGCCCCTCAAGGCGCATCAGGAGATTTGCATATTGATTGGGCATCGCTTCGAGCGCACCGCGCAGGGTGACTTGCACATCCACTCGCGCAACGGGGTGCAAAGCGCATTGGTACTGCTGACAGGCGCAATGGCGTTCACCCTTCCGCTGGCCTTCGTCGTGTTTTGGTTCACCGATAGCAGCTCGCAGTGGGCGGACATGGACCCGCTGACCTCGCTGCTGATCGTGCTCGGCCTGCTGCTCATTCCTGCCCTTGGCCTGCTGCTGATGGTGTACACCGGCATCCGCGAGA
This sequence comes from Pseudomonas sp. RIT357, assembly GCF_000632245.1. Classification (NCBI taxonomy): domain Bacteria; kingdom Pseudomonadati; phylum Pseudomonadota; class Gammaproteobacteria; order Pseudomonadales; family Pseudomonadaceae; genus Pseudomonas; species Pseudomonas sp. RIT357. Next base: position 18,429 of record NZ_JFYX01000011.1, read on the forward strand.
GCTTGTTGTTGTCGCGGGCTAACGGCGAAGGCAAGCGCCGCACTCGAAACTTTTTCGGTGGCCGCGAGCGTGTGCAGTCAACCTTCAGCATCGATAAAGCCCACCACCTCGAACTGCGCCGCCGTCTAAAGGCAGAGCCGGCCAACACCCAGTTGTGGCTGGTGATGCGCGACGGCACCGAGCAGCGCTTGACCACCGACAACGTGCCCGTGATACCGGGGAGCACACGCACCGATATGTGGCTGCGAGAACTGGCTGACTATCTGAACGTGGCCGTGCCCACTGAGGTGCACGTTGGGTCGGCGGCCGAGGCGCCCTACAGGCCTGCGCCATCACCGGCGAAGGTCGCCCGGCGGCGCAAATCCGAGGGGCCGGCACCCATGGCTGAGTCCACCGACAAACTCGGCAGGCCCGCACGCGCCCTGCTGTCCCTGCTGGGTGTTTTCCTGGCGGTGCTGGAGCTGAAGCATGTGATCGCGTTGGTGCGCGCGCTGTTTACCGGGCGGCTGCGGGTCAGTGGCATTCGATCGGGTTCGACGAGCTTCTATTGGGCCGAGCAACCTCTGGTGTTTTCATTCAATGTGCTGGTGGGTGTCGCCGAGGTGCTGATTATCGGCGTGATCGCCTGGGGGTGTTTGCGTACGGCGATTCTGGGGCGGCTGAAATCCAACTCGTGAAGGAGGCCAATTGGGCACCGCGCCCGCGCACTGCTAATCTGCGGCCTTTGTGCCTGTAGCAAAAGGAAGGTTTACAGCGACATGGACATTCAACAAATCAAGCAACGCCTGGCCCGCCCAGCCGTGAAGTTCATGGCCGGCGGCTTTCGCCCTCTCGGCACCGATGAAGAAAGCTGGCTGGGGAATGTCTTCCTGTTCCGCCCGGATGAAGGCGTACCCACCAATCAGGCCGGACAACCCTTGCTGCCCTACGCGCAGTTTTACCTGCCCGCCCTGCCCTTCAACAGCCCGCTGCTGGCGGGGGTTCGTGTGCTGACGGTGTTTATCTCGGACCCGTTTCCTGAAGACTTTGAGCCGATGGGAAATAACTGGGTGATCCGCGAATATGGTGCCGATGACGTATTGGTGCGCAAGGCGCTGCCGGTACCGGGCACATTTCTCAAACCTTTCCCGTTGAAGGCAGAAGCGGTGCCGGAGGACTTCCCACTGTGGGATGGCGGCGGTATCCCCGCGGACCTTGAGCAAGCCATTCTCACGCTGGAGCGCGCGGGCGAGATACAGAGCTATTACGACTTGATCACCCATACTTACGAACACAAGATCGGCGGTTACCCCTCGTTCTGCCAGTCGGGGGTGGATCCGGGCGAAGGTTTCGAGTTTGTGTTCCAGATTTCGTCGGACCCGAAGATCAACCTCAACGTGATCGACAGTGGCAGCCTGATGTTCTGGAAGCACAACCAAACCGGGGAATGGGCGCTCTATTATGATTTTTACTAAGGTGCTGGGAGGCCCGAATGACTGACTACCGTGGATTGATCTTCGACGACACCCGAGAAAGCGCATCCGACCACGCCCTCGCGCAATTGGAAGCCACCCTCGGCGCCCGCCTGCCGGACGATTACCGGCAGTTTCTCAAGACCTGCAACGGCGCCACCGTGGAATACGACGTGCTGGCGACCATGAGCAATGGCGATAAAGAGCTGCTGAGTTTCTTGCTGTATGGCCTGGACCCCAGCGAGCAGTATGAATCCAACCCCTTTGAACTGGAGCAACTGCGCAAGCAACCTGGCTTCCCCGCGACAGGGTTATTGCCGATCGGCCGCGATGGCGGCGCCAGCGTGTTGCTACTTGACCTGCGCGAGGGGCGCCAGGATGTGGGGGCGATGGTCGCAGGTTTACCTGCCTGGACGGGTCGTCGCCAGCAAGGCGATGAGTACGTGGTGCTGGCGGACTCGTTCAATGCCTACCTGGACTTGCTGCACGTGTCGCAGGAACGGATCGCGGAGCACATCAATCACTTCGTCATCAGCGACGACACCATTGACGCGACGCTGACGTGGCTGGATCAAAGCAGTCCCGGTTGGCGGGAGCGCTATCGGGACCTGTGGAATGCGCGGGTGGTGGACAGGCCGATTTGAAGCCGGTGTCAGGGCGTCGCGCATTGTGCTGGCTGGAGGAAGTCCTTCAGCGCTGCCTGATACAGCGTGAGTGGCTGGTCCCGGGTATCGAGCATGGCAAATGGAATCGCGGTGATATGTGAAAACGTCTGGGCACTGATTGAATAGGTTTTCTGCCTGCACACGCCGTTATTGCCATTGAGCATGAACTGAAACGTGAACAGTGTAGACCGGGTACACCAGCTGGGAATCAAGCCAAGACTCAAGCCCGTCAGGTACTCCTGCGTACACGCGCCGCCCGATGAAAACTCCGAGATTTTTATGGCTAATACAGGGCGCGACGACGCGAGCGGTGCTGAGCTGATGTCTTGCGCCGCTGGGATTATTTCTTGTGTGGCCTGGTAGGCGCGCTTGCCGAAGCGGCTGTCCTTCCAGGGCGCGTCAACTTCATAAGTGAAGCTTGGGATGCTTTCGGTTTTGGCGGCTTCAACGCGGTCGTTGATGATTGGCCTGGACGCGTAGGTGGTGCATCCGGCGCCGGATATCGCCATGGTGAGAAGCATCAGACTGTTAACGAGTGCGCCACGCATCTTGGGTTTTCCCTGGCTATGAATTGGGCCGACTTCATCCAAGTCGGTCAGGAGGGTGAGCGGGCTCTCCTGTGGTGTGCAGGTTTCTTGTAGTGAGCGGGCTTGCCCCGCGCTGGGCTGCGAAGCGGCCCCAATAAGGCCACCCCAATTTCTCAGAAAAACCGCAGTGCCTGGTTTTAGGGCTGCTTCGCAGCCCAGCGCGGGGCAAGCCCGCTCACCACAGAGAGCCTACTCAACACACAAAGTTCGATCACCACAGAAAGCCTACTCAACACACAAAGTTCGATCACCACAAAAAGCCTACTCAGCACAAAAAAACCCAAGCGACTCACAGTAAGCAGACTCTCTGTGGAGAGCAGACTTTCCTGTGGTAAGCGGGCTTCTTGTGGTGAGCGGGCTTGCCCCGCGCTGGGCTGCGAAGCGGCCCCAATAAGGCCACCCCAATTTCTCAGAAAAACCGCAGTGCCTGGTTTTAGGGCTGCTTCGCAGCCCAGCGCGGGGCAAGCCCGCTCACCACAGAGAGCCTACTCAACACACAAAGTTCGCTCACCACAAAAAGCCCACTCAGCACACAAAGTTCGCTCACCACAAAAAGCCTACTCAGCACAAAAAAACCCAAGCGACTCACGGTAAGCAGACTCTCTGTGGTGAGCAGATTTTCCTGTGATGAACAGGCTTCTGTGATGAGCGGGCTTCTTGTGGTGAGCGGGCTTGCCCCGCGCTGGGCTGCGAAGCGGCCCCAATAAGGCCACCCCAACTTCTCAGAAAAACCGCAGTGCCTGGTTTTAGGGCTGCTTCGCAGCCCAGCGCGGGGCAAGCCCGCTCACCACAGAAAGCCTACTCAACACACAAAGTTCGCTCACCACAGAAAGCCCCTCACCAAAAAAAACCCAAGCGACTCACGCCTGCGCACTGAACCGCTGCGCCGCACGCCGCTCATACATCGCCGCTTCCGTCTCCTGAGTCGCCCGCTCACCCTTATAGGCCAACTGCGTCAAAAACTTCGCATCCCTGAACTCTGCAGGGACCATGCTATGCGTGTCTTTGAACAGCGGCGCCAAATCAAGGGAGCTGGCGAAGTTTTCCTGGGTCAGGCTGTAGTAACCCATGACGCTGCCGGACCAGGGCGAGCTGGCGTCTGTCATGTCGATGGCAGCATCTCGGTAGGCGACGGCTGCGGTTTTGAGACCCAGGGATTTGTTGAGCAGATCCGTGAGCCGCTGGGTGTCCGAGCTGTTGAGCTGGCCGGCGGTATTGAGCACTTTCAGACTGCCGTCAGCGTCGACGGTGAAGCCGTATTTTTTGCTGGCAAGGTCGGGGGCTGTAGTCGACAGAGTTGACTGGAAGGCCTGGAAAGAGGCTTTCAACGTGTTGTGCGCACCTTTGAAGATTTCGGCGAACCGAGGGTACTCCGGCGATTCAGAGCGACCCACCCAGACGTCGACGACCTCCAGTGGTTTCGACGTGGTGCTGGTGTCTTCACTGGGATGGTAGATGGCGGCTGGCGCGGCGTTTGCCAGGGCTTCCTTGGCGACATCCGTCAGCGGCTGGGGCGTAAGCGTCTGGTTGGAAGGCGCAAGGGTGACATTGGCCGGCGAGGGATAGGCGGAACTGACGGAGAGAGCCATTTAATCGGTCCATGATTGGCGGGTTCCTCAAGGTTATCGACGGTGCTGGAGCAACCTTTAGCTCAGTGACCCGCCTAGCCTCTCAGCGCACTGATGATGAACGCGTGAAGACTATTGACGGCGTTGGCCCCGCGAGAAGCTCGGCTGCGCAAGATCGAAACCTCCATCGGCGCAATGTTCCCCACCCCCTGCTCACTGCCCAAGACCTGCAGCGATGCCGGCACGCTGCACTGAGTGATCGCGGCAATTGCCAGTCCACCTTCGACGGCGGCCACTTGGCCAGCGAGGCTTGAGCTGTTGTAGACCACTTTGAATTGGCGGCCCTGTCGGGTCAGTGAGTCCACCGCATAACGCCGAGCCAGGCTTTCACTTTCGTAAACAGCGATAGGCACCGGCTCTCGACGCCACAGTTCGAACTGCGGTGAGCCCACCCACACCATGGGTTCCTTGAACAGAAACGTGCCGCTTTGCGGCGAGTCCCTGGACACCAGTGCAAGGTCAAGATCGCCGCTTCGCACACGCGGGATCAAGGTGGTCGACTGTTCACAGGTCAGCTCTATGTCCACGCCTGCGTAGCGCGGTGCAAAGCGCTTGAGCAGCGGCGTGAGGTACTTGGCCGCGTAGTCCTCGGCGACGCCCAGGCGGATGCGACCGGTCAATGCTTCCCCATGAAAAGCCGCCTGGGTTTCAGCATGCAGGGCGAGCAGGCGGCGGGCATAGCCCAGCAGCGTCTGGCCATCAGCGGTCAGTTGCAGGTGGCGCGGACCACGGTTCAGCAGTTGCCGTCCAAGTGCGGCTTCAAGCTTTTTCATCTGCATGCTGACGGCGGACTGGGATCGGTTCACCTCGTGCGCTGCGCCCGACAGCGAACCAGCATCCACCACCGCCACGAAGCACTTGAGCCAATCAATCTGCAGATCGCTGGCGAGCATGGGGCTACCTCTATGCGTTAATCGAATGACTACGATGTGAATTATGCGCTTTTCAGGATAGTCGCCCAGCCCTAATGATGATTCGCCTGAATCACCACTGCGGGATTTGAACATGCCATTCGAGACCTGGTTGCTCTATGTGTTTACCTGCTGCGGTATCGCAGTCGTGCCGGGGCCCAATGCGTTATTGGTGCTGACCCATGGTGCCATTCACGGGCGCCGCAAAACGCTGTTCACCATCACCGGCGGAGTGCTCGGTTTTGCGGTGGTGCTTTCGTTTTGCGCGCTGGGCCTGGGCGCACTGATTCAGGCGTCGTCCGCGTGGTTCAACGCGCTGAAGGTGGCCGGGGGGCTGTACCTGATCTGGCTGGGCTTCGGACTGTGGCGGGCTGCGCCGATGACGCTTGAGACTGCCGATACGGCTGGCTTCAGCGGTTGGTCACTGTTGCGCCAAGGCCTGGTATCGGCCCTTTCAAATCCCAAGGCGTTGCTGCTGTTTACCGCGTTTATCCCACCGTTCCTGGATCCGCACAGGAGCCTGATCGCCCAGACGGCTGCCATCGCACTGACCTACGCCGGGGTGGAGTTTGTGGTTGAGTATCTGGTCGCCAGCGCGGCGCATCGGGTCAGGCCTTGGTTGGCGAGGACCGGGCGCCGGTTCAATAAAGTCTGTGGTGGTTTTTTTGTGCTGTTTGGCTTGGCGCTCCCCATTCGTGCCTGACAGCCTCATGGTTGCCCTTGCAGGATCGTACAAGCCCACTGACCCGCAACGTGAGTAGCCTTGGATCTCTCACCCCACCCGAGGATCCACCATGGCCCAGCACCCGGTAAATCTCACCCAAAAAGCCTCGCTCATCGATCAACTGTGGAGCCCGCGAGTGGTCGCGCAAATGAACGACTACCAGTTCAAGGTCGTGCGGATCGAAGGCGAATTCATCTGGCACTCGCATCCGGAAACCGATGAGGCCTTTCTGGTGCTTGAAGGCACTTTGCGTATCGACCTCCCGGACGGCCCGGTGTATGTGGCTCCGGGCGAGCTGTACGTGGTGCCGCGTGGCGTCGAACACAGGACGGCGGCCGACGGCGAAGCCAAGCTGATGATGATCGAACCACGCGGCATCCTGAACACCGGGCATGAAGGGGGTGAGCGCACTGCCGAGAATGATCAGTGGATCTGAAACGTCGTAGCCCCCAGCAACCCCAGCAACTCATTCACCAACTCAACCGCCTCCTGCTGATAGCCTTCACGCCAGCGCGCCGACCAATCATTCGGTCGGCCGTCTTCTTCCCACTCAGATAGCGCCAGGCCGTTGACGATTTCCAGCTCAAACCACTGGCGTTGCCAAGCGTCAGCGTCGGTGACCAGGGTGATGTCCTGCCACAGAAATTCGGTATGGGCGACAAAACGACTCCAGCGGAACAGGTCCTCGGTGGCCTGCTCTGCGAGTAGGATCAGTTGGTTTTTTTGGTCCATTGCGGGTTATTTTTCCTTGATCTCTTCCAGCCGTCCGCCGCAGGCGATGAACTTGTCGGTATAGCCTTCACGACAGGTGTTGCTTTGCACGGACACCACGCCGCTCGGCTTCAAACCGGAGCACGGATCGGGGTTCGAGGCGCTCGACGAAAATTGATGAGTGCACGTTTGGTAGCTGTTTCTTTGCGCCTCATCCAACACGCGCTGGCCCTCGGCGCTGTCTTTTGCGCGCTGTTCGCAGGCGTTGACGTTGGCATCCAGCTCGGCCACGCACTGCTGGCCCTGTGGGGTTTCAGGGTGGATGTAGCGGTACTGCGTGCAAGCGCCGAGGAGGAGAAAGGCAAGCGCGGCAAAAGCTTTGGTCACGGATTCCATATCCTTCAGACGTGAATGTCGCGAGGTTGGACGTAGAAAAGGGCCCGGGGTTCTGCCATTGTCGCGCCGTTGTTTGTTTTTCCTGCGCCCCCCCCGGAGCCCTTATGCCACCGACCAAACGCGACAGCGCCCGCATTGAGCGCCGACTCGTCGCCACCCTCACCGACGCCTGCGAAACCGCCAAAGCCGAAATCCCCGGCTTCGAATGGTTGACCCACACTGTCGATTACACAGCCTTTCCCCAAAGCCTGCGGGTGATCTGGGTGTTCGATACGCGCGCCAACAAGGACCACGCCCTTGCGACCGGTGTCGACCAGCGCATGCGTGAATTGACCGCTGCGGCGCTGGATGACGCCGAGGTAGCGCCCGTACAGGTTGACCGCTGTGTGCGTTTTGACTCTGAAGAGGAATGCCAGCGCCAGCACGGTGGCGATTGGCGTGTGCGCCTGCAACGCTAGTGGCTGCCTCGTAATCTCTGGATAATGCCCTCCTCCCGCCCCGATACGGAAATCCCGCTCAATGAAGTCGCCCGCCCTGCTTCTCGCTTCTGCCCTGTTGCTGCCCGCCATCGCCCACGCCGACGACGCCGCATTAACCGAGACGCTCAAGGCCTTCACGCGCTGCGACGCAACCTTCTTCAGCAGCCTGAACACGCACCACGCCGCGTGGCAGGCCTATGCGCCGCTCAAGCAGGACAAGGACTTCACCTGGATCGCCGTTAAAAACCGTGCCGACCGCCAAGCCAATCAGGTGCCCGTCAGCGCGCCGCCCATCGCAGGCCTGAAGCTGTTGTCGTACGCCGACGAGGCCGCCGACCTCGATCAGTTGGGACGCTACTATTACTGGGGTTTTGTCGTGCAAGGCGGTGTGGACGAGGTGGCCCAGCACCTGGCACCACTGCTGGACGTGCCCGCGCGGCTGCAAAAAATCGACGGGTCTTATATTCGCAGTGAACTCAAGGTCGGCGACCGCTGGCAGGCGATCAAACCGCAACCGGGCAAGGCACCGGGCACGCGCAACGTTGAGCGCGTGCTGATCGTCGAACCCGATGGCGAGCAAACACGCGTCAGTTGCTCGGTACAGGGCGGCGTCGATGCTGCGCTACTGGCCTGGCTGCGGCCGGACATTGCACCGGTTGACTACCCGCGTACCGTGGTAGAAACCAGCATCAACGATGTCGACGTACCTGCCAGCGTGCTCCAACGCCTCGATTCGCCGCTGTTGCAGCCGAAATTCAAGAGGTTGAGCTACTCCTACCTGTCCAAGAAAGGCGACGGCAGCCAGGACAGCCCGACCTCGGTCACCTTCACCGCCGACGGCGGCTTGCTGAAGAAGAATGAGGTGTACGGCAACGCCTTCAACGTCGATCGACTGGTGCTCGCCGACTTGATCCAGTTGAAGTCGAAGATGAACGGCGTCGGCGATGGGCGAGTGCTGCAAACCCTCGCAGTCGAGTTGAAAGTGCCGAGCAGTTGGGCCCCTGGCCAGACCTTGCGCGCAGACATGCAGATGCTGAACGTCCCCGCCAAGCCCACCGACACCCCCACCGACACCTCATTGATCTGCAAGGTGGGTGAGCGCTTCCCGGCGCGCCAGGTGTTTGCCTCCTTGACCGGCGACGCCATCAAGCTTGAGTGCGACCAGGGCGACTACAAGACCTCGCGTGCGTTTATCGAGGACTTGGGCGTGGCCCTGACGCTGGAGTCGACGTCGAGCCAGTTCCACTACGTGAATCAATACACCGCGCTGGATGTCGTGCGCTGATCAGCCCAACGCCAGGACGCTGGGATCTGGGGCACTCTGCGCCAGCCCAGCGGTCTGTTGATGCACACCCCCTGCCCCGTGGAGTTCCCATGATCATTGTTCACCACCTCAACAACTCACGCTCGCAGCGCATCCTGTGGCTGCTGGAAGAGCTTGGCCTGCCCTACGAAATCAAACGTTACCAGCGCGACCCAAAGACCAACCTCGCACCGCCTGAACTCAAGGCAATCAACGCCCTGGGCAAGTCCCCGGTGATTGAAGACGGTGCCAATGTGGTGATCGAATCCGGCGCCATCGTCGACTACCTGATCCGCCGCCATGGCGACGGCCGCCTGCAACCCGATCCTGCCTCGGCCGACTACGATAAATACGTGCAATGGCTGCATTTCGCCGAAGGTTCGGCCATGTTGCCGCTGATGCTTAACCTCTACGTGGGACGCCTGGGGGATGCCGGTGCACCGTTGCATCCACGCATCGAATCCGAGGTCGCCAACTATTTGGGCTATCTGAACGATGCGCTGGGGCACGCACCGTATCTGCTGGGTGATGAGCTGAGCGGTGCAGACATCCAGATGAGTTTCATCGGCGAAATCGCCAAGGCCCAGGGCAAGTTGCAGGCGTACCCGCACTTGTCAGCGTGGGTGCAGCGGTTCCAGGCGCGGCCGGCGTATCGTCAGGCGCTGGAACAGGGCGGCGAGTATGCATTTGCCAACTAAGTAAACCCGGGCACGGTGGGTGTGCGACTAGCCCACCATTTGCCACAACGATGCGCCCACCCCGGTAATGCTCTCCCCGGCAATCAACCCCGCCGCTGCGGTAATCGCAAAGCGCTCAGTGATACTTGGCCAACGGCAGCTCACCAACCAGGTGAGCACCGCGCCCATCGCCATCATCAACGACACCGAAGCCGGCAGGACAAAAGCCAACCCTAACGCGGCGGCACTCGGCAAGTAGCGGGAACGATGGGCCGGCAACAGGCTGTCGAGCACGCCCAACAACACGCCTGCACCGCCGCCAATGGCAATCGCCCAGCGGATGCTCGTCGACAATGAATCCAGCCCATGGGTCAGGGTTTGCGCCACGGCTTTCCACGTCGCCACCGCGGGCGCCGGCCACTCTTCGGTAAGCAGCATGGACTGCGGATCCGGAATCAGCGCCAGGTACGCAAACACGCCAACGATGCTGCCGATGAAAATCCCCAGGATCTGCGCGATCACTTGTTTGTGCGGCGTAGCACCAATCGCTTTGCCCACCTTGAAATCGTTCATCAAGTCCGTACATTGTCCCGCCGAGCCGCCAGCGGTGTTGGCGCTCATCAGGTTGATCGGCACCTGGCCGGGAGCAACGATGCCGAAGCTCAGTTGGGACAATTGCCCGATGGCGCCAATCGGCGGAATACCGGTGGCACCCACCACGCGGGCGGCGACGGCCGCGAGGCAGATCGCCAGGGGAATGGTCAGCAATGCCATCCACAGATTGATGCCGAACAGCAGCGCTTGCAGACTGACTACCAAGCCTATCGACAGGATAAAACCAGCGGCCGGCCCGGGCTTGGGCACGCTCCACATCTTGCCGCCGTCAGCTTTAGTGGAGGAGCGCAACGCCCACAAACGAATCGTCAGCGAGGCCAAGGTGGAACACACCATCAGGCTCACACCGGGCCACAGCAACCATTCCACCAATGCAGCGAATTGCGGGCCGCTGCTGTCTGCCCGCAACGTCACCAGGTTCTGTGCCAGCAGCCACGGGCCCAGGCCACCCCACGCAATCAAGGCGCCGAGCAGCAGAGTCAGGCCGACGCGAATACCGATAATGCCGCCGAACCCCAGCAGCAACAGCGAAGGATCGGCGGTAAAGGTCAGACGCTCCCAAGAGGCTGTCGGCGACCAGCGCGGAAAGGCCCACATGAAGGTGTCCACCCACTTCACCAATCCGGACAGCAACGCGGCGCTGAGTAGCACCTTCAAACGTGTCGCGGCTTCGCGTCCGTGGTTGTAGATGTGCAGCAGGGTTTCCAGGGTGGCCATGCCTTCGGGGAACTTCAGCGCCTTGTCATTGAGCAACGAGGGGCGCAGGTACCAGGCGATCCAAATGCCCAGGAAACTCACCGAGAACACCCAGGCGATCATCGGCAACGCGTCTAACTGGTTGCCGGTCAACAAGGTGTAGGCCGGAATCGGCGCCACCAAACCGCCAGAGATGATCGAAGCGGCGGCCGAGGCGACGGTCTGGTTGATATTGCTCTCATGCAAGGTCCACGGCAGTTGCTCGGTGGAACGCTTAGCCAGGCCTTGCCAGATCGCATAACCCACCAGCAGGGCGATGATCGACATGTTGAACGACCAGCCGATCTTCAAGCCGGCGTACACATTGGATGGTGTGAGCAAAATACCGAGCACGGTGCCGGTGACGACGGCACGCAGGCTGAGTTCGCGTTCGACGGGGGCGTACTGGGGAATGGCTGGCGAGGCTGACAGCATGCGGATTCCTTTCGGCAATGAAACAGGGCGACCTAACAAGTGAGCCCTGTGCGCCCTGAAGGTTCCTGAATCGGCAAGAAGGAACAGCAGCGCAAAGCACGTCCGCTCTTGTGATGTGCGGGCTTTTTTTGGTCAGCCTGCGTTTAGGTGGCACATAAGCTTTTTGTGGTCAGCCTGCTGTAGGTAGCAAATAAGCTTTCTGTAGTGAGCGGGCTTGCCCCGCGCTGGGCTGCGAAGCGGCCCCATCAAGAACACCGCGTTTCGTCAGGTAGATCGCGCTGGCAGGTTTTAGGGCTGCTTCGCAGCCCAGCGCGGGGCAAGCCCGCTCACCACAAAAGCCACTGCTCACTGTAAGAAGCCTGCTCACTACAAAAACCACTCAATAAGAAGCCTGCTCACTACAGAAACCTGCTCACCAGAGAAGCCTGCCCACCACAAAAACCTGCTCCCCAGGGAAGTCTGCCAAACACAGGAATTCTCCCCTCTTATTCATAGCCACGCCGCATCCCACAACGAATAATCCCCCACGCGCTCCACCAGGCCAGCTCGTAAAGGGTTGGCAATGATGTAACGCGCCATCTTGCGAAGATCATCGTCCGCACGCACTGCCCTATCGTGATAGCCGGGTTGCCAAACACGCTCTTTACTTTGACGACGCTGGTTAATGACCAGCGTACTGCGCGACTTAATACGTCGCACCACGTCTGCCAACGCCTTTTGCTTCAACTCAAACAACCAGTGAATGTGGTCAGGCATGACGACCCAGGCCAGTGAATCGACCAGTCCCAGTTCATGAGCCTGCCGGAATTCGGCAACCAGCAGGCGACCCAGGTAAAGGTCAGTGAATAAGCGCTGGCGCTGATGAACCACGGCAGTGATGAGGTAGCTGCGACCGTGTTCCGAGTAACGGCCGTGACGCAGACGGTGTGATTGAGGTGTGGGGCGCATCCGCTGCTCTACGTGAAATGCCTGAAGAGCCTTAACGCTAGCGCGCCGCAGGGGACGAGCAACTGTCACTTGTTGACCACATGTAATCCTGTGGGTCAGGCATACCGGTGCGTCGCAAGAGACACAACCAAGTAAGCCCAAAAACCAACTATTGCGGAGACAGAAATACAGTCATACGATGACTGATCACAAACATAACAATAAAGGCTCACTTCGTGAATAAACCCCTCCTCATGGCCGCCGCCATTGCCTGCGGACTCAGTGCACACGCCAACGCTGCGACCTTCGCGTACATTTCCAGCCCCGGCGATGGCTTGATTTCCCAGTACCGGCTGGACGAGAGCAACGGCGCGTTGAGCCTGGTTGACCAGGTAACAGCCGGTGATCAGGTCAACCCCATGGCCCTGAGCCCCGACGGTAAAACCTTGTATGCCGCGCTGCGGGTCAAGCCGTTTCAGGTGCAGAGCTTTAGCATTGATCCAGCCAGCGGGCGGTTGACGCCACGCTCCAAGGCCCCGCTGGCAGAAAGCATGGCCTACCTGGCCACCGACCGCGCCGGACGTTATCTGCTCGCGGCCTCTTACGGGGCCGACACCCTCAGTGTGCAGCCCGTCGATAAGCCCGAGCCGATCCTCACCTACAAGACCGGCCCTCACGCGCACTCCCTGCGCACCGACCCCAGCAATCGCTTTGCCTACGCCGGCAACTTGGGCAACGACCACGTGCTGCAATATCGCTTCGAGGCAAACACCGGCGCACTCACGCCGATCGGCACCGGCTACGTGAGCGTGCCGGCCAACACCGGGCCTCGGCACTTGGCGTTTTCAGCCAACGGTAAATACCTGTATGTGGTCGGCGAAATGAGCGGCACCGTCACTGCATTTTCCATTGACGACAGCACCGGCGCGCTGACGCAGATCGGCGTAGCCAACGGCATTCCCGCGCGTTTGAAACTGGCCCACGGCGAAGTGCGGGACGCGCGCAACAATGATTTGAAGGACGACCCGACGCCCCGCATCTGGGCCGCCGACCTGCGTTTGTCCCCGGATGGCACCCTACTGCTGATGAGCGAGCGCACCAGCAGCTCGGTGTCGGCGTTTGCGGTGGATGCGGCTACAGGTGGCCTGATGTTTCTCGACAACTACCCGGTCGAAGAGAAACAACCGCGCAATATCGCCTTCTCTCCCAATGGCCAATGGTTGCTGGTGACCGGCGAGAAAAGCGACAAGGTCGGTACCTACGCGGTCAGCGGCGCAGGTGCGTTGAAGCGCGTGGGTGAGGCGGCTTCAGGCAAAGGTGCGCTGTGGATTGAAGTCCTGCGCACCGCAGCCAAATAGCACTCAGCTCAAACGAAACCGCGCGGTGTTGTCACTCAACGCCTGGCTGCCCTTGCTCAAGGTGTCCGCCGCCCGGTTGACCGCTCGCGCGCCATCCAGCAAACGTCCTGCCGCCTGATCGACTTGCTGGATGTTGCCGCTCACTTCGTCCGCCGTCGCCGCTTGCTCTTCCACCGCTGTGGCGATCTGCGCCAGGGTGTCGGTGACGTTCTGCACCGCGCCGGCAATCTCGCCCAAGCGCGTGCCCAGGCCGGTGACGGACTCGGCGTCGGTCAATGCTTGCTCGCACGCGGCGCCCATCAGCGTAACGGCCTGGCTCACGGTCGCGCGCAGGCTGTCGACGGTGCCGGCGATCTGCGCCGTGGAGGCCTGGGTGCGTTGGGACAGACTGCGCACTTCATCGGCCACCACCGCAAAGCCCCTGCCCTGCTCGCCGGCGCGGGCCGCTTCGATGGCCGCGTTGAGTGCGAGCAGGTTGGTCTGCTCGGCAATGCCGCGAATGGTGTCGACCACCGACTGAATCTGCTGCCCCTGCTGACTGACTTGCTGCAAAGCGTCAGCCGTATCGGTAAGGCGTTGGTTGAGTTGCTGGATGCTGGCCGTGGTGCGTTGGCTGTCGCGGCTGCTGTCTTCGGCGATGCGTCGTGTTTGCTGGGCACTGCCCGACGCTTGTTCACAGCTTCTGGCGACGCCCATGGACGTCGCGGCCAACTGCGTAGCGGCGGCGGCGATCTGGCTGATTTGATGCTGCTGGTCTTCGACTTCGCTGAGGGTACTGCCCGATTGCGAATTGAGGGTGAGGACCGCTGAGCCGAGCTGCTGGGTTTCGTGGTTGACCCCCAACAGGCTGGTGCGCAATTGCACCACCGCCACGTTCAGCGCGGTGCTGATCAGTGCCAGCTCGTCCCGCCCTTCCACCGCCACTTCGACGCACAGGTTACCGTCGCGCAAGGATTCGGCCAGGGTGGTGATGCCTCTTGCGCTGCGCTGTATGGAGGCTTGCAGGCACATGAACAGGTACAGCGCGGCCAGGGCCAGCACGCCGAAGGTCATCGCCAGAGGAATGAAGCGTTCGTTCGCGTTGCGGTGGTAGTAGCTCAAGCGCTCGTCCAGGGAGGTCAGCGACTGCACGCGCAGAGCGCTGAGCGAACCGAGCATGGCGTCGACACTGCGCTCGAAACCGGCGGTATCGAGCTTGATGGTGCCGCCGAAGACGCCGTCGTCCAGCACTTTAAGCTCGTTATCCAACAGTTGCAGGCTGTTGTCGTACTGCGCAGTCCAGGGCTCCATGCCGTCGAATTGCTTGGCCTTGAGCGCCGCCGCCGCCTTGGCCAACTGGTCGCGCGCGTCGCCAATGCGGCTGCGCAGGTCGCGCATCTGCAAACGGCTTTGCAAGGTGAACTGCCCCGAAGCAATGGACGACTGCCCGACGCCCGCCATACGACCGATACGCTCGATCAGGTCTGGCGTCTGCTGTGTGCCCATCTGCATGAGCATGTAGGTTTCCAGCCAGGGATCGAGGATCAGCCCGGCGTCCAGGGTGATCTGTTCGCGCAGGGTTTGCATCGCGCTCAGCGCCGAGGTGAAACGGTCGTAGCCATCCGGCCACCAACCCACGGTGCGCAGCGAAGCGGAGTCCATGCCTTTGACGGTGGCCTGCAACGCCTCGTAGCGCGCGAGGATGTCGGCGCTGGCGTTCTGCGCTTTGAGCTCATCGCCCAAGGCTTGCAGGCTTTGCTGGATCAGCGGGAAATTCGTATCGACCTTGTCCATCGCCGCCTTCGCCGCCGGCGTCGGCGCGTGCAGGATGTCCGCCGCTTTCCAACGCGCAGCCAGGTTGCGCTGAGCCGTCAATTGACCGTCCAGTGCATCCAGGGCCAACAGTTGGCGCACGCCGGACTGCTCGGTGGAAATCACGCCTAATTTATCGCGATAGTCCTGGCCGATCATCCAGAGGCTCCCAGCCAGGGGCAGCATGAACAGGAAAAACAACACTTGGAATTTGCGCGCAAACCCCATACGTCCGAGCAGGCGGATACCGGGTGATAACAAGCTGTGCATGTCCGACTACTCCCTCAAACAACCCACGTGGTGCACGGTGGGCCAAGCCGTGAAATGACTAACGGCAAAGTGCCATGTCATTGATTAGCTTGGCTCTAGCAAGATACGGGCCGCTGACCAACAGCCCTGAAACAGGGCGGGCGGCACGCTTTTGGAGCCGATGGAGTGCTCGAAAATGGGGCAAAAGCACTCAGTGTTGGCAAGACTGCTGTAACCGCCGGAGACGACTGGCCCAGGTGCAGTCCAGAACACCTTTATTCACAGGCATCCTATCGGCCGCAAACCAGCCAAACTTGAAGGGCGCCGCGCTTTATGTGAGAGGCAGTGAGCAATGACTATTTGGCCTGCATGTAGCGACTGAAGTTCTTGATGTGATCGTCCAGATTGTCCTCAAGCATCAACCGATACTGATCACAAAAATACTTGAGCATCGCCTCGCGCTCCTCGGCCATGTGCTCACCGGACTTGAAGTTGCGTGCGCACGCCCAGGCGTTGAACCGCGTCGTGCCGAACATCATTGAAGCGCTGACTTGGCCGAGGTCTTCGAAGGTTTTCAGTTGTTCGTTCGACAGTTCGATGTGCGCGTCGGCGCGATCGTAGAAGGCGTGGTCGGTAGCGTCTGCCATTGCGGGGTTCCTGATTTATCACGGTTGAATGGGTGTGTATCAAGCCAGCAGTGTGAGCATCCACCGGATCTGCTGGCTAATCTCTTGGAGCTTCGCCTCGGGCACCGCCTGCGCACGCTCAAAGGCAGCCAAGGTCTTCTGCCTCAGGCGTAACGCGCGCTGCCACTTAGCCAAAAACACCGGGCTACGGGCCTGCATCAGTAACGGGCCGAAGAACAGTTGTTCGGCGGTATACACCACAGGGTCTGCGCGCTCAGCGACGATGATTTCGTAGTAAAAGCGGTTTTCATGCAACAGCTCTTCGCTGACGATGCGATAGCCATTGCGCATTAACCAAAGGCGCAGCGGCTGCTCACCGCCATTGGGTTGCAGGATCAGCCGCTCAGCGCCGCTCAGATGAGCTTTGCCGGCCTCAAGGATGTCGCGGATCGTCTCACCGCCCATGCCGCAGAGGCTGATGGCCGTGATGCCGTCACGCGCCTCGATGGCCGCCAAGCCATCGGCCAGGCGCACAGTAATCTGCTGCTCCAGGCCATTGTCACGCACGGTCCGTTCGGCCGCCTGGAACGGTGTGGTCGCGACCTCTCCCGCCAGCGCCGCGTCGATCACGCCGCGGCGCACTAACGCCACCGGCAGATAGGCATGGTCCGAGCCGATATCGGCCAGACGCGCGCCATTCGGCACATGCGCTGCCACGCGCTCCAGGCGCATGGACAAGGTGTGTTCGTTCAACCTGTGTTCCTTATCATTCCCCGGAAAATCGATCCCGGCTGTTAGTCAGATGCAACACCATGGCGGCGCGTGCGGCGTCCGGATCCTGGCGTTTGATCGCATTGAAAATCGCCTCATGCTCCAGGTTCGCCAGTTGCCCGAGTTTGGCAAAGTCCGCCCCGCCACGTTCGTCCACCTTCACCTGAGTGCGCGGAATCATCGCATTACCCAGGTGCAACATGATTTCGGTGAAGAAGGTATTGCCGGTGGCTTCGGCGATCTGCTGGTGGAAGCGTTTGTCCTCTTCCACGCAGCTGTCGTTGTTGGCGAGAGAGGCCTGGTAGTCGTCCAGTGCTT
Source organism: Pseudomonas sp. RIT357 (assembly GCF_000632245.1). Classification (NCBI taxonomy): domain Bacteria; kingdom Pseudomonadati; phylum Pseudomonadota; class Gammaproteobacteria; order Pseudomonadales; family Pseudomonadaceae; genus Pseudomonas; species Pseudomonas sp. RIT357. The sequence continues at coordinate 35,786 of NZ_JFYX01000011.1, forward strand.
CGCGCATGTGGGCCAGTTGAGCATCGGTGCGACGCAGTGCAGCCAGCGCCACCGCTTGCACCTCCAGGCCCAGGCGCAGTTCCAACATGTTGCGCACGCTGGCGACCGTGTCCACATGCAGGCGCAAGCCTTGTTGGGCGCTCTGCTCCAGCACAAAGGTGCCGATGCCGTGACGCGTCTCTACCAGCCCCGACGCCTGCAACTTGGAGAGCGCCTCGCGCACCACCGTCCGGCTGACGCCATGCTCCAGCACGATGGTGGATTCCGACGGCAGCTTTTCGCCGGGTTTCAACTGGCCGAGCAGGATGCGCTGGGTCAGGGCGTCGACCACGCCCTGGGCCAGGTTGGTGGAGCGTTTACGCACGGGGGTTGGGGTTTCATTGGGCATTACTGCAAGTCCACGGGGTTGGGCTGGAGCGAGCTTAACACCCAGACAAAGGACGCCGCCGAGGTTGATTGAAAAACCATCCAGCTTGTATGACAACCAATCTGATGGCGGACTCGCTCGACGGTTACCGTCACCTTCAATATTGTGGCATTTCAACGCCTAAAACCCGGACAAAACCTCAATAAACATTGGCTAATAACAAAAAAAATCATTCCAGCAACGACCTTATAAACACAAAAACATCAATCACTGGATTGCGAATTCCAGAAATCCACTTGTATGATGTCTATCAACAAAACACGCAAACCCGCATAAAAATAATCAGGGGGAGTTTTGAATTGTGAACAATTCAAGCCATGCATCTGCCGCTCCACACAGTGATCCGATCCTCGCGCGCGCCGTGCGCAAAGTGAAGAGCCATGTGCTCCCACTGTTCGTGATCATGTTCATCCTCAACTACATCGACCGGGTCAATATCGGCTTTGTGCGCACGCACATGGAGCACGACTTGGGCATCGGCGCAGCGGCCTATGGGTTCGGTGCCGGGCTGTTCTTCATCGGTTATGCCCTGTTCGAAGTGCCCTCCAACATGCTGCTGCAAAAGGTCGGCGCGCGTATCTGGCTGACCCGCATCATGTTCACCTGGGGCATCGTCGCGACGATGATGGCCTTCATCCAAAACGAAACCCACTTCTACATCCTGCGCTTTCTGCTGGGCGTGGCCGAAGCTGGCTTCTTCCCAGGAGTGATCTACTACTTCACACGCTGGTTGCCGGGCGCAGAGCGCGGTAAAGCCATTGCGATTTTCCTTAGCGGCTCGGCGGTGGCCTCGTTGATCTCTGGCCCGCTGTCGGGTGTGCTATTGCAGATCGAAGGCTTTGGCTTCCACGGCTGGCAATGGATGTTCGCCATCGAAGGCCTGGCCTCGGTGGTGATCGGTTTCTTCGTGTGGTTCTGGCTGGACTCCAAGCCCCACGACGCCAAATGGATGACTCGCGAAGAACAGGACGCACTGGTCGGCGCCATCGACGAGGAGCAACGCCAGCGTGAGGCACTGACCAGCGTCAAACCGACCCTTGGCAAGCTGCTCAAGGACCGCCAGATCCTGCTGTTCTGCGCCCTGTACTTCTGCATCCAACTGACCATTTACGCGGCGACATTCTGGCTGCCGAGCATCATCAAAAAGATGGGCGACTTGAGTGATGTGCAGGTGGGCCTCTTCAACTCGATTCCGTGGCTGATCTCGATCATCGCCATGTATGCCTTCGCATCGCTGTCGGGCAAGTTCAAGTTCCAACAGGCCTGGGTCGCGGCGGCGCTGTTGATTGCAGCGGCCGGCATGTTCATGTCCACCACCGGCGGGCCAGTGTTTGCCTTTGTGGCGATCTGCTTTGCGGCCATAGGGTTCAAGTCGGCGTCTTCGCTGTTCTGGCCGATCCCCCAGGGTTATCTGGATGTACGCATTGCCGCTGCCGTGATCGCGCTGATCAACTCCATCGGCAACCTGGGCGGCTTCGTTGCGCCGACCACTTTCGGCTTTCTGGAGCAGACCACCGGCTCGATCCAAGGCGGCCTCTACGGCCTGGCCGGTACCTCAGTGCTGGCGGCGATCCTGGTGTTTTTCGCCAAGACCGCGCCCTCTGCCCCATTGACGTCGCCAGACGTAGCGCCAACCGGCGCGGCCCTCAGCAAACCTCTTTGAGCCTCTTTAGGAATTTGCCATGAATACTCCAGTCGTCACCCACTTCCAGGTCATCCCCGTCGCCGGCCACGACAGCATGCTGCTCAACCTCAGCGGCGCCCACGGGCCGTTTTTTACCCGCAACATCGTGATTCTCAAGGACAGCTCGGGCAACACCGGCGTTGGTGAAGTGCCCGGTGGCGAACGCATCCGCGAAACCCTGGAAGACGCCCGCAGCCTGGTGATCGGCCAACCCATCGGCCAATACCAACGCATCCTCAACCAAATGCGCAGCACGTTTGCCTCACGGGATTCGGCTGGTCGTGGCCTGCAAACCTTTGACCTGCGCATCACCATCCATGCCGTCACCGCGATGGAGGCCGCCCTGCTCGACCTGCTGGGGCAGTTCCTCGAAGTGCCGGTGGCCGCATTGCTCGGCGAGGGCCAGCAGCGTGACGCGGTGAAGATGCTCGGCTATCTGTTCTATGTGGGCGACCGCAACGCCACCGACCTGGCCTACCGCAACGAGGCGGACAGTGACGACGAGTGGTTCCGCCTGCGCCATGAAAAAGCCCTGACGACCGAAGCCGTGGTGCGCCTGGCCGAAGCCGCCAAAGCCAAATACGGCTTTAACGACTTCAAACTCAAGGGCGGCGTTTTAAGCGGCGACGAAGAAATCGAAGCCGTCACCGCCCTCGCCGAACGCTTCCCCGATGCACGCATCACACTGGACCCAAACGGCGCCTGGTCACTCAAAGAAGCCATCCGCCTATGCCGCGACCAACACCACGTGCTCGCCTACGCCGAAGACCCCTGCGGCGCCGAAAATGGTTACTCGGGCCGCGAAGTCATGGCTGAATTCCGTCGCGCCACGGGCCTGAAAACCGCCACCAACATGATCGCCACCGACTGGCGCGAAATGGGCCACGCGATCCAGTTGCAATCGGTGGACATCCCCCTGGCCGATCCACACTTCTGGACCATGCAGGGCTCCGTGCGCGTGGCGCAGATGTGCAACGACTGGGGCCTGACCTGGGGCTCGCACTCCAACAACCACTTCGACATTTCCCTGGCGATGTTCACCCAAGTGGCCGCCGCCGCACCGGGCGATATCACCGCCATCGACACCCACTGGATCTGGCAGGACGGCCAACGCCTGACCAAGGAGCCGCTGAAAATCGAAGGCGGTTATGTGAAGGTGCCGGCCAAGCCTGGCCTGGGCGTGGACATCGACATGGACGCCGTGGCCAAGGCCCACGAGGTGTACAAAGGCATGGGCCTTGGCGCACGGGATGACAGCGTGGCGATGCAGTTTTTGATTCCGGGGTGGAGTTTTAACAACAAGCAGCCTTGCCTGGTGCGCTGAAGAGCTGGGTTCTAAGGGAGGCCCGACCTCCAAAACACAATCAATCCAATGTGGGAGGGGGCTTGCTCCCGATTGCGGTGTGTCAGCCAGAAATGTATCGACTTAAACTCCGCTATCGGGAGCAAGCCCCCTCCCACAGGGGGCCTCGGTGTTTTCAGGGATGTGGTCGCTCGCTAAACCACGTGGCAGGGTTTACCGGCCGCAGCCCGCTTTGCTCTGGCGGTTTTCTTGCTTGCCACCGCCGCAATCGGCTGCACCGTCAGTTCCACGCCTAACGACAGCATCAGTTTCTGAATCGTCTCATAGCGCGTTTTAGAACCGCCTTTCAGCGTTTTATACAGGCTCTCGCGATTTCCCCCGCCGCCTACGGGCGCACGAACGCAAGCACCCGCTCCAGCATTCGGTCACAGGCCTCCAGTTGTTCCACGCTGATAAATTCATCCGGCTTATGCCCCTGCTCCATGCTCCCCGGCCCGCACACCACGGTGGGAATGCCAGCTTGATCAAACAACCCGCCCTCGGTGCCAAACGCAACCGTGCCGAAGTCTCGCGAGCCACAAAACTGCGCGATCCATCCGGCGGCCTGGCTGTCCAGAGAAGTCGCCAGCCCCGGGTAGCTGGACAGCTCGCTGATACTGATCGCGCACTGCCCGTTCACCGCCTGCATCGCGGGCAGCAGAGTCTGTTCGGCATAGGCGCGTAACTGCTGCGCCACCTGCCAGGGATCCTGGGCCGGCAGCGCGCGCACTTCAAAATCAAACGTGCAATTCTGCGGGACGATATTCAACGCCTTGCCGCCGTTGACCAGTCCGGTCTGAACCGTGGAAAACGGCGGATCAAAACGTTCATCCAGATGCCGCGGTGCCTTGAGTGACTCGCCGAGCCGCACCAGCTCACCGATCAACCGCGCGGCATATTCGATGGCATTCACCCCGGACGGCGCATACGCCGAATGGCAGGCCGCGCCATGCACGTCACAACGCATCGCCAACTTGCCCTTGTGGCCGAGCACCGGCTTGAGTTCGGTGGGTTCGCCGATCACACACAGCAACGGCTTGACCGCCTGCCCATGAAAACGCTCAAGCAACGAACGCACGCCGAGGCAACCCACCTCTTCGTCATAGGACAGCGCGATATGCACCGGCATACGCAGCGGCGCCTGTACCAACGCCGGCACCAACGCCAACACGCAGGCGATATAGCCCTTCATATCGGCGGTACCACGCCCGTACAACTTGCCGCCTTTCTCCGTCAGCTCGAACGGCGCCACGCTCCAGCGCTGGCCGTCCACCGGCACCACATCGGTATGCCCGGATAACACGATGCCGGGCACATCAGCCGGGCCGATGGTCGCCAGCAGGTTGGCCTTGCTCTTGTGTTCGTTGTAGACCAGCTCGCAGGTCACACCGTGGTCCTGCAAATAGGTGCGAACACAGTCGATCAAGGCCAGGTTGGATTCGCGACTGGTGGTGTCGAAGCGCACCAGTTGCGCCAGCAGGTCGCGACTGCTGGTCATCGGTCATCCCCTGGTACCGCATAGCCGGGAGCAATGTGCGGGTTGAGGGCGCGGTCGATGTAGTCCTGCAATTGCGGGCGATAGGCCTGCCAGAGTTTGTCGAGCGTGCCGATAGGGTCTTTATCCGCCCAATCGACGCGCAGGTTGACGATGGGCCAGAGCACGTCGTCGACCACCAGCAGCGCCGCCGAATGCACTGGCCCCGCCTCGCCGCCTTCAGCCACCGCCGTGTGCATCGCCGCCAGCAGTCGGTCGGCAAGGTGCCCCGAGGCCTGTTCGAAAGCCCGCACCATGGCGCCAATCACGCCTGGATTGGCCAGCATATTCCCCGCCGCCACACACTGTTCACCACTGACCGCCGCGTGAATCCCCAAGGTCTGCGCACCGCTGAAGTGCGCGGTACGACCTTGGCGGTCAATCACCGTCACCTGGCGATAATCACTGTGCTCCTGCCCTGCGAACACTGCCGCCAGCGCCTCACTCGGCGCCATGCCCTGCTCCAATAAATCCAGCACTTGCGGCCCCAGGCTCGGCAAGGTGATGTTCTGCGACGCTACCGCGCCCACACCCGCACGCAGCCAGGGGCAACGCGCCCCCACGGCAATGCTCGACGAGCTGATCGCAATGCCCAACTGGCCGGTCTCGGCGCAGCGGGCGACAACGGAAAAGGTCATGGGGCGTTCCTCAATCGAGTACCGAGGGGTCGGCGTCGATCATCATTTGCTTCATTTCTTCAAAATGCCGGCGTGAGAAATCCGCGATGCCTTCCCAGCTCCGCGCAGTTTTCTCCGCCACTTCATCGGACAACACCCGCAGCGGCTGCCCGGTGGACCAGGCCGTCACGAGGATCTGGCAAGAGCGCTCCAGGGTCCAGATATCGTCAAAGGCTTCACCGATGGACGCAGCGGTCACCATCACGCCGTGGTTACCCATCAACAGCCGGGTTTTGCCATCAAGCAGGCCGGCCAGGCGCGCGCCTTCGGCCTCCGTATCGGCCATGCCGCCGTAGAGTTCATCCACCGCCACGCGGTTGAAATAGCGTGCGGTGTTCTGGTCGATCGGCGGGATATGCGGCGTGGCCAGGCACGCCACCGCGGTGGTGTACACCGGGTGCAAATGCAGCACGGCGCGGGTGTGCGGCAGCAGCCGATGGATCTGCCCATGGATCGACCAGGCCGTCGAATCCACATTTGGGTTGTCGGCACAGGCGGGATCGTCCGCGTTCAACAACACCAGGTCGCTGGCGCGAATACGCGAGAAGTGCTTCCACTTCGGGTTGAGCAAAAACTGTTTGCCATCGGCCGACACCGCGGCGCTGAAGTGGTTGGCCACCGCTTCATGCATGCCTAGGTGGGCGATGATGCGAAAGGTCGCCGCCAGGTCGATGCGTGTCTGTTCTTCGAGGGATAACGCCATGGATCGGACTCCTCAGAGCGCGACCGCAAGGCTGCGGCCGCGCGGTAGGGTTACTTCGGCATCAGCGCCGCGAGGTCGGCCTCAGTCGGCGCCTCGAAGTTGTACTTCTTCAGCAAGGCCGCGTATTCAGGCGTGGCGCGGTATTTCTCCAGACCGTCGAGCAAGGCTTGCTTCACCGTGTCATTGCCCTTCTTCACACCGAAGCCGTTCAGCACCGGATAGATCAGGGTGTCGGAGGAAATCACCACGCGGCTACCGAGCTTGTCGATCACACCGCGGGCCACGGCGGCGTCGGTAATTTGCGCTTCCACCGCGTGGGCCAACAGGGCCTGGGTGGTTTGTGGGTCAGTGCTGTATTCGCTGATCAGGATCGGCTTCAAGCCCTTGGCCACGCAGTACTCGGCCGACAGCTTGTTCATCTGCGCCAGCCACGAGGTAGCGCCCATGGAGCCGATCTTGTGGCCGCAGAACTCTTCCGGAGTCTTGGGCTGGAAGGCGCTGTCCTTGAGGGCCAGGATCGATTCGCCGCTCTTGAGGTAAGGGATCATGTCGATGATCTTGACCCGCTCGGCGGTGATGTACATCGACGAGTTGGTCACATCGAAACGCCCGGCTTGCAGGCCGGTGATCAAGTTGGGGAAGCGCGTGTCGAGGGTCTCGACCTTGCGGCCCATGACCTTGCCCAGGCCGTCCATGAACTCGATATCAAAGCCCGCAGGCTTGTTGTTATCCATGTACTCATAGGGGAAGAAGGTCACGTCGGAACCGGCGATGATCTTGCCTTCCTGCTGGAACGCCGAAGCCGCCAACGAGGTCATTGCAACCGCAGCGCCCAGCAGGCACACGGCAAGGGGGCGAACACTGTTACGAAACGCTGTCATGGTCATTACCCGCAAGGTTTTAGGAGGTTAGGCAGTGGCAGAATCTTGTCCGGCCTGTTGCACGAAGAACGACGCACCACGGGGTTTCTGTGGCAGGCGCATATGGTTGTTGGTAGAACGCACCAAGCCACTTTCTTCACCGGCCACCAGCAGGCCGGCGTGTGTACTGGGCAACGGGTTTTCGCCGAATGGCAGCGCGTCTTCAGCGGCATAGACGCTGATGAACAGGGTGCGCGGCAGTTCGGTCTCATTAGGGCTGGAAGCATGCAAAAGACGTGTGTGCATAAAGCACACGGAACCGGCCGGGCCGTAGCAGGCGACCGGATGCTGGCAGTGTTGCGCGACCACGGCATCGTCCACCGAACCGGTGAAACGCTGATCCTGCCAGTGCGACCACAGCGGGCCTTTGTGGCTACCGGGGATCACATTCAGCGGGCCGTTCTGCGGGGTCACTTCACTGACCATCAGCAACGCGGTGACGATGTCGTCGTTGCTGTGGGGCGTGAACAGGAAGTCCTGGTGCCACTTCACCTGTGTGGCGGTGTGGGGCAGTTTCGAGTTGATCTTGCTATGGTGAAAACGCGCGCCGCTGGCGCCGACCAATTGCGCGGAAATCGCCGCCATGCGCGAGTGCAACGCCACACGCTGATACGCCGGGGAAATCTCGGTGGGCGAACTCACCCGGCGCAACGACGGGTGATCGGCGCGGTGGTCACCCTCCAGGTCAAAGCGCGCGCGGCCATCCACGGTGGCGCCCCAGCCTTGGTCATGGCTGCGGCTCTCTTCTACCCACTGGTCGAAGTCATGCTGCAGCGCGGCCACTTCGTCCAGCGACAACACGCCTTCTACCACCAGGAAGCCGTCGCGCTGGAATTGTTCGATGTGTGCTTGCTCAATCATGTTGTTTTTTCCTGAACGTTAAAGAGATCACGCCAGCGAGACGTCCTTGAGGAACGCCTCCACGCGTGGGTTCTGGCCGCGGCGCAACACCTCGGGCGTGTCATCGCAGACCACACGCCCCTTCTCCATAAACACGATCCGATCAGAGACCTTGAACGCGAAATTCATCTCGTGCGTGACGATCACCATGGTGATGCCCTCCCCGGCCAGGGCTTCGATCACCTGCAGCACTTCATTGACTTTCTCCGGGTCAAGGGCCGAGGTGGGCTCGTCGAACAGCATGATTTGCGGGCGCATCATCAAGGCGCGGGCGATGGCCACGCGTTGCTGCTGGCCGCCGGACAACTGGTGCGGGTACTTCCAGGCATGGTCGAGCATGCCGACCTTGTGCAGCAGCGCGTATGCCTGTTGCTTGAGCGCGTCGGTGCGACCCAGGCGGTGGTACTTCGGCGCCATCAGCAGGTTGTCGAGCACGCTCAAATGCGGGAACAGGTTGAAGCTCTGGAACACCATGCCGATGTTCAGGCGATGCTCGGCGTGCTCGATGTACTGGGGCTTTTGCGCGCCCACCTTGTTCAGGTGGATGAACGGCAGGCCATTGATATGAACCTCACCATTGTCCAGTTGCTCGAGGCCGTTGAGCAGGCGGATCAGCGTGGTCTTGCCGGAGCCCGACGGGCCGATTACCGACACCACTTCACCCGGCTGAATCAGCAGGTTGACCGAACCCAGCACCTCGATGTCGTTGTAGGCCTTGTGCAACCGCGAGGCTTGCAGCGCCGCTGCGCCGTTACTTTCCGGGCGTTGCAGGGCGGTGCGCTGTTGGGTAGCCAAGGCCAGCACGTGTGCATCCGGCACGCGGGAGACATTGCGCTGGTTGACGTCGAGAAAGCGCTCCAGGCGTTTGAGCAAAAAGTCGAACACCGTGACGATAAACACATAGAAGAACGCCACCGCCGCCATGGTTTCGATCACCAGGAAGTTCTGCGAGTACAGGCGCTGGCCGACCATCAGGATCTCGGTCAGAGAGATCACCGACACCAACGAGGTGAGCTTGACGATGGAAATGTATTCGTTGGCCAGCGACGGCAACGCCACACGCAGCGCCTGGGGGATCACCACGCGCCATTGGGTACCGAAAAACCTCAGCCCCAACGCCCGCGCCGCTTCGCCTTGGCCCTTGGGAATCGAGAGCAAGCCACCGCGATGGATCTCGGCCACATAAGCCGTTTCGCAGATCACCAGCGCCAACAAGCCGGACCAGAACGGGTCGGCCAGCACCGCCGAGGTGCCCGGCAATGCCTGGGGCAAGTTGTAGATAAAGATCAGCAGCACCAACAGCGGCAGGCTGCGGAACAACCAGATATACCCCCGCGCCGGCACGCTTAGCAGGCCATGCTTGGACTGCTTGGCCAGCGCCAGCAGAAAGCCTAGGCCGATGCTCAACACCCAAGTCAGGGTACTGAGCTTGATCACCGTTCACGTCGCACGCCAGAACTCGGCATCAGCCAGCAAACCAAACATGTAATTCCAGTCGAATGTCATCGTCGCTGCGCCTTGCAAAAAATGAAGTGGGTCTGCCTCGATGGGATGAGAGTCGTGGCGGCGGGGTCTTGGGGTCAATTCGTAAAAGCCGGGGCACTGGGTAGGCAGAACCTATGCAGTCCTGAGCGAAGCAAAAATCCACTGTGGGAGAGGGTAAGCCCGCTCCCACATTTGCCCTGCTGTGTTCTGGAGAGAGCATGCACTGGCCGAAATGGTGCACGTCTGAATTCGCCTCACCGCCCACGCCATCTATTGGTGCAATCTCAGCTCACATCACTCAACACCCGCACCGCATGCGGGTCAAAAAAGCTCGGCGGCGCCATGCCGGGGATGTACTGGTCGGAGACAAACATGCGGCAGCGTTCGGCAAACGCCGACACCACACGGGACAACTGGGTGTTGCTCGCCGTGGCGTAACCCAGCTTCATCGGCCGATGTGTACCGGCCAGGCGCAGGCGGATCACGCGTTTGCCGTCCTGGGACATATTCGATTTGGGCCGCGCGTTCGCAAACGAATAGCCAATGCCATTGCCGACCATGGCACGCACCGTTTCGAGGTTGGTGGAACGCATGATGATGTTCGGCGTGGTGCCCGCCTGGATGAACAGGCTGAGGAAATAGTCGCGGCTCCAGGGCGTATCCAGCAGCACCACCGGGTAGGCCTCGAGGTCTTGCATGCTGACCGCGGGCAAGCTCGCCAGCGGGTGATACTCGCCCACCATCACATACGGCGGCAGGTGCGCGAGGGGTTGGAAGTCGATATCCGGACTGGTCACCAGGTCGTAGGTCAGGGCGATATCCAGTTCGCCACTGCGCAGTTTTTCCAGCAGTTCCTCATGATTGCCTTCGGCCTGGGTCAAGCGCACACCGGGGAACGCACGGCCGAAACCGAATACCAATTCCGGCGTGATCATCGGCGCCAGCGACTCCAGGCATCCGACCCGCAATGGCCCGCGCACGGTGTTCAGTGACTCCGAAGCGATGGTGTAGAGGTTGCTCATCTGCTCCAGGATCTGCTTGGCCTCCAGCATCACCAGACGCCCCACCGCCGTGAGGGAAATGCCCTGGGCGTGGTGGCGGATAAACAACTGGATGCCCAACTCAGCTTCCATATGGGTGATCGCCGCCGAGATCGACGGCGATGACACATGAATGCGTTCGGCCGCAGCACTGATGCTGCCCGCCTCTCCCGACGCGACGAAATACTCCAGTTGACGCTGAGTAATACGACTGAGCATGACGCCTGCCCCTCAACAATGACTGTACGGCGAGCGTTGCAGGGTTCGTGCCGGGTCATGGGCGAGCCGATGAGTTACAGGGGCTTCGGTTTTTCCTAAGCACTACCCCGCGCAAATGCTGGTTTCGCCCGAGAGGGGGCGATGTGAAGCTGGTTTCATCCCGCTTACCACGAGCCCTTCGATATGCCTACCCACACCCGCATCCGCATGTTCAACACCAAACAGACTTATCCCAACCAGGCGCTGGACAACGACCTGTGCCAGGCCGTGCGCGCCGGCAACACCATCTATGTGCGCGGCCAGATCGGTACCGATTTCGACGGCAACCTGATCGGCCTCGGCGACCCGCGCGCCCAGGCCGAACAGGCGATGAAGAACGTCAAGCAACTGCTCGAAGAGGCGGGCTCGGACCTGTCGCACATCGTCAAGACCACCACTTATTTGATCGACCCGCGCTACCGCGAGCCGGTGTACCAGGAGGTCGGTAAATGGCTCAAAGGTGTGTTCCCGATTTCCACCGGCCTGGTGATTTCCGGCCTTGGCCAGCCGGAGTGGCTGATGGAGATCGATGTGATCGCCGTGGTGCCGGACGACTGGACCGTATCCGTATGAAAGCGGTGATTGCCCGTGAGCCCGGTGGCCCTGAAGTGCTGCAGGTGGTGGAACGCCCTGTGCCGGCTTTGCAACCCGGTGAGGTGCTGATTCGCGTCGTGGCGGCCGGGGTCAATCGCCCCGACCTGATGCAACGCAGCGGCTCAGCAATCCCACCCGGCGTTACCGATGTGCTGGGCCTGGAAGCGGCGGGCATTGTGGTCGCGGTGGGCAGCCGCGTGGATGAATGTGCGGTGGGCGATCGCGTGATGGCCTTGCTCAACGGCGGCGGCTACGCCGAGTACTGCGTGGCCCAGGCGGCGCACTGCCTGCCGGTGCCGGCGGGATTATCGCTGCACGCTGCCACTGCGGTTCCGGAAGCGGCGTTCACGGTGTGGCACACCCTGTTTGAGCTCGGGCGCCTGCGCAGCGGCGACAGCGTGCTGATCCACGGCGCCGCCAGTGGCGTCGGCAGCTTTGCCGTGCAGTGTGCGCAGGCTGCGGGGGCGCGGGTGATCGCCACCGCAGGCGGCCCGCAAAAGGTCGCGATGCTGCAAGCGCTGGGTGTATGGCGTGCGATTGACCGCCATTTGGAAGACTTCGTCGCGGTGGTGCACGACTGCACCCAAGGACGCGGCGTCGACGTGGTGCTGGATAACGTCGGCGGCCCCTATGTCGCGCGCAATCTGGCGGCCATGGCCATGGGCGGGCGGCATGTGAGCCTGTCATTCCTGCAAGGCGCGAACATCGAGTTGGACTTGCAGGTGCTGATGCGCAAAAACCTCAGCCTCACCTCCTCCACCCTGCGCCCCAAAAGCCACGCTGAAAAAGCCCGCCTGGCGGCGTGTATCCGCTCGCGCGTGTTGCCCTGGCTGGCGGCCGGTGTGGTGCGCCCACAGATCCACGCGCAGTTGCCCCTGTCTCAAGCGGCCGATGCCCATCGCCTGCTGGAAGCCAACGCCAACGTCGGCAAAGTCGTGCTGACCGTCGCCGAATAACCTGGAGCCCGTCATGCCCCACCGCGTGTACTTCCTCAATGGCCCTAATGCCAACCTCTACGGGCTGGACAAGCACGGCACCTACGGCAACGAAAGCTTCGCCAGCATCGAAGCCCGCTGCCAACGCCACGCCGGCGAGTTGGGCCTGACCCTGGACTTTCGCCAAAGCAACCACGAAGGCGTGCTGGTGGACTGGATTCAAGAGGCGCGCCTGAACAGCGACGCCCTGGTGATCAATGCCGCCGGCCTCAGCTACAGCTCAGTGCCGATCCTTGACGCGCTGCTGGCCTTCGGCGGCCCGATCATCGAAGCGCACATGAGCAATATCTGGAAGCGCGAGCGCTTTCGGCATCACTCCTACGTGTCCAGGGCCGCCACCGGTGTGATCGCCGGGCTGGGGGCGTTGGGATATGAATTGGCGCTGACGGCGGTGGCCGAGTTGCTCAAGCCTTAAATGCGAACTCGAAAACACAGCAGACCCAATGTGGACCCTCGGTGTTGCTAATAAACCTCTTACTTTCCAGGAAACGCCAATGACCGTCGAAACCATCAACACCCTAGTAGTCGGCGCAGGCCAGGCCGGCGTCGCCATGAGCGAACACCTGTCCCTGATGGGCGTGCCCCACATCGTGCTCGAACGCCACCGCATCGCCGAACGCTGGCGCTCCGAACGCTGGGACTCCCTGGTCGCCAACGGCCCCGCCTGGCACGACCGCTTCCCCGGCCTGACCTTCGAAGGCCTCTCCCCCGAAGCCTTCCCGCCCAAAGAACGCATGGCCGACTACTTCGAAGCCTACGTCGACAAACTCCAGGCTCCGGTGCGCACTGGCGTAGAAGTGCAACAAGTAGAGCGCCACCTCGGCCGCCCCGGCTTCAAAGTCACGACCTCGGCCGGCGTGATCGAAGCCACCAACGTCGTCGCCGCCACCGGCCCGTTCCAACGCCCCTCAATCCCCAACATCGTCCCTACCACCGCACCGATTCACCAACTGCACTCGTCCACCTACAAAAACCCCGGCCAACTCCCCGAAGGCGCCGTACTCGTAGTGGGCGCCGGCGCCTCAGGCTCACAAATCGCCGAAGAACTGCAAAAGGCCGGCAAAACCGTGTACCTCTCCGTCGGCGAACACTATCGCCCACCCCGCGCCTACCGCAGCCGCGACTACTGCTGGTGGCTGGGCGCATTGGGTTTGTGGGACGAAGTCAAAATCCAGCCGAAGAAAAAGCACGTGGCGTTTGCAGTGAGTGGCTATGAAGGCGGCAAGACCGTCGACTTCCGCCGACTGGCGCACCAAGGCATTCACCTGGTAGGCGTTACCCAGAATTGGGAGGACGGCGTCATGACCTTCCAACCGGGCCTGGCCGAAAACGTGGCCGAAGGGGATCGTGCGTATTTTGATGTACTGCGTGATGCGGATGCGTATATCGAAGCCAACGGCCTGCCATTCCCGCTGGAACCGCAAGCCTGGGAACTGCTGCCCGACCCGGAATGCCTGCTTGATCCGATCCTCAGCCTCAACCTGGCTGAAGCCGGTGTAACCACCATTCTCTGGGCAACCGGCTTCAAGTTCGATTTCAGCTGGTTGAAGGTGGATGCGTTTGATGAGAAAGGCGAGCCGTTCCACAAACGCGGAATCTCGGCGCAAAGCGGCGTTTACTTTTTGGGCCTGCCGAATCTGGTGAACCGTGCGTCGTCGTTTATCTATGGGGTGTGGCACGACGCGAAATACGTGGCGGACCATATCGTGCTGCAGAACGAGTACAAGGCCTACAAGAAGCCGGAGTAAAGGGGGAGCCGGTGAGGCGGCAAACGATAGAGATGGGGCCCAAGGAAAACGTCCTACACAGCCGCTTCACTTTGCGTAAAATGCGAGCCGTTCTCGATCAGGAAAACTCAACCCAGGATGGGTAACGCTTGAAACCGCTTGACACCCACGCGCCAAAACACGCCGACACGGCCATCACACGACTTAAGCTCAAAGACCAACTGGCCGTAGACCCTTTCAAGGGATTGGCATTGCTGGAAAGCACCCTCCTCTGTTTGGTAACGACGGCCCTTATGCTGTTCGTTGCACAAAGCGTCGGCATAACCGACACATTCAAGAGCAACGTCCTCTATAGCGGCACACTGGGCGCATGTATAGGCGCGACGTACTGGATTTACCACGACGCGGCACTTTCCGAGTGGAGCATTGCCCGGCATATCAGCCCCACTGCACTGCAAAACGCGATGCTCGCCTTGAAGTATTCCGAGACGCAGGAAGGCGTTTACTACCCGAAAAAACGCATGTTCACCCCATTCCATCGGTGCGATTCAGAGCGGATCACGCTCACCACACTGGATGGGGGCACGCGCTTCGCAGGCCCCTATTTCAAGCTGAAAGCGCTGTCGGCCAGGCTGATGGAGCAGGAAGGGATTTGAATCAACCGGACTTGGCCATTCCTACCTAACGAGCGATGGCACTTGGCCAAAGCACTGAAATGGCGACTTTTCTGACGACAAGGACGTAGGCAGTGATGACCACGCCGGCCATCCTGCATGACCTGTTTGCGTTTTTTGCGCCATTTGAGGCTTGGACATCTTCGTCCTTGGCTGGGCGCAGGCGCTCAGGGAGCTGACCCCGATGACGCCCGCTTGGGCAACTTCCAATTCGGCCGGATGAAGTGGCAGGTATACCCGTTCGGTATCCGCTCCAGATAATCCTGATGCTCCGGCTCCGCCTCCCAAAACTCCCTGGCGGGTTCAATTTCCGTGACCACACGCCCTGGCCACAGCTTGGAGGCATCCACATCAGCCGCGGTATCTTCGGCAACATCCCTTTGCTGTTCGCTCAGGTAGTAAATCGCCGAACGATAGCTCGGCCCAAGATCATTACCCTGCCGATTCGGCGTGCTGGGGTCATGGATCTGGAAAAAGAACTCAAGAATCTGCCGGTAGGAAATCACCGCCGGGTCAAACACGATTTCAATCGCCTCAGCATGGTTGCCATGGTTGCGATAGGTGGCATTCGGCACATCGCCACCGGTGTAGCCGACTCGCGTGTGCAGCACGCCGGGGTAGCGGCGCAACAGGTCTTGCATGCCCCAGAAGCAGCCGCCGGCGAGGATGGCGGTTTCGGTTGGGTTGGTCATGGTTTGTCCTTGCGGTTAATGGAGACAGAGGTAGTTATGGGGGGATGTTGGGAAATACCAAGTTGAATCGAGCAAAAACGGGGATGCCCGCTTCACTTTACGTAAAATGCGAGTTGTTCTCGATCAGGAAAACTCAACCCAGGAGGGGTAACGCTTGAAACCGCTTAACACCCACGCGCCAAAACACGCCGACACTGCCATCACCCGACTTAAGCTCAAAGACCAACTGGCCGCTGATCCTTACAAGGTATTGGCACTGCTGGAAAGCATCCTCCTCTGTTTTGTAGCGACGGCCATTCTGCTGTTTGCTGCACACATAATGGGCATAACCGACACATTCAAGAGCAACGTCCTTTACGGCGGCACCCTGGGCGCATGCATAGGGCGGACTTACAGCATGTACCGCGACGCCGCACTTGCCGAGTGGCGCGTTGCCAGTCGTATCAGCCCCGCTGTACTGCAAAAAGCGATGCTCGCCTTAAAATATTCCGAGACGTCGGACGGCGTTTACTACCCAAAAAAACGCATGTTCACCCCATTCCATCGGTGCGTTTCAGAACGGATCACGCTCACGATACTGGATGGCGACACACGCTTCACCGGCCCCCATCACAAGCTGAAAGCGCTGTCGGCCATGCAACTCGCTGACGAACCAGAAACGCCAGTATCCGACTCCACACCACCACGGGTGCAAGGCTGAGGAACGGTCCCGACCTGAAACTGAATCAGGCGGCGCATCGTGCGATTGATCACTACCTCAACGCGGGCGCAGAACCGCTGTAGACGCCTCCCCCGCACACGACGACGCTGTTCAGCGTTGCTGACGATGTTCGCAGTGAAGTGTTGATTGCTAATAGCTATGAGACTTTTTCTTCGGTTACTGCGTTGTTGCTGGACCTATCGGATGAGCTGACCGGGAAGCAACGAGATGTGGCGTTGGCGATTCACCCGTTGAGTGAATTGGGGGTTTTGTTGGTGGGTAAGTTGATGGAACGGGAGGGGGCCGGAGCGGGCAGCTAACCTTCTACCAACTCGATTGATCGCTGAGTCTTTGTGACTCACTTTACGAAGACTCGACGATTTTCTTTAGGAATAAATAGACCCCTCCCCTAACCCGTCTCAACGCGAGTTCGTGATCGGCAGCTTCCGTAGAGAAGCAGTCAGCCGTCGATCAATCTCGCGAACCT
The DNA here is from genome assembly GCF_000632245.1 of Pseudomonas sp. RIT357. NCBI lineage: Bacteria > Pseudomonadati > Pseudomonadota > Gammaproteobacteria > Pseudomonadales > Pseudomonadaceae > Pseudomonas > Pseudomonas sp. RIT357. The sequence continues at coordinate 52,625 of NZ_JFYX01000011.1, forward strand.
TGGCCAGCCGAATTTTCAATACTCGCGATAAACATCCTGGCATCTCGATTAGACCGCAGATAAACCACGCGGCAGGTTGATGGTGCAGTTGCCACGAGTTGCTGCATCTTTGCTCGCGCTGTTTTTTTCGTCCGCCACATGAATCTAAAAAACTCCGGCAGGTTCGCCAGCAGTTCGGGGCAGTTCTCGGGCAAGTCAGGCCGAGATTGACCCCGTTGGAGCAGCGTTCTGCGCAGTACGCGCAAGAATCGAAGCGTCGCCGAACGATCAATCCAAATTAAAAGATCTGCACGGGCCATCCGATTTTCCCAAGTGGCCGAATGGCCCCCTTCGAATATCCAGCAATCACGGGCCTCGACCTCGAGACAAAGCTGCGTCTTCTCGTCCCGGCTTCGTTCTATCCAACCTGGCTGCCAGTGAATAGTGTCGATATGAACGACCGGCAAGCCCGTGCGCTGACCAAGCTCGCGCGCCAAAGTGCTTTTGCCAGACCCAGGTTGACCAACAATCATCACCCGTTGCATCGAAGCTCCTTCTCGCTGTGCACGCTGATTTTTTGGGGGTGGCGATTTTACGTCAATGCCTATATCGGTCAACAACAAGGGGGTCAGAGCGACAGGCAGCTTTCGCCCAGAAGACTTCAATCAACTGGAGGGCATGGGGCGGTTGGAATGTACCAGTGAGCTGCGGAGTCGAGATGAACGTGTTTCTGCTTTCGAGGGAGGAAAGGCGTATCGAGCGTACCCAATGCTATTGAAACCCAACTGGCAAACTCGCCTTGAGACCGTGACCAGAACAAGGCCGAACCACACTGCACGCAGAACTCGCGTGATACCGTCGTTGAAGAAGCATAGGTTTTGATATGGATGGCGCCGCTAAGTATTTGCAGCGCGCTACGCGGAACGCTGCCGTAAGAAGCAAATGCCGCCCCATGACCTTTGCGACACTGGCTGCAATGACAGTGACTCACTGCTTGCGGTGTGGTGGATAGCTCATAACGGACAGCGGCACATAAACAGCTTCCTTGGTACACCTCTGTCATACGCTCTTCCGTGCATGCTAAAACGCCAGCGTAACCGTCCCGGTCTAATCAGTCGACTGACAGATAGTGGCTAGTAACTGGCTATCATGAAGGGCAGCTATCGGCCAATAGCGGTCTTTCGTGAGTACCGAAGGACATCAGGCGCGAATGTTTCCGATTCGGAAATTCAAGCGGTGACACTGCCGGAATCCTACCTTGATAAATCGCAGCCATGGCTGACGGAAAGTTTCACGGGTGTGAAAAGGTGGCGACCAAAAAACTTCCGACCCGAAAAAGTGTGCTAATAGCCTTCGGCCTAGACATCTTCATCTAGAAGAGTGCCAAGATCAGACTCCCAAGCCTCCTCCCATTCTACCAAGACGAGCCTAGCCGCGAAGTTTTCAATATCGCGTTGGCGCTGAGCCTAATCATCTTCAGCAACTATTATCGTACGAATCAGCTCATCTGAAAGATCCTGTACGTGTTACGACGTCAAAGTGATAATGCGCACTGATATTTTTTCTAGTACGCATTACTAATAATCATCTCTATGTCCTGAATTCAAACTCTTCGTCTAGATCGTGCTGTACAAGCACTCCATCCCAATGTGTCGAATAATATTCACAAACATCATTAACGAAGTCCTTGTTATTTTGCTTGAACTCCCGAAAGCCAGACGCCTCGTCAAGTTCCGCGTGAGCCTTCCACTTTATATCTGTCAGCTCCCAGAAGCTGGGGGCCTCTCCTGTGAATTCAATTTTAAATGTTTTGTAAGTCATGCCAAGTGCATGTGAAATCTCAACATCCCTAGATTCATAGCCCCCCCAGTTCAGGGTACTTAAAAATAGTCGCCCACTATCTTCGTAAAACTCATTGAGCATTTTCGTAAAAGATGCCTTTTTACCCGTTGGCCACATTTTTCCGAGAAAGACACATCGAAGCATATCGTTCTCTGTGATGGCGAGAGAGTAGTTCGGAATGTAACTTCTTTCCGGGTCATCTATGGATTTGAAAAGTGAAAGGCAGAAATTTCCGGGATTATAGATGGAGAGCGTTGCTCTGAAGTTATTGCTTTTAGGAAGAAAATCATCTATTACCCTAATGATCTGAGATTTCCATAGAGGGTTATCTTCGAGACAGCGCTGCACAGACGTGCGGACCTCACTCAATTCTGCCCGATTTGAGGGTGAAAACTCTTTATAGTACGATTGGGGACGGTTGCCATCAGCGCCACGAAGGTCTTCGATGATAGAGTCATTAGAAAGAAATTTGTTAGCCTCTAAAGTTCCATAGCGCCTAACTTCAATAATTTCTGCACCGTCTCCGTCCAATAATTGTGAAAATTTCGCCGGCGTGCCAATTTCAGCGTTATCGAAGTAGATCGAGGACATGAGCTCATAAAGCTTTTCATGTAAAGTGAATAGCTTATCTGACCCATCCACGCATGACATATAAAGTTCAAATTCCTTTAGATCCTCCCCGGTAATGCTTTTCCTTATTGAGTGCCAGCATGCCTCTTCAGAAAGTTGCAAAGGGGCAAAATAAAGTATATGGCTATATGTAGGAAGATCTGCAAGAGTTTGCTCCGGGCTCTTTTTTAATTTAAGGCCGGGCATGAAAAGCGATAGCTCAATTAGTGCAAGAGCTCGCGCAGGTCTTTTCTTAAATTCGACTGATGGGGTGACCGTTACTAATACATAGTTTTCTATTTCTTTATCGGAACAGCTCTTTTCATAACTGGCAATACCTTTTTCTAACGAAGTTTTTGATTCGTATAGGTTGAGTTCGTGCCATGGGGCAAATAGACGATCTTGAGTTAACTCAATTGGGGGGACGGGAGTTGAGAGAATCGGAGTGTGATCCGAGTCGACTTCAAGACTAAAACCTTGTGCAACAATGGATGTTCTCTTCACAAATGAAGAAAATGGTACTAGAAGTTCCTTCCATTCGGTGGATACAATGAAAACTCTCATCTCCGAATCACGGATGCTATATTCTGACTTTAAGCCTTCAAGATATTTTAAGACCTCGTGAAGCGCATCGCGACTGGCTGACTTACTTCGTTTAATCTCGATAATTACGTATTTTCCGTTTCTGTCTCTAGCCAGCAAGTCAATAAAGCCATTAGTGCCTTTAATATTTCGAAGGTAACTCTCAATATCGAGAAGCTGCAGCCCTGCTTCTAGAATGTTTAGATTAAGTGCCAGTTTGTCACGAATGATCGACTCTATACGTTCCACGCTAAAATCCTTGTTAATTTGTGGGTGTAGCTACGAAATATTGGAGGCTCCCAAACGTTACCCACATGGAGGGGTCGAAAGCGAGTGCCGCCTAGTGTTCCTAGTGGCGTAATTTTTCCACGACTTTCCATAGTTAAACTAGTTTCCAGTTCGTATAGAGTCAACAATCCGCTTTATAAACGCGATAGTCTCATCAGTATCAACTGTCTTGTACTTTAGTTGTCTAACTGCGAATGCGTAGCCGGCAGCCAATACAGATTTATCGTCACCACTTACGTCGTAAGCCCAATCTCGACAGAACTTTATTACCTCGCCAAAAGGATTGTCTTTGCAGTACCCATCAATGTTCGGCCACTTGTCGATAAAGGGGCGCATCTCATGAGAAACTTTTGAAGCGACACTATCGGGGTGGAAAATAAGGCTCATCTCTAGCGTTATTGGATCGAGACCAGTATAACCAAAACCGACATCGCCGAAATCAATTAGGACTGGGATCCTAGCCTGATTCACAAGGACATTAGCACCATGTAGGTCGCCGTGCGTACACGATACCGACGCATTTACAAAAATATCCTCAATATCTTTTATATCTTCAATTTGATACTGAGTAATAAGCTCATCATAACTTTCATCACTTAATTTGGCTCTTCGAATTTCACCGATTTTTACTCTTGAAACATCTCGTGCTGCGGACCAGCGCTCCATGCTAATGCGGACTTTTTCGATTACACCTACAGCGGCGGGCGGGTCATTGCGAATAATCTCGAATAGGGTTTCTTTGTAGCCTTCGGCGAGAGTGTAAAATATCGCGCTATATTCTTTTAGACCCTTATCCACTCCAAGTAACAACGGTGTGAATGTATTCATAGGCATAAGTCTAACGTATCGCGCATAAGACTCATTTTCTTTCTGAATTTTCGACGACAACCCAAGCTTTGCCACAAAAGCGCCAATGACAGTTAAACGAGCATCGCGTACTTCTACTCGACCTACCAATGAGCCAGATAAGCCACTCAATGGATAGTAAACTCCATCGAATCCGCCCATGCTTCGTACAAAGCTTTTCAGTGCACGCTCTTGGCCCTTTCCGAAAATTATCTCCTTACCTCGGGTGTTTATAGCGATAGCATCTACGGATGCTATCTCGCTATAGACTTCTGACAGCTCCTTCATTAGCTCAAGAGTTTCATTTTTTCTAAAATATAAGACGGTTGGGAACTCTTTTTCCGCCCCCCAAAGTTTGACCTTTTCTCCGTGTCTTGAAAGGCTTGTAGCAAAGCTGTCCAGTTCGGAACCAGTGAGAATATAAATAGGGGTGCCAGGCATTACCCGCTGCACAGAGTAAAAGAGCTGTTGGCCATTTTCCACGGCTTTCTCAAGTCCCGACGGAATACTTGGCATGCAAAGATCTAGAATTACAAGGTCGTAGAAGTTTTTAGCTAAAAGATCTTCTGCTGAACTAGAATTGTCGACAACGTCCCAAGCTATCTCTGGAAATTTATCTTTGACAACCGAAACAAGTGTATCTGCGTAAGATGAGTTATCTTCAACGAATAATATTTGCATAATCCCTATACCACCTCAATTCAAACCTTGCTCCGCCTTCGGCTTTGTTCGAGACGAAGACATCCCCTTCCATAGAACGCATCGACAGCTGCGCAGTCGCTAGACCATAACCGAAATGCTCATCCTTATTGGAAACTCCAAGCTTCAACGCTTCCTCAGGGTTTCCCGAAAATCCTGGGCCACAATCAAGAATTGCAAGCCAATGTTCAGAACCCGCGGGCCCCCAGTTTACTAAAATTTCAGCTGGATTAAGTCTTGAAAATTCCCTGACAGCTTCTATGGCATTCCTGATTCCGTTATCAAAGGCTAGTCCTAGTGAATCTCGATCTGCTTGGACCATGTAGGGTTTAATACCGGCAACCCGTAAAATAATATTTTCATCGGTAATATTTAATACTGCAATACATTCCGTAATGAGCTCAGAAAGATCGAACTCACTATATGACGGAGTTGCGGCTGCTTTTTTTAACTTGCCGACAGCGTCTAGCAAACCATTCAAACGCTCTACACAATGCTTGGTCCTTGACGTCTCATATGCGTCAAACTCCATCGCAGCGACTAGACGGAGGGACCCTATTAGCGGGGAAAACTCATGCAAAATTGTTCTAGACACCTCGTCGACCGCCTGGGCTCTTAGGTCTCTAAGCAATCTGTCCGAATCAGTATCCATTACGGATTCTTCTAGCGCCGCTTTACGAGCTTCTTTTTCTGGCGACCCAATTTGTATTCTATCAATAGCCCGCTCAAGTGCTCTTTTCACCCATCGAGCATTCTCCTTGGAAAGCGCTCGCATCAGCATTGGAGCATCAGTAGTCTCCGCAGACTTGGAGAAAAAGCGTGCGGCCTCTAACCGCTCATCTACTGAGTCACTCAAAAGTGAAGAAGCTGCTTGTTTACGATCTATCACAGTGAGTTATCTTCGTAAAATTTTGCTCTGGTGGCAAACGCATTGGAACCGCCTTCCATCACGTTTGTAATAGCATTTACGGCATCAGGGTGGTTAAGAGGCCTATTTACCTGTACGAATCCATTTCTCCCATCAGAGGTCAACTCAATTACCAAGTCCGCCTCTCCCAAAACTGGAATGTTGGCATTGTGAGTAGACAAAATTATTTGTCCGTGCCCTTTACGACTGGTTAACGTTTTTATTATTGTATTGGCCACAAATGCGTTATCTAAGTGGTCTTCTGGCTGATCGATAATGAGCACTCTTTCGGAGTGCTGTAAAACAATAGATAATATTACTGTGCAGCGCTGACCAGCAGAGAGTGCAGCAACTTCTTTATAGTCGACCCCATCAAGAAGATACATGCTTACGTCGTCTTGAACATCGCATGTCAATATGTCGGCAAGGCCAAACTCTCTCAGCTGTGCTATAACCCGAGCTGCCCGCTCTTTAGGTATGTCTACCAAATCTGCCAATTCTTCAAAGCCGGCGTTATCCACGACCGCCACTAATTCACGAGGGCTAACATTTTCAGAGATTTTTAAAGCTAAATCATTATATTTTATACCACTCCCTTTCAGCGCATCAGTTAGCGCCTTGGAGTACTCACCTAGCTGCGAAGATTGCTCAACTTCCAATTTTATATAAGGTGCGAGCGCGTTATTGATCTTCTCTGTTACTCCACACCGTAGCGTGTACCGGTTAAGACGAATATCTTCAAGCTCAGCCACAGCCTCATCACGCCGTTTGCGTAACGAGTCTAGTCTTCTGTGTCTTTCATCCAAGAGGCTTTGGCGAGTATTTATTTGAGCAATCTGCCCCCTAATTAGAGAAATATGCCGACTTAACGCACCGGTACCTTCGGAAACTTTATCTAGCTCCAAGCGCAAAATTCGAGCCTTACGCTCGACTTCAAAATTTTTGGACGCTATCTCTTCCTGCCGCAGCGTAGACACATTCTCAATTTTTTGGAAGATTTCCGAAGCCTCAGCTATTTTTGAAATGGCCAAGTCATAAGTCCCCCGAAGATCGGCAACCGGATCATTCTCTTCTGCGCCAGTCCAAGCATCTGGACCAAAGTCTTCAAGTAGCAAATTATCTAAGGTCGTTCTCCATTCGAGAGCATGTTTTCCGAACCTAGCGACGATGTCCTCGCGAGCAGACGCGGCAGCAAGCTCTTCTGTGAGCAGTGATGACTCAGATTGTTTTTTGGCTACCTCATCCGAGTTTCCCTGAAGGTCTCGAAGCTGCCGTTCAAAATCATGCAGCTGCGCTATAAGGTTCGGAACCTTAGTGACCTCCTCAGACAGCGATCCAATTTCCGCTTCCATGGATAAAATTTCTTTATAGATACTCTTTAGAGAACTGATCACTGTAGCTTCTGTAGCGGACATGATACTCCGACCATTGATAAAGCCATCAATCAATGACAGGCGACCTGCATCGCTAAGCCCAAGAGTCTCGACTTCCGTCTGAGACAAAACTATTGGTGCAACGAAACTAGCGGTAGAGCGTGGTTTGTCGTCGTCAGCTGTGCGAGAAACGGTGATGTCATCTACAAGGTCATTTAGCAGGACTGTCACCTCTCCACCATCCAGTATCGCCCTGGCGTGGTCGAATGAGCGGTTTTTGGCCTCGGTGGTGTGGCTGCGAGCGGCTAGAGCGTACCTTATTAGCTCGATGACTGAGGTCTTACCTGTACCCCTAGCGCCAATGATCACATTCAGACCGCTGGAAAACTTGAGATCCAGTCCATCCAAAAAACCACCTTCGATTTGCAGCCGCTCGATGTCCACTGAAAAACTCCCTAATAAAAAACCGGCTCGAATACCAACTTCAACTACTTGCTTACCTTGCTTACCAAATTGATTAATACCCTGAGTCCAATGCAGATCTGGCAGTGTTCATCCTCAAAGGTAGGCATGGATAAGACCCCGTCGTCGTTTTGATTTGCCTTTGTTGCATTAAGCTACAGCCCAGCTTTGACCACGTCTACATTCCCATTTTTGTGCCTGCGCTAGCCAATCGGGGAAAGGTAGAAAGGCGTGAGTGGAACTTGGCAACGGCCGAGCATGGCCGAAAGCAGCCTGTCAATATTGGGGAACATCCCCACACCCGCGTCCATCCGTCGCATCCCCCACCCTCCAGTCCCCACCCAACCTGCCGATAACCCTACTAACCGCATGCCTACCCCTGCATCACCACTCGATCGAGTCGACCACATGAACCCACTCTCCCTTCTAAAAAAAGCCCGGGCCGATCGTCAAGGCACCGCCACCCTCACCAGCACTGCCAACGACCTGGACGCCGCCCTCACCGCCCTGCGCATCACCCCTACCCTGATCACCGGTTTCATCTCGCCGCATCTGGACATCGATCAGGTCGCCGCCAAGCTCAAACGCCGTTTCCCACAATCCACCATCAGCCTGTGCACCACTTCCGGCGAACTCTGCAATGCGCCCAATTCGCTGTATTGCGCCACCGGCGAGCGCTGGGATCGGGTGGTGTTGCAGCTGTTCGACGACAGTCTGATCGCCTCGGCCGAGGTGGTGATGGTGCCGCTGGAGTGTGAGGACATTCGTGGCGGCGGTAAGCGGTTGGGGATGCAGGAGCGGATTGCCAAGTTGGTGGGGCATATCAAGCGGGTGCAGGTGCGTACGCCGATCGATCATCGCGATACGTTGGCGTATGTGGTGTTCGACGGGTTGTCAGCGTCGGAGTCGTTTTTTATGGAGGCGTTGTATGAGTCGGGGCGGTTTCCGTGTTTGTTTGTAGGGGGATCGGCAGGCGGTAAGTCGGATTTCCAGAAGACGCTGATTCATGACGGTCAGCGCAGTTATCAGAATCATGCGCAGATTGTGTTTGTGAAGACGGCGGCGCAGGTGCGATTTGGGGTGTTCAAAAGCCAGAATTTCAAACCGGCGGATTTGACCTTCAGTGTGCTGACGGCCTCGGTGGAGGACCGCACGATTGACCAGGTGATCGACAGCGCCGGCAATATCAAGAGCATGGTGCAGGCGCTGTGTGATGCGTTTAATTGTGCGCCGCAGGCATTGGAGTCCAAGCTGGCGGATTATTCGTTTGCGATTCGGGTGGGCAGTGAGTTGTTTGTGCGGTCCATCGCGCGTATCGACTTCGAGCAGCAGATCGTGCAGTTGTTTTGCGACGTGGCGCCGGGCGAGGAGTTGGTGATGGTGCGGCGTACGCCGTTGCGTGAGGCGACGCGCCTGGACTATGAACAGTTCCTGCGTGGCAAGGGTGGCCAACCGGTGGCGGGGATTTTGAATGACTGCATCTTGCGTCGGCTGAACAACGGCGCCGAGTTGGGCAGCATGGCGGGGACGTTTGGCGATGTGCCGTTGGCGGGATTCTCGACCTTTGGGGAAATTCTGGGGCTGAACCTGAACCAGACGCTGACCGCGATTTTCTTCTTCCGGGTGGCCAAGGGCGCAAGTTTCAGTGACGAGTATGTGGACAATTTCATCGCTCATTACGGCGAGTTCAAGGCATTTTTCCTACGGCGTCAGGTGAAAAAACTGGCGGGATTGAACCATGTGGTGGTCAAGCAAATTGCTGCGTTCAAGAACAATGATTTCTCCAACACCCTGAACACCCGTGGGCTGGACAACAATATCCTGCCGGTATTCGAAGGCTTGGCGGACTTGGGCCAGGTGCTGGCCCAGGCTGAGCAACAGCAGGAAGAAATCGCGGCGCAGCTCAAGCATTACTCCGGTGAGTTGCACGCGTCGATGGATGACTTGGTCAGCACCATCGACCAGCAGAACAGCGTATCGGCCCAGGCCGGGGCCACGGTGGAGGGGCTGTCGAGCCAGGCGGATGTGGCGGTGGAAGGTGCGCGCACGCTGGCCGGGTCGAGTTTGCGGATCCAGTCGATTGTGCAGGTAATCCAGCAGATCGCCGGGCAGACCAACTTGCTGGCGCTCAACGCGGCCATTGAAGCGGCGCGCGCGGGCGACTTGGGCCGGGGCTTTGCAGTGGTGGCGGACGAGGTGCGCAAGCTGGCGGAAATCACGCGTAAGAATGCGGCGGAAATTGGCGTGGATATTGACCTGCTGTCGAGTGAGATCCAGCGGGTAGCCCAGCAGATCGAAGACCAGTCCACCGGTGTGGGCGCACTGCGAGAGATGCTGGACGCGTTGGAAGCGTCCAGCCGTGCGACCGAGGGCACGGCGCAGCGGACGAAGACGATTGCGGATACGTTGACGGGGTTGACGCACGCGTAGGCGTTATTGAAATCGTCAGCTTTGGAATCTCGTTGAGGCATGAGGACTGTGCGGTGCCTTAGGGCATCGCTTATCAATTCCTCATAATTATTAGTTTTTCATCAGCATGAAAAAATGGCCGGGCCAGATTCTTCGCATAGCGAACGCCTCACGGTCACCGGCAACAAAGTCCGGGAAGTAGCGTTTGGGCGATTGGCGAACAATGTCGTCCAAGACTGAGCGTTGTGATGTCTGACTGTCGAAAGAGGCGACCGGCTTGCTTATCCGGCCAGTGGTTTTGTCCAGTGTGTAGCCTTCTGCCTTGCCGTGTTCGGTGAGGGTCCAAACGCCGTTGACGTTATCCGTGAGTGCCTTGAAGGGCGGTAGCCTGACGTCCTTGTTGGTGGTTTGGACAATATGGTCCTCGTACCTGACTTTGTGGTAGGTGGCGAACTGGCTGGCGAGTGGGGGCTGATCAGCCCCTTCATTAGAGAATTTTTTTACCATCTTCTCCAGGAACGGTATGCCACCAATGTTTGTGAACGCACCTTGGGCCGGGTCCAGAATGTGTCGCAAGAAACCCTGGTCGATACGGGTGCTGTTGATCGCCGAACCCTCCAGGACGCTTGACGCGATTGCGGCGTCCTCTGGCTTGAAATCGAACGTCACCTGATACCCTTCCCCGTCATAGCGAACGTTACTCCCCCCGAATTGAAGGCCGTCGCTGTAATGACGATAGGTACCGAGTGCTATGGCCACGTGATCTACAAAACGCAGGTCAGCACCCTCCGCTGCGGCGTAAGCGTACATATCCGAGATCAAGGCACGATCCTCAGGGTTGAGGAAATCGGCGTGGTTTTGAGTGCCGTTATAGACGGTGGCAGGTGGCTTGGCGACCGGCGGTTCAACCCCCCCGTACAAACGCGAAATCAGGTGATCACGCCCATTTGCAGGTTGCAGTTTCGGGTTGGCAGCCATTGGGGTTGCGGTTGCTTGCAACTCTTCCCACGCTGAACGTCGCTCATTGAGCGTGAAGGCACCGCCAACGTCGCTAGCAATCAGGCTGAGCTGATCGCGCGCAAGCCCTTTGAAAGGGTTGCTGTCAGTGCCATCGACGAAGCCGTTGGCCTGCCGGGCCCGAGCCAGGAGTTCCGGGTTATCGGTATTGGGAAGCGCTGCACCGTGTTGTTTTTTGTTGGCAATGTAGTTATCGCCGGTAATCGAGTGGAACGGGTTTTCGCTCTCCGAGCCCGCGCGTTTTTCAGCACGCGCTGCCGCTTCGCTCAACTGGTGAGCCAGGATTGAGACGGTGCTGTTGGTAACTTCACCGTTCGAAGTTGACGCGGCAATGGGCTCTTCTTTATCTGACGAAACCGCAAACACGGGCTCGGCGTTGGAAGTACTACTTGTTGCCATACGATTAGTGGCTGACGACGCATGAAGATTAATAGATATCATGGATCACTCTTCCTAAATAGGAGAACAGCGCCGCTGCCACATCATTAATATCATTGTTTTCCATGTAAAAGAGCCAAAAAACCAAACGGACAAAATAATTTTCAGTTGATTAATAGCTATATTTTAATACGACTGAATCGACGCCAGCAGGACGCGTATAGCGAGGTGTGCCCCCGTATACATCATGATAGATTCTAACTCGCGAGCCATTACCAAACGACTGAGTGTTAAAATCCTGCACGGTGCCAGACGAATGCGGAGTGATTCTCCTGCAATCCTCTTGAGAGCTGAAGGGCCTTGAATAGCAAAGCCTCACATCCTCCCTGATGCTGTCAGGGTAATACGTTGTACTCCATTGAATCTCCACTAACTGTTTGGGATCAATGAGCGTTCCTGGGGGGAAAGTCCGAGCTAACAACACTGAAACTCGCAAACCCTACACCCGGATGAGTATCGGAATTGGATAACACCAATACGGGACTGGGGTCCCCAGACTTTGAAATAGAACTTTCTTCCGCAACGACCACCCCACTGGCCAATACCAGCAGAGCAGTAACAAGAGCACGCACAGGCTTGTTTGCATTTACGGAGCAACGAATCACTATCGAGCCACTCATAATCACCACCATCGCTTGAGAAGTTAATACGTAAGAGCCCAATGGATCCAGCTGTAAGAATCACACTTCTACCATTGCACGATTCATTAACCGTAGAAACCCACGCACTTCCTAAAACATTCAAGGACAGCTCTGTAATACTAATAAGTAGGAATACGCAGGTATTTTCCTAATCCCGCATGCCCGCTATTTAATTTGGGCTTTGTAAGGCTACTCAGGCGAGTCAAGCAGGCTGAACAGATTGTTCATCCAGATCGCTCGCTTGGGGGGCGGATCGTCGCTGTCGGCAAGGGCATCCATAAGGGAGCGACTCTGCGCGGAACCAACAGAGGTTTCCAGGATGAAGCCCTGCTGAGCTTCATCCTCTGGAGGCATTGTTGGTCGGTGCAGCTTGCCGGTAGCGGTGTCCAGCGTGTAGCCAGCGGACTTACCCAGTTCGGTCAAACTCCACACGCCATTAACGTTGGTGGCAACTACCTTTGAGGGCGGCAGTTTCGTGTCCGTGTTCGTCGTGACCAGGACGTTGTCCTTGTTTTCGATCCGGTTGAAGGTGGCGAATTCGCTGCCGAGCGCGGCTTGTGAAGCACCTTCAGCAGAGAACTTGAGCACCATCTGTTCAAGGAACGGTATTCCGCCGATGTTGGAGAGAGATCCGTAGTCCGGGTTCAGAATATGCCTTAAGAAGCCTGGGTCGATACGGGTGCTGTTGATGGCCGAACCATTAAGAATGCGCGAGGCAATAGCCGCGTCCTGCTCCTTGAAGTGGAAGGTGATGCGATAACCCTCCGAGGTATAGCCATTGTAGTGGCTCAACTGCTGACCGCCGTCGCTGAGATGTCGATAATGGCCGAGCTGCCAGGCCAAGTCATCGACGAAGGCCAGATCAGCACCTTCAGCCTGCGCGTAAGCGTACATCTGCGAGATCACGGCACGATCATCGCGGTTGAGGAAATGATAAGAGCTCTGAGTTAGGTTGTAGGAGGTCAATGGTGGCTGGGCCACCGGCGGTTCGTAGTTGCCGAACACGCGAGCGACCATCAGAGCATGGCCGTCAATCGATGCCTGACTCGCGCTGCTCGCCTGGGCGGGTGCCGTAGATTCCATCTCTTGCCATGCGGCACGGCGTTCGTTGGTGGTGAATGCGCCGCTGTCGTCATGGGCGATCAGGATCAACTGATCACGTCCCAAGCCCTTGAAGGGGTTGCTGTCGGAACCGTTGATGAAGGCGGTTGCCTGTCGGGCGCGGGCCAGGAGCTCTGGAAGATCGGTGTCTGGGACCTCGGCGTCATGCTGCGCTTTATCCGTGAGGTAGCTGTCGCCGATGATCGAGTCCGGCGGATCGGCGAGTGGCTCTGCGGTGCGGGTGTCGGCGCGCACTGAGGCTTCGCTCAACTGACGAGCCAAAACCGATACGGTGTGGGGCGCACTATCCGTGTGTGTAGCGGTAGATGCACCAGCCGTGTCTGCCGTTGTCTGCATTGCTGGTGAGGTTGCGGCATTAACCGGACTGCTAGCCAAGCGATTGTTAGGCACTGAGGAATAAGCGTGGATAGTTGCCATGAGAATTCACCCTGTAGAGGCGGCTAAAATTTTACCAACTGCACGTTTTTTATTTATCAGAGCAGAGGTCACCGTAATAAGTGACCCTTGCACGGTATTACGAGTTAGTACCTATATCGAAAAGTCACTGTATCAACGCCAGCAGGACGACTGTAGGGTGGTGTGCCCCCTAAGACATAATGCTTGATGACAACACGTGATCCGTGATTGAAACTCTGGGCATTAAATTCATAGATAACGCCAGATGAGTTAGGAGCGATATCCACGCAATTAGGTTGAGAACTATAGGGGCGAAAGTAACAGAGTTCGACCTTTGAATTGGCACTTTCAGGGTAGTACGTTGTACGCCACGCGATCTCTAGTAACTCTTTCGGATCAGGCAAAGTACCACTGGGAAAGTCCAACTAATTCGCGTAGAAATTGGCTAATCCAACACCCTCATTGGACAAAACCAGCACAGGACTTGGCGTATCATCTTTAGTGAAAGATCGCTCTTCAGCCAACGCCAAACTAGCAGACAAAAACAGCAAGAGCGCAAACAAAACGAGCATGAACTTACGAACATTCAAACCAAGCATTAAAGTCAACATCTCGATTGGAATTTTCATAACCCTCACCTTATTAATCAACGGTAGGAAGTACGGCACTACCGTCGCACGCTTTTTTAACCGAAGTAAGATAGCAACGTCCTAAATTCACGAAAGAGCAATCTGTAATACTAATAAGTAGGAATACGTCGGTAACGTCCTAGTCCCGCCTCCCCTCTACCAAAACCGCTTGTTTCAGGTCATGCTTCGCCGCTCATTTCAAGGACGATAACAACAATGAAAACCGCTCTACGCGCCCTGTTCCTGATTTGCCTCACCGCTCCCGCCTTCGCCGCCGAAAACCCCGTCGGTTTCAAGACCACCACCCTGCCCGATGCGCAAAACAACCGACCACTCGAACTGGTCGTCTGGTACCCCGCTACCACCACCACCCAACCCAAGCTGATCGCCGACAACGCAGTCTTCATCGGCGCCCTGGCCGTGCCCGATGCACCACCGGCCAGCGGCGAACATCCACTGATCGTGCTCTCCCACGGGTACGGCGGTAATTGGGGTAAACAGACATGGCTGGCCAGTGCGTTGGCCCATCAGGGCTATATCGTCGCGGCGGTCAACCACCCCGGCACCACCACCAAGGACCGCAGCCCGCAAGCCGCCGCGCAGTTATGGCAGCGCCCGGCGGACTTGAGCCGTGCTATCGATGCAGTGTTGGCTCAGCCCACGCAATTCGGCGCGGTGGCGAACAAACAGATAGCCGCTGTAGGCCATTCCCTGGGCGGCTGGACCGTGCTGGAAATCGCCGGTGCACGCTTCGATCCCGACCTGTTCGCCAAGGAGTGCAGCACCTATCCAAAGCTGGGCGGTTGCATTGGCTACCACGAGATGAATCCCGCTGCCACGCCAGAGGGCAAGGCCAAGCTGGCCGCTGACTTGAGCGACAAACGCGTCACCGCCATTGTGTCGTTGGACTTGGGCCTGTCGCGCGGCTTTACCGACGCCAGCCTCGCCGCATTGCCGGTGCCGGCGCTGGTGATTGCGGGGGGTGTGCCAACGGAAGATATGGCGCCTGAATTGGAGTCCGCCGATATGGTCCGGCGGATGGCAAAAGCTTCGACGCAGTATGTGGAGATCGCCGACGCTACCCACTTCAGCTTTATGTCGATCTGCAAGCCGGGGGCGATTGCGTTGATTGAAGAGAGCTCGCCGGGGGATGGCATGATTTGCCGGGATGGCGAAGGCGCTCGGGCGCGGGGAGTGATTCAGCAGCAGGTTGTGGGGCTGATTACTGGGTTTTTGAGTCGGTCGTTTCGGAACTGATTAAGGCGGAACACTCAACTCAAAGTGGTATGGATGGGAGCGGCCCAAGGTCCTCACATCGATACCACTGATGATTACTATCGAACCGCTCGCCTATAGGCCGACCAACGGCCCTTCCTATAATCGCTTCCCACTTCTTCCCATGCGCCTGGCCTCAGGCGACATCCCCTCTTGGAACCCATCACTATGCCAAGCGCGAGCCAGGCCTCCAGCGGCCGTCCCGAACATAATCAACAAAGCGTCAAACAGCAGTGGCTGGCGATTCTCTCGGTCGCGGTAGGTGCCTTTGCCCTGGTGACCAGTGAATTCCTGCCGGTGGGCGTGCTCAACGATGTCGCCACCGACCTCGGTATCAGTGCCGGCCACGCGGGTTTGATGGTGACGCTGCCCGGCATCATGGCCGCCCTCGCTGCACCGTTTCTGTCGGTGAGCATTGGCGCGATGGACCGTCGTTATCTGCTGATCGGCCTGACGCTGATCATGATCATCGCCAACTCGGTCGTGGCCTTTGCCAGCGACTTCAACCTGCTGCTGTTCGGCCGTGTGTTGCTGGGCATCAGCATCGGCGGTTTCTGGGCCACGGCCATTGCCCTGAGCGGTCGCCTGGCGCCCAAGGGTGTGGGCGTAGCGAAGGCGACTTCGATCATCATGATGGGCGTGACCCTGGCCACCGTACTCGGCGTGCCCGTCGGCACCTGGCTCAGTGGCCTGATGGGCTGGCGCATGACGTTCCTGGTGACCGCGCTGGTGGGCATTCCGGTACTGTTGGCGCAGATGTTCCTGCTGCCAAGACTCACGCCGGAGAAGGCCATTCGCATCAGTGATCTGCCGGCTTTATTTATCAACCCACAAGCGCGGGTCGGATTGATCGCGGTGTTGCTGATCGGGCTGGCGCACTTTGCGGCCTACACCTATGTCGCGCCGTTCTTCAAACACAGCTCTGGCTTCGACGGGCCGACCATTGGTTCGCTGTTGCTGCTGTATGGCGTCGCAGGCGTGATGGGCAATATTTTTGCCGGGTTCGCGGCTAACCGCAGCGTGCGCAATACCTTGCTGCTGGTGGCGTTGATGATCGGCACCAGCACCGCGCTCTTCCCGTACTTCGCCACCGGCATGACCGGCGCGGCGATGCTGATCGCGCTGTGGGGCTTTGCCTTTGGCGCCTTCCCGGCGTGCGCGAGTATCTGGATGTTTGTGGTGGCGCCCAAGGATGTCGAGCGCGGCATGCCGCTGTTCGTGGCGCTGTTCCAAGTGATCATTGCCTTGGGCTCGTTCTTTGGCGGGCAGATCGTCGACCAGATGGGCAGCGCGGTGCTGTTGAGCCTGGCCACGGCGCTGGTAGGTTGCGGGTTTGTGACGGTGCTGGTGTTGGGACGCAGGGTCAGCAACAGCTTGGCGGCGCAGCCTTGCTAGCCATTGGCTGCGATTTTTAAGCTGGTATCATCCGGGCACGTTTAACCCAGGTAGACACCCATGAATCGCCAGAAAAAACTGCAGCAGCTGTTCAAGGCCAAGGCCAAAAAGGCCAGCGCCAAATTGGCGCCCAAATCCAAGGACAGATACATCAGCAAAGCAGAGCGGGAAAAGCTGGCGGCTGAAGCGGATCAGGCGCCAAGCGTTTCCCCGCAAGACTGACTCAGCAGCCGCTCAGCGCCACCTGACGGCGCTCGCCCACAAAGAAAAACGGCCGCAGGCGCACGCCGACGCTGTTACCGATAAACGCCGCCACCAGCCACACCCAGCCATGCAGGCTGCCCGAGGCGATGCCGCTGAAGTACGCGCCGATGTTGCAGCCGTACGCCAGGCGCGAACCGTAACCGAGCAGCAGGCCGCCGATCACCGCAGCGATCAGCGAGCGGGCCGGGATCTTCAGGCTGGGGGCGAAAGGCCCAGCCAGGCCGGCGGCCAACAGCGCACCGAGGACGATGCCGATGTCCATGACGCTGGTAATGTCCTCCCACACCGGCGCCGCCAGAGCCTTGGCATTGCCCGGCATCTGCCAGAACGCCCAAGCGCTTACGTCCACACCCAAACCACTCGCCACCTTGGCGCCCCACAGGGCGAACGCCGAAGTGATGCCCCACGGCCGCCCGGCCAGTGCGAGGGTGGCGTAGTTGAGCAACGCCAAACCAATCGCGCCCCACACCAATGGCCATGGCCCACGCAGGAAGCGGCGCAAGCCCTGATGTTCGCTGGTCACGCCTTCTTCAAGCTGGCCGTGGCGGCGCTTCTCCAGACGCACGGTGACGGCCGCGATGAGCGCAAACATCGCTAGGCTGGCGAGCAACGCGGGCACTACGCCGAAGCTCTTGACGATGGACACCGCCGGGAACGCCGGCAACGCAAACCACCAGTCCACATGGTGTGTGGCGATCAGCGAGCCGCAGATAAAGAACAACAACGTCACCAGCATCCGCGCATTACCGCCGCCCACGGTGAACAGCGTGCCCGAGGCACACCCGCCACCCAACTGCATGCCGATGCCGAAAATAAACGCGCCAAACACCACCGACACCCCGGCCGGCGCCACCAGCCCGACCACTGGCTGCCCGAACAACGTGCCCGCCCCCAGCGCCGGGAAAAACAGCAGCACTGCCAGCGCGAGCATCACCATCTGCGCCCGCAAGCCAGCGCCACGGCGCTCATTGATGAACACGCGCCAAGCGGAGGTGAAGCCGAAGGCAGCGTGGTAAAGGGTCAAGCCCAGTGCGGCGCCGACCACCAGCAACAGCACCTGGCGCGAACCGACGCTGTTTTGCAGAAACAAGGCGCCCAGCACCAGGATGACAAAGGCCACCAACGGCGCGACTGGCTTGCGCGCGGGGGTGATAGGGAGAGAGGTGCTCATGGGGTATCTCGGTTTGTTTGAAGGGGGGATTGCGAACGGGCGAGTATAGCCTGTGGGAGTTGTCGGACTTCAGTGAGGCTGCGATAGCGGTGTGTCAGGCAACATGGAGGTTGGCAATGCCGCCGCCATCGCAGCCTCGCCAGGGCTCGACAACTCCCACATTGAGCTTCACTGTGGCTGAGCACTGCGTCTGCCCTGTGCAAATCACCTCGTCCTGTTTGAGGAGTCACGAATACCGCTATGAGTTTCCTCGGTACCTTCCGCTCCCTGCGCAGCCCCAACTACCGCATCTGGGCCGCCGGGGCGTTGGTCTCTAATGTCGGCACCTGGATGCAGCGCACCGCGCAGGACTGGCTGGTGCTGACCCAGTTGACCCCGCACAACGCTGCGGCGGTTGGCATCGTGATGTCGTTGCAGTTCGGGCCGCAGTTGCTGTTGCTGCCATGGACCGGCTTTGCCGCCGACCACTACGACCAGCGCAAATTGCTGATGGTCACTCAGGCGCTCATGGGTCTGCTGGCACTGACGCTGGGGGTGTTCACCGTCACTGGGTTTGTCGAACTGTGGCACGTGTATGTGTTCGCGTTTTTGTCCGGCTGCGCGTCGGCGTTCGATGCGCCGGTGCGGCAGGTTTTCGTCGCGGAACTGGTGGCCGAGAAGGATTTGTCCAACGCCATCGCACTCAATTCCACGTCGTTCAATATGGCGCGCATGATCGGCCCGGCCGTGGCGGGCCTGACCATCGCCTCGGTGGGCACCGGCTGGGCATTCCTGCTCAATGGCAGCAGTTTCTTTGCGGTGCTGGTTTCGCTTTTTTTCCTACGGGTGTCGGGGCAGCACGCCAAAGTGCGGGCGCTGCGTACCAAGGGCAGCCTGACCGAGGGCCTGCGCTATGTGTGGGCACGGCCGGACTTGAAGGCGATCCTGCTGATGTTGTTTCTGATCGGCACCTTCGGCATGAACTTCCCGATTTTTATCTCGACCATGGCGGTAACTGCGTTCCATACCGATGCGCGCGCCTTTGGCCTGCTTTCCTCGACGCTGGCCATCGGCACCATTGCCGGCGCCCTGCTGGCCGCCGGACGCGAGCGGCCACAGTTCAAGTCGTTGCTCAACGGTGCGGCGATCTTCGGCATTGGCTGCACGCTGGCGGCCCTGGCGCCGAACTATTGGTTGTTCGCCGTGGCGCTGGTGATCATCGGCGTCGGTGCCATGACCTTCAGCAACACCACCAACAGCCTGATGCAACTCACCACCGAACCCGCCATGCGCGGCCGAGTGATTGCCCTGCGCGTCGGCGTGGCCTTGGGCGGCACACCGATCGGTGCGCCTATCGTCGGCTGGGTCGCGGACCACCTGGGCCCGCGCTGGGCACTGGGTGTTGGCGCGTTGTCGGGCATCCTGGCAGTGGGTGTGGCGGTCTACACCCTGCGGCATCGGTTGGATCGGCCCAAGTAACCCTCGCTTCGGCGTCCTTGTATAGGGGGGTGGGGTATGGCACCATCCGCCCCACTATAGGTAGGGGGGGTATATCGTGAGCCATATCGCAGCCAACAAAGACAGCCTGATAAAACGGGTTAAACGCATCGCCGGGCAGATTCAGGCGGTGGAGAAAGCCCTGGAGTCAGACGCTGACTGCGCCAAGACCCTGCACTTGGTGGCCGCTACGCGCGGCGCCATCAACGGCTTGATGGAAGAGATCATCGAAGAGCACGCCAGGGCGCACGTGGCGGATCCTTCCCTCAGCGAGGAAGAACGCAACAAGGGTGTCGAAGAACTGCTCGAAGCCATCCGGCGTTACGCCAAATGACGCTCATGACAAATCACGCCCACGAGCATGTGTTCCTCGGCGCTGCCCACGAAGAGAACGCCAGGCGCACCCTGTGGGTGGTGATGCTGACAGTGGTAATGATGGTGGCGGAAATTGCCGCCGGCTACGTCACCGGCTCCATGGCCTTGCTGGCTGATGGTTTTCATATGGCGACCCATGCCGGTGCCTTGGGCATTGCCGCCGCAGCCTATGCCTATGCCAAGCGCCACGCGCGCAGCCCGCACTACAGCTTCGGCACCGGCAAAGTGGGCGACCTGGGTGGCTTCGCCTCGGCGCTGATCCTGGCGCTAGTGGCCCTGGGCATTGGCGTCGAGTCAGTGATCCGCCTGCTTGAACCCACCGCGGTGCAGTTCGGTACCGCGACTCTGATTGCCATCGTGGGCCTGGTGGTGAACATCGTCAGTGCGCTGTTGCTGGGGCACGGCCACAGCCACGAGCATGACCACGAGCATCATCACCACAGCAACGACAACAACCTGAAATCCGCCTATGTGCATGTGCTCGCCGATGCGCTGACCTCCGTCCTCGCCATTGCGGCGCTATTGGCCGGGCGCTACCTGGGCTGGGTGTGGCTGGACCCGGTGATGGGTATCGTCGGCGCCATCGTGATTGCGCGTTGGGCCTGGAGCCTGATGGGCGTAACCGCCGGCGTGCTGCTGGATCAAACCGATGAGCACGTCGCCGCCGAAATCCGCGAGCTGGTCGAGCAACCCGGCGACGCCAGGATTACCGACCTGCACGTGTGGCGCGTCGGCCCCGACGCCCACGCGGCGATTGTGAGCGTGGTCGGCCAGGCGAGCACGGATGCCGACAGCATTCGCGAGCGACTCAAGCCGGTGCATGAAGTGAGCCACCTCACCGTTGAGTTTCGTTTGGCGTGAGTGCGCCCCCTTTACCCCATCTCCAGGTGACCTCTTGGCTAAAGACATCGAAAACCCCTGCGTCTCCACCTGTCAGCTCAGCGGCGACCTGTGCGTCAGCTGTGGACGCAGCAAGGACGACATCCGCAAGTGGAAACGCATGAAACGCCCCGAGAAAATGGCCGCGGTGCAACGTGCAACCCAACGCTTGAAGGCGTTGAAAAAGGCTAAGTAAGCCGCGTATTCAGGAGCGCCCAATCGACCCCGACACCGGAAGATTACCCAGCAGTTTGAGCCCGGTGCTTTTCACGAAGGTGTCGTAGTCCATCGGCTTCTGGATGCGCGTTTCGGCGTTGGGCAGCACGTAGGCCCAGGCGCGCTGGCTGGAGGCGTCGTACACCAGCTTGAACAGGCGCGTCGGCACCCAGACCTTGTTGTCGCCGATGGTGCTGTAACCCTGGTCAAACAGCGGCCCGGTAAACACATACACATCGCCGCCGGCGCGCTTGGCAAACTTGCGCACGTCCGCCTCGACCTTGCTCCAGATCTTGCGGTTGTTGGTGGGGTCTTGGGGCACCATGTTCGACAGCGCAAACGACTGCGCCATGGCGCGGGCGTTGGGAGCATCGGCGGCCGGAGCCTGGTGGCCGCGGTCAACGGCCGGGTGCTGGCTGCGGTAGTCGCTCAGCTCCGCGCGGCCGCCTTTTGGAATGCGCGGGTCGGCATAGAACTGGTTGGTGCGCTCCTCGCCTTTGGCATCTTTCAACTGCGCAGCGTTCAGGCGTTCGACCACCACCAACGGGGTCTTGCTGGTCTGTGAGTAGAGCACCGCAAACGTCTCGGAACACAGCGCCAGGGGTTTCATCGACGCCGGAACGGTGGCTGTCTTAATTGGGGCGGCGGCAGGGAAGAGATCGGCACAGCCATCGAATGAGGCGCGTTGTTCGGTGGGGGTGTAGGGGTTTACCAGACTGCGGGCATCTACAGCGGTAGAAAACAAAACAAGGGCCGACAGCCCGACAGCGATAGTGCGTAGGTACATGCTTTAAATCTTATGGTGAGGGTAACGGAGAAGCGCGAATGTTCGTGCGGGGCTTATGGACCCTGATTCGTCTGTTTGGTGCCGCGAGACTCACGGATAAGGTTGAACCTCTCCTACACGCTGGGGCTCAGAAGCCTACATCCTCGGGAGAATTTTATGACCCAGACAGCACTCGTCGTAGGCGCCAGCGGCATCGTTGGCAGCGCCATCACCCAGCTACTGCTTGAACAACAATGGCAGGTCGCCGCGCTGTCCCGCCAGCCATCACAGGTGCCGGGCGTGATTCCAGTCGCCGCCGACTTGCAGGACCCGGCATCGCTGCAACAGGCCTTGGCCGATCTGAAACCCACCCACGTATTCATCACCACTTGGTCGCGCCAGGCCACCGAAGCCGAGAACATCCGCGTCAACGCCGCCATGGTGCGCAACGTGCTGGATGCCGTGCGCCCCGCCGGCAGCGTACAGCATGTGGCCTTGGTCACCGGCTTGAAGCACTACCTCGGGCCGTTCGAAAACTATGGCAAGGGCAGCCTGCCGCAAACCCCCTTCCGCGAAGAGCAAGGCCGCCTGGATGTGGAGAACTTCTATTACGCCCAGGAAGACGAAGTGTTCGCCGCCGCCAAAAAGGACGGCTTCACCTGGAGCGTGCATCGCCCGCACACAGTCACCGGCGTGGCCGTGGGCAATGCGATGAACATGGCGACCACCCTCGCCGTCTACGCCAGCGTCTGCAAACACACTGGGCGCCCATTTGTATTCCCAGGTTCCCGCGTGCAATGGGACAGCCTCACCGACATGACCGATGCGCGGCAATTGGCACAACAACAGCTGTGGGCCGCCACCACGCCGGCGGCGGCCAACCAGGCGTTCAACATCACTAACGGCGACGTGTTCCGATGGAAATGGATGTGGGGGCAGATTGCCGATTATTTTGGCCTTGTACCCGCAGACTTCCCGGCCCAGCCCTCGCCGCTTGAGAGTCAGATGGCCGACGATCAGGCCGCCTGGAGCCAGCTCGCTGCGGAGCATGGGCTGAAGGAAACGGACATCAGCCGCCTCGCCTCGCCCTGGCACACCGATGCCGACTTGGGGCGCCCGATCGAGGTGGTCACGGACATGTCCAAGAGCCGGAAGATGGGGTTCACCGCCTACCAGGCGAGCGACCAGGCATTTTTCGAGGTGTTCGATAAGTTGCGCGAAGCACGGTTGATCCCTTAACGCACCAGGGGCAGCGTCACCACAAATTCGCTGCCCTTGCCATGCCCATCACTCATCCCCGTCACCTTACCGCCGTGGGCTTCGACCAATTCACGCACTACCGTCAAGCCAATGCCCAGGCCCGTCACGTTGAAGCCGATGGCGTGTGTGTCTTGCACGTACGGGTCAAAAATGAACGGCAGTGCCTTGGCGGTAACACCGATGCCATTGTCGGCAATACTGATCCGCAGCACTTTGGCGGTCACGGTGGCCGTCATGCTGATAGTGCCGCCTACGGGCGTGTACTTGGCCGCGTTGGCCAGCAGGTTGTGCAAAATCTGCGCGAGTCGGCCCGGGTCGCCGTTGACGATCAGAGCAGCGTCAGGCAGCTCGACATCAAACTGTTGCTTTCGCGCAATCATCACCGGGCTACAGGCATCAACGGCGGCATTCAGAATACGCAGCATGTCCACTTCACTGCAGTTGATACGCAGCTTGCCGGTGCTGGCGCGCGAGACATCCAGTAAGTCGTCGACCAGTTGGGAAATATGCTGGACTTGGCCCTCGATCAACTCGCGCATGCGCGGCAGTTGATCACTGGGCAGCCGTACCATTCGCTCGGCAATCAGCTTGATGGGGGTCAGCGGATTACGCAGTTCATGGGCGACCATCGCAAGGATGCCTTTCTGCTGGTCCAACGCTCGCTCCGCTGTCGCCTGCAGGTCCTGGGCGCCGAGCGCTGCGATGACCAGTTGCGCGTTGGCCTCACGCAGTTCCTGAAACAGTTGCTCTTCCATGCCCGGCTTGGCGACCGGTACGGATTGGGCCAGGAGTATGGCGAGCACCAACTGCTGGTTGGCCTCGATCAACTGCTCGACGTGCTGGGAATCCTCCAGGCGACTGTTGGCGTCACTCAGTTGCTGCTGCAATGCGGCCAGTACCGCTCGGGCTTCAACGGTTTTCTGACCGAGCAGGAAGAGTTCGTGGGCAGCATTGGCTGCTTCACGCTCGTCCTCTCCAGCGCGTTTACTCATGGGTCAACTCAGACATTATCGTTCCTTAATTGGCTGGCTAGTCGGACGACCACCGAGCAGCCCTTCCTGGTCAGCGAGCATCTCGCCGATCTGCAGGCCATCGTCATTGATGTGATATTGGCGCAGCTCATCGCTGTGGGCACTGGCACGCACCTTGACCACGGCCATGATGCGCAACAGGCGGCTGCGCACTTCGATGTAGCGCTGCACGATGATCGCATCGGTCAGGAACGCCGTGCCGTAGGGGCTGAAGCGCAGATCGGTGTAGCGGTCTTCCAGCTCCGAGGTCATCAATACACTGACCCCGGCGCGGGTCAACGCGGTGACCATGCGTGACAGCGACTCGCGGAAGTCCGCACGAAAGGTCGGCGCCAGGGCCAGCTCAAAGCCCGACAGCGAATCGATGACCACCCGCGTGGCGTTCAAGCGGCTGATCTCGCTCAGCAGCAGTTGGACGATTTCGTCGATGGACAAATCCGGCGCCCGGCTGTCCACCAGGCTGACCCTTCCGCTTTGGATCAGGTCTGCCAGGGTAGCGTTTTGCGAGCGGTTGGGCCGTTGCTCGAACACCGCGATAACGCCGGTTTCGCCATTGCGCGCACCCTCGGCCAGAAAGGTCGCCGCCAGGATGCTCTTACCCGACCCAGAAGGCCCCGCCACCAGCAGCGAATAGCCGCGAGGCAAACCGCCGCCAAGCATTTCGTCGAGGCGCGGCACGCCCATTTTCAAGCGCTGCATCGGCAGCGTCATCGGTATCTCGACCGGGTTGAGCGGCGCAGGTGCGAACACATTGATGCCGGAACTGGCGATGCGGAAGGTATGCAAACCCGGCAAAGTCGGTTGGCCGCGCATCTTCATGACTTCCATCTTGCGCACCATGGAATTGCGCTCAACACTCTGGCGCAGCCAGATCAACCCGTCAGCTACGGTGAATATCGGGTTGGTGTCGGTTTCGGTGAAGTACTCACCAATCAGGAAGGTGGTCGCCTGCCAAGTGGTCATCAACATGCCCAGTTGTTGAACGAACTGCGGCAGGTTGTTGTTGGGGTTGTGCTGAGTCTGGCTGGCCAGCACCACCGAACGAAAGGAATCGACAAACACCAGCGACGGTGAATGCGCCTCCACTTCGCTGACGATGCGCCGGAGCACTTCATCCAGGTCACCTGCCAGCGTGTCGTCAGCCAGGTTGATGTAGCGAATCGAGTGGTTGATCGCATCGTTGTCGAAAAAGTCGAACTGCTGCTGATAACGCAACATCTTCAACGGCGGCTCACCCAAGACAGTGAAAAACAGCGCGGGCCGCTCAGGTGTCGCTAGGGCGAACATCATCTGATGCGCCAGCGTGGTCTTGCCGCAGCCGGGAGGGCCGGCGATCAGGTTGAACGAAAACTCCGGCAATCCTCCGCCCAGCACCTCGTCCAGCCCTGGCACGCCGGTAGCCAGGCGGTTGATAGTTACTTTGGTGCTCATGGCGAATTTTCCTGCGAAGGGGTGTCGCTCAAAGAAGGTTTCCATACGTCGCGCAGCAAACGGGCAGTCAGCGAAGGCCCAATCAGCGTGGTCAGCAGCGTGTAAAAGGTGATCAGCAGCCCTTCACCGAAAAGCAGGGCATCCGCTTCACTTTGCTCAACCAGCACGGATTTGAGACCGAGCAGATCCGGCGCCGCCTGCGCACGTTCAAACGTGCTGGCCAGGTGGGGATGAATGGAGGCGCTCAGGTGGATGCTGCGGCGTGTCAACGCAACAACGCCCTGCTGGCCGATGATCGGCGTCAGTGCGGCATCCATGCCTTGCAGTATCGACACGATCACTTCGGCGATACGCGCGGTATCAGCGCTGGGACCAACACGGTGCGCCAGAGAAGCTACGATCCGGCGGCTCTCTTCGCTTAGCGTGGACATGACGGGCTTATATCCGATGAATTGAGACCCAGCGTACACCCTATGGCGCTCGACCGAAGGTTTATTGAGTCGCTGTCTCAACACCAGCCCTTCGCCCCGGCCTGAAACCATGGGCACGCGCCGCCCAGACAATTGCCAGCGCCACGCCGATCAACACGAGCATCGCCCACGCAAACGAGGCCACGCCCCAGGTATCCAGCAGCACACCGCCCACCACACCGCTGCCGGCGATTGCGCTGTTCCACGCCACCACGTTCAGCGATAACGCCACATCCGCCCCCTCGCCCGCCGCGTCGGCCAGGGCGGTTTGCAGCAGCGTTGCCGCACCGCCGAAGCTCAAGCCCCATACCGCCACGCCGAGGTAGATCACCGCGGGCACTGCGCCAAGAACACCGAATACCAGGCTCACTGCCGCAAACATCACCAGGCTCACTAAAACGGTATTGCGCAGTAACGGCTCAACCAATTTGGCGGTGATCCAGATCCCCGCCAACGCGGCGATGCCAAATACCAGCAGTACCAGGTCCACGCGCTCAGCCAACCCGGCTTGGGCCACAAACGGGGCTATGTAGGTGTAGAGGATGTTATGCGCGAGCATCCAACTGATGACCACCGCCAGCACCGGGCGCACGCCTGGAGTGGTCAGCACCTTGCCCAGCGACAGACGTTGATGCGCGGGCTGGGGCGCATAATCCGGTACTTTCACCAGCACCCAGGCAATCAGCACGAGGCTCACGGCCGACATCAGGCCGAACGTGGTACGCCACCCCACCAGCCCACCCAGCCAGGTACCCAGCGGCACCCCCAGCGACAGCGCAATCGGCGTGCCGACCATCGCCAGCGCCAACGCTCGACCTTGTTGATGCGGCGCGACCATGCGCCGGGCGTAACCGGCCAGCAGGCTCCAAGCCAACCCCGCCGCCACCCCGGCGAAGAAGCGCGCCACCAGCGTCACGCCGTAGTGGGACGACAACGCGGTGATCGAATTGAACAGCAGAAAGCCGACGATGGTCAGCAGCAGCACGTTGCGTCGGCGCCAGCCACGGGTGGCGATGGTCATGGGAATCACCGCCAATACCGAACCCAGCGCGTACGCCGTGACCATTTGCCCGGCCATGGACGGCGAAATGCCCAGATCGTCGCTGATCAAAGGCAACAGGCCGGCGGGCAAGGTTTCGGTGACGATGCAGATAAAACCGGTCATCGCCAGGGCGAGCAAGGCCCCTATGGGCAAACGCTCGGATGCGGCCGATAAAGAGAGTGAGGGGGTCACGGGAAACTCCTTGGCAAGACTTAGATACTGATCGATATAGATGTTGCGGGCGATCGGCGCGCGTTGTCAACGACTTATGTATCGACTAGTATTTATCTCGTTTTCCCCACCGGAGACCTGAAATGGCACAAATGGGCCGCCCCCGTAATTTCGACCGCGAACAGGCCGTGGAACAGGCCCTGCACCTGTTCTGGCAGCACGGCTACGACGCCACCTCCCTGGCCCAGCTCAAGGCTGGCCTGGGCGGTGGGATCTCCGCGCCGAGTTTCTATGCTGCATTCGGCTCCAAGGAGGCGCTGTTCGATGAGTGCGTGCAGCGTTACCTCGCGACCTACGCCCAGGTCACCGAATGCCTGTGGGACCAAGCCCTGCCACCGCGTCAGGCCGTCGAGACGGCGCTGCGCCAATCGGCGCGCATGCAGTGTGAAGACGGCCACCCCAAGGGCTGCATGGTGGCACTGGGTGTGATGAGCGCACCGAGCCCGGAGAATGCACGGGTGGCGGATGGGTTGACCCAGTCGCGCCTGCGCACACGGGCGGGGATTGTGGCGTGTGTTGAGCGGGCAAAGCGTGAAGGCCAGCTACCCGAAACGACGGAGGCGGCGGTGATGGCGAGTGTGTTTGACAGCTTTTTGCAGGGCGTGTCGCTATTGGCGCGCGATGGCGTGCCGCATGCAACGATCGATGGGGCGATCAGCCAGCTCATGCTGACATGGGATGTTGCCGCGTCCATCGCGCCGCCCATTCGGCACCGGGGCGGGCACTAAAACAACCACCGGTAAAAGTCGCAGCCCACCAGCCCCATCTTTAGCCCATACGAATAAAGGCGCTCCGAAGAGCGCCTTTATTCCAGCCTTACTGCTCGCTGATGGATTTCACGTCAGCCTTGGCCGCACCGCCAATCGCAATGCGCTTAGGCTTCGCTTCCTCCGGGACCACCCTGAGCAGATCAATGCTCAGCAACCCATTGGCGAGTTGCGCGCCCTGCACTTCAATGTGGTCGACCAGGCGGAACGACAGACGGAACGCGCGCTGGGCAATGCCTTGGTGCAGGTAAGTGATGCCCTCATCGTGTTCACGCTTGCCACCGGCGACGGTCAACACGCCTTTTTCCACCTGGATCTCCAAGTCATCCTCAACCAGTCCTGCGGCCGCGATGACGATCCGGTAATGATCATCACCGTGCTTTTCGACGTTGTGAGGTGGATAGGTGGTACCGGCCTCGCTGCGAAGCGCCGATTCAAAAAGGTCGTTGAACCGGTCAAAACCAACGGAATGACGGAACAGAGGGGCCAACGAGAGAGTAGTAGCCATTGCAAAATCTCCTGAGTTTTCTCCAAGTGATTTGATACGCGACCCGCATTCGGCATCGCGTAAAACCTAAGTAGGATCAGGGGAAAAAATTTCAAGCGGCGACC
This sequence comes from Pseudomonas sp. RIT357, assembly GCF_000632245.1. Lineage (NCBI taxonomy): Bacteria > Pseudomonadati > Pseudomonadota > Gammaproteobacteria > Pseudomonadales > Pseudomonadaceae > Pseudomonas > Pseudomonas sp. RIT357. The sequence goes on from NZ_JFYX01000011.1 coordinate 81,525, forward strand.
ACAAAAAAATTTTACTCGCACCGAAGATTGCGTGAAGACCGGCTGACGCACCGGCGCGCCAAGGCCATCGCGAGATGCACTCATGCTGTGCGCTTCTATCGCCCCGGAGAAATCCAAGGCAAAAAAAAGCCTGCATCTCTGCAGGCTTTCTCTATCTGGCTCCACGACCTGGACTCGAACCAGGGACCCAATGATTAACAGTCATTTGCTCTACCAACTGAGCTATCGCGGAATGCGCCGTATGTTACTGATTGAAAAGGAGAAGTCAAGCTTTCCATGACATTTTGGGCGATTAATCCGGATGGCCGGTTGAAAGCTGTGACTCCTTGGCCAATTCCAACCAGGCCCGAGCGGCGGGTGGCAAGTGGGCGCTGGCGCGCCAAGCCAGGGCGATGTGCCAGTCGGTATGAGGTTCGTCCAGGGGGATCAGGGCGATGCCGGGGTGTTGGTGCTTGTGCGCGAGCATGCGCGGCAGGAAGGCCGCGCCGAGGCCGGCGGATACCAGGTCGACGATAAAGTCGATCTGGCCGCTGCGCGCTGCCACACGCGGTTGCACGCCTTTGCGCTCGCACGCGGCGAGGATTTTGGCGTTGAGGGCGAAGCCGGCTTCGAACAGGATAAACGGCGAATCTGCCAGGTCGGTGAAGTCGATTCGTTTGCGCTGGGCCAGGGGGTGGCTGATCGGCAGGACGGCCATCAGCGGTTCGTTACGCACGGGTTGGTAGTCGAAACCTTCGTCTATGGGCAGCAAGAGGGCCGCCAGGTCGACCTCACCTGCTTCCAGGCATTCACGCAGTCGTTTACTGCCGTACTCGGTCAGTTCGATGTCGATGTCGGGGTAGCGTGTGCGATAGGTGGCAAACATCGTCGCAAACAACACGCCACAGCCCACCGGCGGCAGGCCGATGCGCAATACACCGCGTTTGAGACCACGCAAGTCATTGATCTCAGCGACCAGATCGTTGTGTTCGGCCAGCAAAACCAGGGCGCGGCTGTAGGCGATTTCGCCAGCGGCGGTGAGTTCATTGCGATGGCCAAGGCGGTTGAGCAGTGGCATGCCCAGTTCGTCCTCCAGGGTTTTGATCGCCTTGCTCACACTCGACTGGGTCAGGGACACCACTTCAGCGGCTTGAGAGAAACCGCCTTGGCGAACCACTTCGACAAAGGCACGCAGTGTTCTCAGGTTCATCAGTATTCCTTTTTCGACTGACTACTAGCGATAAAAGTTGTTTTTATCATGACAGAAGTTTGCCTATCTTGGAGGCACCTTGCCTTGCCGAGATTCCGTGCATGATCATTTCGTCCGCCTCTGACTACCGCGCTGCCGCCAAGCGCAAGCTCCCGCGCTTCCTGTTCGACTACATCGACGGCGGCGCCTACGCCGAGCACACGATGCGCGCGAACAGTTCGGACCTGGCCGAGATCAGCCTGCGCCAGCGCATCCTGCGCAATGTCGACAACCTGAGCCTCAAGACCACGCTATTCGGCCAGGAACTGGACATGCCGGTGATCCTCAGCCCCGTGGGCCTGACCGGCATGTACGCGCGGCGCGGCGAAGTGCAGGCGGCGAAGGCGGCGGCCAACAAGGGTATTCCGTTCTGTTTGTCGACGGTGTCGGTGTGCCCGATCGAAGAAGTGGCCTCCCAGAGCTCGCAGTCGATCTGGTTCCAGCTCTACGTGCTCAAGGACCGCGGATTTATGCGTAATGCGCTGGAGCGCGCCCAGGCGGCCGGCGTCACCACGCTGGTGTTCACCGTCGACATGCCCACGCCGGGCGCACGCTACCGTGATGCCCACTCGGGCATGTCCGGGCCGTTTGCGGCGCAACGGCGCATGCTGCAGGCGGTCACAAAACCGCAATGGGCCTTCGACGTGGGTTTGATGGGCCGTCCACACGACCTGGGCAATATCTCCAAATACCTCGGCAAGCCTACCCACCTGGAAGACTACATCGGCTGGCTGGCGAACAATTTCGACCCGTCCATCAGTTGGAAAGACCTGGAGTGGATCCGCGAGTTCTGGAAAGGACCGATGATCATCAAGGGCATCCTCGACCCCCAGGACGCCAAGGACGCCGTGAGTTTTGGCGCCGATGCCATCGTGGTCTCCAACCATGGCGGCCGCCAGTTGGACGGCGTGTTGTCCACTGCCAAAGCGTTGCCACCGATTGCCGAAGCCGTGGGCGATGAGCTGACGGTGCTGGTGGACTCCGGCATCCGCTCCGGGCTCGACGTGGTGCGCATGCTGGCCCTGGGTGCCAAGGCCTGTCTGCTGGGGCGTGCCACCGCCTACGCGTTGGCCGCCGACGGGCAGCATGGCGTGGAGAACCTGCTGGACATCTTTGCCAAGGAAATGCGCGTGGCGATGACACTCACTGGCGTCACGTCAATTGACCAGATTGACCACACCACTTTGGTTCAATCAGCCAAATAACTGACGTCATGCGCCGATGGCCTTTTGCTGCGTAAAAAAAGACCGTTGATTCATAAGGATTATTTTTAAAGTAAACGAAATGGCATGAATCTCGCTCTAACCACGTTCAAGCAGGCTAAGCGATGACATGACGTGCGGGGGCACCCAAGGGTTATAACGCTTTGCAAAGCGGTCTAAACTGTTCCCAATGTTTTACGGAACTGAAGGAACAGTTAGACGCTTGGCACTCGCCACTCTCATCGAGCCTGTAAGACAGCTAAGAGCTTAGAGGCCGATCGCTTATGAAAACACCTACCCAGACCAACGCAATTGACTTCGACAGTGCCAAATTGCAACGCCTGGGATTTGGCCAGCCATCGCTCCTGCCTCGCCGCCCGACGACCGTCGCGCAACTTCGCCAGCAACTGGGAATGCAATTGCAGACCAGCCTGGAGCCGGATCGCATCCTCGGGTTGTTCTTCCGTGAGATCCAGCGCTTGGTGCCCCTTGATGCCCTGCACTATCGCCATCAGGCCAGTGATCTGCGGCTGGAGTTCGGCCAGCGCGGCCACCACTCGGTGAATTACAGCCTCAGCCATGAAGGCGAACACTTGGGTGAGCTGATCTTCCGTCGCAACCAACGCCTCGCCGAAGACGAACTCGGTCAGCTTGAGTCACTGCTGGCCACCCTGCTCTACCCGATGCGCAATGCCCTGCTCTATCGCGCCGCGACCCGTAGCGCGCTGCGTGACCCGCTGACCGAGACGGGCAATCGCATTGCCATGGACCAGACTCTGCAACGGGAAATAGACATGGCGCGCCGGCACCTGCACCCATTGTCCTTGCTGATGCTGGACATCGACCACTTCAAGGTAATCAACGACACCCACGGTCACGCGGCCGGCGATACCGTACTGCGCACCGTCGCAGCAGCCATCAAGGCCCAGTTGCGTAACGTGGACATGGTGTTTCGGTTTGGCGGCGAGGAGTTTCTGATCCTGCTCTCCAACACCGGCCGGGATGCGGCGGCGATGGTGGGCGAGCGGCTGCGGCAGGCAGCACAGGCTCAGGATTACTGGGCGGATGGAAAGCGGATCGAATTGACGGTAAGCCTCGGTTGTTCGACCTTGCTGGCCGCCGAGTCGGTCGAAAGCCTGTTGCGCCGGGCCGACAACGCCTTGTACGTGGCCAAGCGCGAAGGCCGTAACCGCTTGGCAATGGCGGGGTAGAACCCCGCCATCGCGTTACATCAAGCTTCGCTGGCGACGCGCAGCGGGCGTTCACGCACGGCGGTGGCTGGCTTGTCTTTTTCCAAGCGCATGCAGCTTTCCAGGAACAGGTACATGTAGTCATAGCTCTTGCACACGGCCTGGCGCAGCTCTGCCTGCAACGCCTTGGTCGGGTTCATGCCGGCCAGAGTGCAGATGATTTCCAGGGCTTCCCAAGGGTGAGCGTCGTCGTACTGGGCGTGCATCTTCAGCCACTTCATCGCACGCTTGCGGTCTTCCTCGGGGAAAGCCGCCGCGTACACGCCGGTGGAACAGACCACGGCCGACCACTCCCCAGTCGCCCCCTCGATGGCATAGTTAGTCGCAGCCACGGCCACGATCAACGAATCGGATGAGCTGGTGTGCCAACACCAATGACTCAGCGCATGCAGCTCCGGCGGTACATTCTGGGCCTGCAGCTCTTCGAGGCTGACTCCGTGGGCGCGGGCCCAATGCACCCAATAGTCGGCGTGGTTCAGCTCCACGCGGATATTGCGCATCAGCCAACGTCGCGCCATGTCCTCTCCTGGATGGCGCGCAAATTTGGTCTTGGTGAGGTTCTGTGCCATGTACAAGGCAAACTGTTCCACCACAGGCCAGCCACCAATGAGGTAGTGACGCATGGTCTTGGCGCTGAGCGTGTTGTCACGCATGCGTTGGTACAGTTCGTGCTCGACAACTCGGCGCTTGCTCTCGCTACAGTCCTGGATCAATTGCTGAGCCCAGACGGGGTAGCTTGAGGCTTCCATAAGCGGGCCGGTTCTGTTGAAGGTGTCGATCACTGTTAAGGCTCCTTTTTAAGTGTGATTTACAGACCAGCAAATGTTTCAGCGGAATGTGCCGGGCGCCTTCAATAACAGAGGCTGCGGCCGCACAGGTCGACACTGCAAACTATCAAAGGTAAACAATTGCGGTCGTTCAATCAGGTAGCCCTGAGCGTAATCCACACCAATATCGAGTAACGCCTGTTCGATGTGCGGTGTTTCAACAAACTCGGCAATTGTGCGCTTACCCATGACGTGGCCGATGTGATTGATCACTTCGACCATTGCGCGGTTAATCGGGTCGTCCAGCATATCCTTTACGAAACTTCCATCGATCTTCAGGAAGTCTACAGGTAAATGTTTCAGATACGCGAACGAGGACATCCCGGCGCAAAAGTCATCCAGGGAGAAATGGCAACCTAAGGCCTTGAGTTCATTAATAAAGCGAATGGCACTGCCTAAATTTGCTATTGCGCTGGTTTCAGTTATTTCAAAACAAATCATTTCTGGCGGGATGCCGTAAGTGCCGAATTTCTCATGTAAAAACCCGAGAAAATCATCATCGCCAATGGTGATTCCTGACAGATTTATCGCACACATGGCCATAGGCCGGCCCGGACGCTCGTGCATGCAACGGGCGATGATCTTGAACACGTTCTCGACCACCCAACGGTCGAGGGACGTCATCAAACCGTAACGCTCGGCGGCAGGGATAAAGCTGTCGGGGAGGATGGTCCGACCCGCCTCATCATGCAGGCGAAGCAGGATTTCGATATGCCCGTTGCCAGCATCGGTATTTCCCAGCGGTGAGATTTCCTGGGCGTACAGGCAAAACCGGTTCTCCTCCAGTGCCATGTGCAGGCGCTGCACCCAGGCCATCTCGCCAAAACGCACGGACAGCTCCGAGTCGTCAGCGTGGTAAACCTGCACGCGGTTGCGGCCTTTTTCCTTGGCCATGTAGCAGGCCATATCGGCGGCGCGCAACGAAGTCTCCAAGGTGGTCGGGGTTTGCGAGATATGCACCAGGCCGATGCTCACGGAGGTCATGAACGGCCGGCCCTTCCACACAAAATGCAGGCTCTGCACCGTGTGGCGCAGGCTCTCGGCGATTTTTTCCGCCGCAGCCGCCGGGCAATTCTCCAGCAGGATGCCGAATTCGTCGCCGCCCAGGCGCGCCAGGGTGTCGCCCTCACGCAGGTCCGATTGCAGCAGCGCGCAGATATGCCGCAGCAACTCATCTCCCGCCGCATGGCCGCAGGTGTCGTTGACCAGCTTGAACTGGTCGAGGTCGAGGAACATCAACGCATGCCGCCCGCCCTCAGGTTGCTGCGCCATGTGCAGGACCTGTTCCAGCCGGTATTCAAATTCGCGGCGGTTGGCCAGGCCGGTCAAGGCGTCATGCGTGGCCTGCCACGACAGGTTGGCAATGTATTGGCGCTCCTGGGTCATATCGTGCAGCACCAGCACCGCACCGCTGATTTTGCCGGCGCTTCTGATCGGTGCGCCCACCAGGGTGACGGATACCGTACTGCCGTCCAGGCGCTGGATGGTTTTTGAATGCTCACTGCCCCCCTTAAACTGCCCCTTGACGATGTGCTCGATCAGGGTAAATCCATCGGGTTGGGCGTCGTCATCCAGCAGGTTGAACAGCGCCGCCAGGGGCAGGCCCTGAGCCTGGCCAGAGTTCCAGTGGGTCATGGCCTCGGCGGCGGGGTTCATATAGGTGATTGCACCGTCTACATCGGTGGTAATCACCCCGTCGCCAATTGACTCCAGGGTGATCTGCGCCCGCTCCTTCTCGGCCTGCAAGGCATCGGCGAAGGCATGACGCTGCGTCAGCAGCTTATGGGTACGCAACAGCGCCAGCACGATCAGGCCCAGGGCGGTTGCCAGGTTGGTGATCAGCAGCAACCGCAGAATCATGCGCGAGCCTTCGCCCAGAGCATCGCTGAAGGCCTTGGCAGCCGGCGTCACGCCTTCGTTGATGGCCGTGATATGGGCCTTCCACTGCCGCACATCGTTAGGGTTGACTTGATCGGCCCTGATTGCGCTGTGCATCTCGCGGGCCAGTTCATCCAGTTGAACCAGGTAGCCATCCCCTACTGTCCACAGTTCGATGGCTTTTTCCAGGTAGCTGAAATGTCGGAAGTTGAGGTACAGCCAGATCAGGCTGTTGACGTCATCCGGATGGTTGCCGCCCTTGAGAATGCCCAGACGTGCGGCCTCCAAGTCAGGCTTGGGGCGGTCCAGGGCAATGCGCAGTTCGTGCCCGCCCTGAGGCACGGCGATGGCTTGCTGGTATTTGAGGTAGGTGGCTTGGTCGCGGTTGTCGGCATAGAGCGTCAGATAATAGATGGCGTCCTTCTGGCCCTTGGACCATAAGCTCTCGCCGCCCACATAGCCTCGTACCGCTGAGAGCATGTAGAGACTGACGCAGCCCAATAATGCCTGGAACAGCACGACGGCGATAAAGGGCCAGACAATGCCCAACAGCCTAGGCGTTCCTAGAGTCCGCTTTTGCTTCATGAATTCCCTTGCATATGCACTGCTGGATACGCACGCAAAACACTCATTCGGATAGCACAGCCTAGGCTAAATCAACGTACTTGTTGCAAATGCCCATACAGTTTTGCGTACAAACCACCATCGGCAATCAACTGCTGATGGTCGCCATCCTCAGCGATATGACCACCGTCAAACACTAAGACTCGATCGGCTTGTTTTACCGCCGACAGACGGTGCGCGATGATCAGTGTAGTACGCCCGCTGAGGAACCGCGCCAGCGCCTGATGCAGGTTGTATTCAGTGGCGGCATCCAGGGCGGAGGTCGCTTCGTCGAGTATCACCACTTTGGGTTCGGCCAACACCATGCGCGCAATCGCCAGGCGCTGACGCTGGCCACCGGAAAAACGCACCCCGGAACGCCCCACTACGCTGTCCAGACCCTGGGGCAACGCTTTAACCGTAGCCTCCAACTGGGCAATTTCAAGGGCCTGCCAGCAGGCCTGGTCACTGCGCTCGCGGCCCATGGTCAGGTTGGCACGCACGGTATCGTTGAACAGCGCCGGGTGTTGCAGCACCACCGCGACGTGCTCGCGGATAGTCTCGAGGCCGATCTCCTGCTGGGTTGCACCGCCAAATCGGATAGTGCCCGCCTGCGGCGTGTACAGCCCGAGCAGCAGTTGCACCAGGGTGCTTTTACCGCCACCGCTGGCGCCGACAATCGCGACTTTTTCGCCGGGAGCAATTTGCAGGTTCAGTTGATCGAGCACCAGATCATCGCCATAACCGAAGTCCAGGCCGCGCACTTCGATGCCGACGGTTTCACGCCCGGAAAACGGGTCTTCACCACCGGCGTATTGCGGCTCGTCGGCACGCGCCAGCAGCTCATTGATGCGCGTCAGCGCCCCACCCGCCGCGTAATAGGCGTATTGCAGGTTCAATAATTGTTCGACCGGGCCGATCATGAACCACAGGTAGCTGAACACCGCGAGCATCTGGCCGATGGACAGGTCGGAAAACAGCACGGTGAGCATTGCCGCTGCGCGGAAGATGTCGATGCCGAACTGGAACAGCAACCCGCTGGCGCGGCTGGACGCGTCGGTTTTCCACTGGGAATGGATCGCGTAGTCACGCACTTCCTGGGCGCGCTGGCCCAGGCGCCCGAGGAAAAAGCCCTGGCGGTTGCCGGCGCGGACTTCCTGGATAGCGTCAAGGGTTTCAGTCAGGGCTTGGGTGAAGCGTGAGGTGCTGTCGTTTTCCAACTTCTTGAGGTGTTTGACGCGCTTGCCCAACTGTACCGTAGCGTAGATCACCAACGGGTTGAACAGCAGGATCAGCAATGCCAGTTGCCAGTGCATCCACACCAGGATCGCCGAAGTACCGATCAGCGTCAGCATCGCCACCAGAAAGCGGCTGAGGGTTTCGCCGACGAATTTATCCAGGGTATCCAGGTCGGTGACCAGGTGAGTGGTGACCGTGCCGCTGCCCAGGCTTTCGTATTCGCCCAGGGAGATGCGCTTGAGCCGCTCGATCAGACGCACGCGAATGCGGTACACAATGTCCTTGGCCAACCGCGCAAACAGCCGCGCCTGTACCACGTTGAACACCAGTGCGCCGCAACGCAGGGCCAGGGTGACCACCAGCATCAGGCCGATATAACCGGCGGCCTTCTGCCAACCCAGGGGCAGTGCGTGATTCATCAACTTGAGCGCGGCATCACCATGGCCCAGCAGCACTTCGTCCACCAGCAACGGCAACAGCAAGGGGATGGGCACACTGCACAAGGTCGCCAGCACGGCAACGCCATTGGCGATCCACAGGGATTTCTTGTGACGCAAGGCCAGGCGGCGAATTTCCGCCCAGGTCAGACGGTCAATGCGTTTAGGCTCATCCTGCACAGGTTGCTCGCTCCAGCCATCGGGCGAGCAATGGCGACAGTTCCGTCAGCGGCTGATAGCCGTTGGTGAGCAATGCCAGTTGACCATTGCGCTCGGCCAACAACGTCGGGAAACCAGCGATACCCAGGTCCTGCACCCACGTAAAGTCCGCCGCCGTGGCCGCGTGCTGCTCGGCGCGGTCAAACGCACCGGCAAACTCGATACGCGGGATGCCCGACTGCTCGGCCAGTTCCACCAGCACGCTGGCGAGGGTCACGTCGCGGCCCTCCACATAAAACGCACGTTGGATCAGGCCCAGCAGTTTCCAGGCACAATCCGGAGCCAGGCTACGGGCGGTGACGATGGCGCGGCAGGCCGGCTCGGTGTCATACACAAAACCATCGGGCAGCGCGCCTTCGCGCTTGAACGGCTGGCCCGTGGCGTCAGTGACGGCCTGCCAGTGTTCGAGGATGTAGCGTCGGGTCGTCGGCTCCAGCGCCGCGCCACTGCCGGTGCGCAAGCCGCCCACCACCAGGTGCACGTCCACACCGGCCGCTTGGGCCTGCTCAACCAGCGCCTGCGCCACCGGGGCAAAGCCCCAGCACCAGGAACACATCGGATCCATTACATAGAGCAGGCGCGCGGACATAGGTCAGGCCTCGGAAGGGGTTTGCTTGTAGTTGAAGCCAATCGGGTGCGGCATATTGCGGGCCTTGGCCAGTTCAATCTGCTTTTGCCGGTCGATCGCGCTGCGGCGGGTTTTCTCCGGCAGCTTATCCCAGCAATGAGGGCAGCTGATGCCGGCCACGTAGTGCTCGGAGGCGCGGTCTTCGACGCTCACAGGTGTGCGGCAGGCATGACATTGATCGTAGTCGCCTTCGCTCAAGTCGTGGCGAACGGTCACGCGATTATCGAAAACAAAGCAGTCGCCCTGCCATTTGGTTTCTGCCTGAGGCACCTCTTCGAGGTACTTCAGGATGCCGCCCTTAAGGTGGTAAACCTCGCCATAACCTTCGCTGAGCATGTAGCTCGACGCTTTCTCGCACCGAATGCCGCCGGTGCAGAACATGGCGACTTTCTTGTGCTTGGCCGGGTCGAAGTTGGCTTTGATATAGTCGGGAAATTCGCGAAAGCTGGTGGTTTTCGGGTCGATTGCGCCTTCAAAGGTGCCAATGGACACTTCGTAGTCGTTACGAGTGTCGATCAGCAGCACTTCCGGGTCGCTGATCAGGGCATTCCAGTCTTTCGGGTCGACGTAGGTGCCGACCTTTTTGTTCGGGTCGACGCCTTCTACGCCCAGGGTCACGATCTCTTTCTTGAGCTTGACCTTGGTGCGGTAGAACGGTTGGTCCTCGCAGTACGACTCTTTGTGATCGATGTCGTCCATGCGTGGGTCGTTCTTCAGCCAGGCCATCAGGCCATCAATGCCTTCGCGGCTACCGGAAACGGTGCCGTTGATGCCTTCTTCGGCGATCAGCAAGGTGCCTTTGATGCCGTTGTCGACCATCGCCTGCAGTAAGGGCTCGCGCAGAGCGACGTAATCTTCGAGGGTGACGAACTTATACAGTGCCGCCACGACAATCGGTTGAGTCATGGGTGTTCTCTCCAGGTGGCTACCCTCGTAAAGGGTGAACCGGATGCAAAAAAAACGCGCCGGCTAAGCGGCGCGTTGCGGATTCTATCAGGGATAACCCGTCAATGTCCGCCGGCGCAGGTCGGCGAGGCCGGGGCTGCGTCGATTGTCGCCCATTCTTCAGGCGTGTAGGTATGCAGCGCCAGCGCATGAAACTCGCTCATCAGGTCACCCAGGGTGGCGTAGACCTTCTGGTGGCGCTTGACGCGATTGAGCCCTTCGAACTGCTGACTGACCAGCACGGCCTTGAAGTGGGTCTGCAACCCACGGCTGTGCATATGGCTTTCATCCAGCACGCTCAAGTGTTGCGGGTCCAGGGCGGCGAGCGCCGTTTCGATACGCTGTTGCATGATCATTCCTGCTTACTTCTTCTTGGCCGGAGCGGCTTTAGGCGTCAGCTCGTTGGTCATGTCTTCCAACAGCTTGTTGACCACCGGAACGGCGCTTTCCAGCTTGGCCTGAGTCATCTGGGCCGATTGCTGGGTCAGTTGTGGCATTTTTTCCAGGACTTTCTTGCCCAGTGGCGACTGGTAGAACGCTACCAGGTCCTTGAGCTCGGATTCGCTGAAATTGGTGGTGTAGAGCTTGACCATGTCCGGCTTCAGCTTCGGCCAGCCGATAGCTTGGTCCAGGGCGGCGTTGGCCTTGGCCTGGTAACTGTCCAGTACGGACTGCTTGGCGGCAGGCGCCTTAGTCTGCTCGAAACGCTGGGCGAACATTTGCTGCACTTGCATGTACACCGGGGTACCCAGCTTGTCGGCATGGGCCAGGGTAAGGAAGGCTTCGGCACTGGCGTTGTGGCTGGCGGTATCGGCAAAAACCTGGCCGCTGGCGCAAACCAGAGCAACCGCGGTACAGATGGCACGAAGACGAGTCATCGAGTTTCCTTTCTAGCTGGCGAGGTAAGACCCCAAGGGCGCCCATTCTGCGCCTAAAAAACCTCGCGGCTCAACCCCAGGCCTTGCCGGGCGCGGATTGCCCGATGAAAAGTCTTTTAGGGAACCCACTAGGTCAATCACGGCCTAAACTGCGCAAACGAACCTAAGGAGTGTGCCCGATGAGCCGTATCGAAACCGACAGCCTGGGAGAAGTGCATGTCCCGGATGACGCTTACTGGGGCGCCCAGACCCAACGCTCGCTGGTGAATTTCGCCATCGGCGACCAGCGCATGCCCTTGCCGGTATTGCACGCCCTGACCCTGATCAAAAAGGCAGCCGCCCGGGTCAACGACCGCAACGGCGACCTGCCCGCCGACATCGCCCGCCTGATCGAACAGGCCGCCGATGAAGTCCTCGCCGGCAACCATGACGACCAATTCCCATTAGTGGTGTGGCAGACCGGCAGCGGCACCCAGAGCAACATGAACGCCAATGAAGTGATCGCCGGCCGTGCCAACGAACTGGCAGGCAATCAACGCGGCGGCAAGAGCCCGGTACACCCAAACGACCATGTGAACCGTTCCCAGAGCTCCAATGATTGCTTCCCGACGGCCATGAGCATTGCGGCGGTGCAGGCCGTTCATCAACGTTTGTTACCGGCGATCGCTACGCTTTCCGGCGGTCTGGCCGAGCAAGCCGCGCGGCATATGAAGCTGGTCAAGACCGGCCGCACGCACATGATGGACGCCACGCCGATCACGTTCGGCCAGGAACTCTCGGCGTTTATCGCCCAACTCGACTACGCCGAACGCGCCATCCGCAGCGCCCTGCCCCAAGTGTGTGAACTGGCCCAGGGCGGCACGGCCGTGGGCACCGGGCTCAATTCGCCCCATGGTTTTGGCGAGGCCATTGCAGCCGAGTTGGCAGCGCTCTCGGGGCTGCCGTTCGTCACCGCACCGAACAAATTCGCCGCCCTCTCCGGCCATGAGCCGCTAGTGACGTTGCACGGCGCCCTGAAAACCCTAGCCGTCGCCCTGATGAAAATCGCCAACGACCTGCGCCTGCTCGGTTCCGGACCGCGCGCTGGGCTTGCGGAAGTGAAGCTGCCGGCCAACGAGCCGGGCAGTTCGATCATGCCGGGCAAGGTCAACCCGACGCAGTGCGAAGCGCTGTCGATGCTCGCCTGCCAAGTACTGGGCAACGACGTGACCATCGGTATCGCCGCGAGCCAGGGACACTTGCAGTTGAACGTGTACAAGCCGGTGATCATCCACAACCTGCTGGAGTCGATCCGCCTGCTCGCCGATGGCTGCAATAACTTTCAGGAGCATTGCATTGCCGGCCTGGAGCCCGACGCCGAGAAAATGGCCGAACACCTGGAGCGCGGACTGATGCTGGTGACGGCGCTCAACCCGCATATCGGCTACGACAAATCAGCAGAGATCGCCAAGAAAGCCTACGCCGAGGGACTGACGTTACGGGAAGCCGCGCTGGAGTTGGGCTACCTCACTGACGAAGAGTTCGACCAGTGGGTACGCCCGGAAAATATGCTCGAAGCCGGGCATTAAGACGCCAAACGCAGCCGCCGGGCCTTGAGCCCGGCGAGCAACGACGGCGCCAGCGCGACAGTCGCCGACCCCAGCACCACCACCAGCGCCCCGGCATAGCCCAGGGCGTTGATCTCTTCGGCCTGCACGTAGTCCGGCCATAGCCAGGCCGCCAAGGCGACCGCCACAAAGGTCACCAGCGGCGTGAGCGCCAGGGTCGCACTCACCCGCGAGGCTTCCCAATGGGCCAGGGCTTCGGCAAACGCGCCGTAGGCCACCAGCGTATTCATGCAGCACGCCAACAGCAGCCAGCCTTGCAGCGGGCTCAGTTGCAGCGCTTCCAACGGATGGGCCCAGGGCGTGAGCAACAAAGCGCAGGTGAGGTAGATCACCATCATGACTTGCAGCGAATTCCACACGGTCAACAATTGCTTCTGACCCAAGGCATAGAACACCCAGATCGAGGTGGCGAGCAGGATCGTCAGCACCCCGGCGGTGTAAGTGCCGAGGGACGTCAGTAATTCCTCCAGGCGCTGGTTGAAGAACAGGCCGAAGCCTGCGATCAAGACGACCAATCCCACCACTTGCCCGCGGCTGAAACGCTCCTTGAACACAAACACGCTGGCGATCATCAAAAAGATCGGCCCCATCTGCACGACCAACTGTGCGGTGCCGGGGCTGAGCGATTTCAGGCCCACCAGGTACAACACGTAGTTGCCCACCAGGCCGCATACCGCCATCGCCACCAGCCAACCGCCCTTGGGGCCGAGCACTTTGCGGCTGGGCAGACGCTTGGTGGCCGCAAGGTAGACGAACAGACAACCGCCGGCCACGGTCAGACGAAACCAGGTGACGGTGATCGGGTCCATCACCTGCAGCACTTGCTTGAGTTTGATCGGCAGAATGCCCCAGAGGAACGCGGTCAGCAGGGTCAAGCCAAAGCCATAGACCCAGCGGCCGGAAGAGATGTGCATGAGTGCCCCAAAAAACCAGAGGTGGAGGAGCTGGCATTCTAGGGCGATGCGGTGTGTTTTGGGTATCGATCATTCATCTGCCGCAGACCGAGTCATGGCACCCCCATCACCAGTACACCGCTGCCGCTGATAGCCCCCGGAGTCGGCAGTGAGCCGGTTCGCCGCACCAGCGAAAACGTCACATCGTCTCCGCCCACACTGTTGGTGATTCGGGTGAGGAATGAACCGTTAACGGCTACCGCAGCCCCGCCGCGCACGAGCGCCGTGCCCACGTCGGCATTGCTCATGAGCAACAGCCGCGAGTCGAACGAGGAGCGCGTGCCTTTATAAGTAATGGTGATCGGTGTGTTGATTCCGCCGTCCGGGCAGGAGTAAGTGAGTCTGCGGTTACTGACCACGGACGTTGACAGCGGATCGGTGCCGATTGCCCGTTGGTGGACGTCGCCGAAGTTGATTTCGATCGGGTTGTTATTGTTGATCGTGCAGGTTGAGGGCGAGATGGTGAAATTGTTGGCGGCGTAATAAGTGACCGTCAGACTCGCCGAGGATGTGTCGTAATTGTTTGTCTGCTGCAGACGCAGCACGCCGAGGGCGTCCCCTACGCGAATGTCGATGGGGTTGCTGGGATTGTTACGCAGCATGATGTAAGGGGTCACATTGATGGGATAACCGATGAGGTTATTGGGCATCGTGGCGATATAAATGCCGTTGGGAACGGGATTGTTGTAAAACGCTCCATTTATACGAAGGCCGGTGATTTGGGCGGCAAACTTTGGGCCTGGAGTCCAGGCCGAACCGACACTGGTCGAGGTTCGCCAGTAGTCCTCTCTCGAGGGAGGAAAGCCCGGGAAGGGTTTAAACCTGCACTCCAGATTCGCGCCCTCAAGCATGATACGTGTCTTATCAGCATCCGCCTGAACCCTGACGGGAACCTGCAGGTTAGGGTTTCCGCCTATCCACGCCCCACCGTCTACCCGGCACTCAGCAGCGCGCAAGTTTGTAGTCACGCCAATCAAGACGAGAAGCACCGTGGTTCCAAATAATCGTTTCATTTCTAATCTCTCTTTGCCTGTCTCCCCGCGTGGCCCAACGCGCTTTCACCGTGTGCGTCAAAGCCGCCCGAGAGAGCGTTGAGGTTCGCCTGAGGCTTTTTATGTGCACTGCCACCACCTTCAATGTCGGCAGTGACGAAAAGGTGATGTCCACTGACGTAATGAGGGGCACTGGCAAGCTGTCGTGAAAAATCCGAATACTCATCGCACGTCACACCGTGCCTTGCAGCCCCCCCCCGGAGGCGCTGGAGGTTAGCCAAGGCCACTTTCAGCTGTGAACGATTACGGATAGTCCAATGTAAAAGTGGAGGTCACCGTGTACGCGCCGTGCCCGATGGTTTGATCCCTGATCGCATTCGGCTCGCCCTGTACGTAGGCCTTGAGCTCAATGACATTGCTGCCATCGCTCAGCAGTTGCCTGTCGCTGACGGCATTCAAGGGCAAGGGCTTGTCACTCAGCGTTTCCATGCCCACCCCGATCCCCGAGGCACCACTGCCGCCATCGAGCGCGAGCAAACCAGGCAGCGCGGTGTTTTCCGTGCCGCCGAACATGATGGTCACCGAGTCGCCGATCGTGGTGTCACAATCCTCCAGGTGCAGCCTGAAACGCTTGCCCACGGATCGCGTGTTGAGATAGAGGTATTTGCTGGTCAGGTCCCACAATTCCAGCGTTACGGCCTCGTCACCGGGGCGCAGTGTGCAGGCCTCTTCAACCAGGTTGCCCTTGAAGCTCAGGTTGTCCGCCGCATACCCCAAGGGGGTCAGGCCGAGGACGAGCAGCACTGCCAACGCACCCTTATGCACAATTTCATATCGCATCGACTCAGCTCCTACTGGTATTCGGCCAACAACGTGGCCACCGCCGTAAAACGGGCCGGCGTCAGGACTGCCCCGGGCTGTTGCACCGGAACGACTTCCAATGTCGGCGGTGACGACAGGGTGATGTCCATTGGCGTATTGAGGGGCAATGGCAGGCTGTTCTGAAAAACCCGAATACCCAGCGCCGGCACGCTGGTCTGCACGGCAGAGCCATCAAACGCGGTGGGGGTGCCGTTGACACTCAACTTCAACGCCCACGGCAACGTGTCGGTGCCGCAATTAATCGCGTAACCGATACCTTTTCGGTATTTCACACCATCAATGCGCTTGACCCCGACGTCGCCAAAGTCGACTTCAATGGTCTTGCCACCTTCAATCGTGCAGGGTGGCGGCTCGTTCAACGTACCGCTGAACGTCAGGTTGGCCGATGCAACATTGCACAGGCCGATGGAGCACAGCGCGAGCAATGCTCGCTGTGGCCAAACCTTCATTGGTCGTTCCTCATATAGGTCGCCGTCATTGGTAATCGACCACAAGGGTCGCAGCGGCATCGAACGCCCCGCCGCTCAGTTGGCTGCCCGCGCGTTTGACGGGCACCGCCTGCACCACCGGGAAATTGGGATAGGTAAAGTTCACCCGGGTGTTGAGCGGCCAGTCAGCGCCGTTCACGAACAGCTTGACCCCAAGGTCCGCCTTGCGCGTAGAGAGCACGCGGCTGTCAAACGAGGCGCCTGTGCCGTTGAGCGCCAGGGTCAACGCATTGCTGTGGGGAGCGCTGCAGGTGACGGTGTACGGCACATCGCGACGATAATTCACCCCGTCCACCCGTGACGTCTGCAAGTCATTGCCAAACGGCACGTCCAGCGTATTGCCACTGTTAATGACACACGGCGGAGGGGCAATGATGACCGCGCGAATCGTCAAATTGGTCTGTGCCTGCACACTCTGGCTGACGGCCCCTATCAGGCAAACAGCGATCAGAACGGCCCGTGGGCTGATTGGTCTATCCATCGCTCTGCCCTTACTCATAGTTGAGCCTGAAATCCACCACGGCCCTGAATGCTCCACTGGTCAGTGGCGCAGCGGTGCGTGTGGGCCGTACGTGCCAGGTCTGAATGTTGCGTCCCACGGGCAGAAACAAAGCTTCGCCCCTTGAACCCAACTGGACGTCCCGGCCCAGGGCGTCGGTCAATTGCAGGCCCATCCCGGTGATGCCTTGCACTTTGACCAGCCGTGGATCATCGGGATCGGCAGGCGCAGAAAACGCCACCGACAGCACGGGTTGGTAGGCACTCCATACCAGGTTGCCGGTGCGTTCACTGCGCACGCGGCCGGCGGTGCGCTGGCAATCGGTAAAGCGCAGTTGAAAAGCCTTTGCAGTCGCCTGGTCACCGGGCCGCTGCAGCTGGCTGCTCGACACGGCGTCCAGATCAACCGTTTGATGCAGTGACGCCATCTCCAGGCTGCAAGGCGATTCATGCATGGACCCGAGCACATTCAGCATCCCGCTCATACCTTCAATATCCTCGTCATCCTCGGCGTGTACGCCCATCGCCAGGATCCACAACAAGCTGCCCAAGACCTTCACATTGTTCGATTTCATGACGTTCTCCAGCCGCATTACTCTTTCGGCAATGCGGCCTGCGTGTTCACCTGGCACGTGTTGCCATTGCAGGTGAAGGCCAGAAGCGGACGGCCGCCGTAATCATTCACATAGGCCAGGTAAGGGGCCGTACCCAGTGCGCTGGCCGTGGGGCCCAAGGTCAATGCGTCTTTGGGCGGGATCATCAGCGGCGCGAAGCCCGGCGCGGTTTTGCCGTCCTTGCTGCTGCGCGCATCCACTAGGGTCACGTAATAAGGCGTCGGGTTGTTAACCCGGTATTGATCGCCTTCGCGGGTCAGGGTCAGTTTCTGCTGCCAGGGGTTGGACAGGTCTTGCTGGCTTGGCGTAATAGCTTGTGGTCGATAGAACAACTTGATGCGGGTCTGCAATGCAATTTGCAGGGTGTTGGATTTATCGCTGCGCGGCGGGATTTCCCTCAAGTTGAAGTAGTAGACCGTCTCCCGATCCTGCGGTAACGACTTGGCTGCCGGTAAAGCCTGAACTTTCACCTGGCTTTGTTTACCAGGCTCCAAGCGTTGAACCGGCGGGAGCACGATCAAGGGCGAGGTGATTTTTTTACCCGCCTCATCCTCAATCCAGCCTTGGGCCAGATACGGCAGCTGGGTATTGTTGTTGGTAATGCTCACGCTGGTGGCATCTTTGCCGCCATCAAAAATCACGCGGGTACGGTCCAGGCCGACGGCGGCGCCGGCGCTCTGGCTCAAACCCAGAGCCAGGAGCGCGAAAGCCGGAGGGGTGAGGCGCATATCAAGCATCATGAGGCTGTGTTCTCCGTATCAATAAGTTCCCCGGTCAGCGTGGCTGGCCCGGGCAAAGATGGGGTTGCGGCGATCCTGTGGCAGCCCAGTTGCAAGGTGTCCGTCAAACCATCAACGGGCAGGATGGCGGGAAGCGTAAGGACGCATTGTTCGTCGCCGCCCCAACTGACGACCATCTGCTCGCCAGCCCGCAAGCCACTCAGGTAGACACTGCCGCTGTCATTCACAATCCCGGTGTCCTGTTGCTTCATGTTCTTCACCGTCGCGCCGAAGGGCGGTGAACTGCCATCCGGCAGGCGCAGAATGGCCATGGCTTTTTCGCCGGCAATCACATCCAGCGCGCGGTAACCAATCGCTCCTTCGGTGAGCGTTAACTGCGTGACCGACTCAGTCGCTTCGACATTGCTCGGCAAGCGCTCCAGATCAACGCTGGCCACCGTACGCTGGTAGCTGCTGATGTCGGAGATGACAGCCTTGCCAAAGACGTTACTGCGAGTCGGTGAGCCGTAACCGCGAACAGGTACATCGGGCACCCCACCGGTATCGATCATCAGGCGCGTGCCGCCGGTGCTGGTGGTACGGTGCAGAGCCGCACCGTGGGCCGTGAGCGTGCCACCACCACGGGCAGACACACCCAGGCTGCTGTAGCCACCCTCTTGCGTACTGGCGCTGATATCGATGTCGGCCTGATCCCCCATATGACTCAGATACCCACTGCCGTAGGCATTGCTGGCACTGAGCTGGTAGCTGTTGCGCTCATCGATCCGATCGCTGTAGCGGGTTGCAAAGGTGTTCTTGCCGGCGGCCCTGTTGGCATCCGCCGACAGGGTGCCGGTGCGTCCAAACGGCAGGCTGACCGTCAGCGCCATGCCGTTGTCGTTGTAGTTGTATTCCTGGGTGCGATACATATTCAGGGACAGGTTCATATTCTTGACCGTGCCCAGATTGAAGTAACGCGACAACGACAGGTTCCAACGCTGAGTGTCCGGCCGGTCCCAATAGGTTTGCTTGTGGTAACTGGCGTAGACGGTAGCGCCCAGGTCACGAAACTGTTTGTTGACCGTCACCGTATAAAGCGCCTTGCTGCCGCCAATAGGCTTCCAGCCCTCGCTTGAATCGCGATAATCGCCGCGCCCGCCGAGTTCGCCGTTCAACCCGTAATGCCGGGCGTCCAGGTACTCACTCATACTCAAGAAATTCTTCTCGGAAAACCGGTAACCGGCGAAGGTCACCTGGCTGTCATACTCTTCAAAGTTCTTGGAGTATTGAAGGCGGTAGGATTTACCCGAGAGCGTCTCGTTCCACACATGGGCGCGCGACTGCGTCACGTCCAGCGAAACGGCGCCGAACGCCAGCAAGTCGCGCCCTGCGCCCACGGACAAGGCTCGGTAGTTGTTGTCGGTCATGCCGCCGCCGAACAACGACCAGCCATTGCTGATCCCCCAGGAAAACTCCCCGGTACCGAAAAAGTCGCCATCCGCGCCGTATTGCAGATTGGACGGTCGACCCGCGGCCAGCTTGTAACGCACTTGGCCCGGACGCGTCAGGTAGGGAACACCCGCCGTGTCGATCTGGAAGCTGTTTACCACGCCATCCTGTTCTTCGATCCGCACGTCCAACTTGCCCGTCACCGCGTCCTGCAAGTCCTGAATGCGAAAGGGGCCTGCCGCCACCAGGGTTTCGTAGAGCACGCGCCCCTGCTGGCTGATGATGACTTTCGCATTGGTTTTGGCCACCCCGACAACTTCCGGCGCGTAACCACGCAGGTTGGGTGGTAACTGGCTTTCATCAGAGTTCAGCGCGGCACCGGTAAAGCGGAAGCTGTCAAACAGATCCGAATACAGGTAGTTCTCACCCACTAACAGGCGCGCTCTCAACGCCGGAATAGCGCGATACGCGTAGTAGCGGCTCCACTCCAGCTTTTGAGGCCCTGCGGCTTCTTGTCGGCCGCTCTCGACGCGCCCTTGCCAGTCCGCCCTGAGGCGCCAGGCACCGGCGTTAGCCCCCACGGTGCCATTGCCACTGAGGTTTTTGCGGTTACCGTCGTTTCGTTGATAGTTGGACTGCGCCGTCAGGCTGTAATCGATCAACAGCCCCGGCACGCCTTCATCCCAGCGTGAAGGCGGATCCCAGTTGATGGCGCTGTACTCAAGGTATGCCTGGGGCAAGTTGATGCTCAGCGTGGAGCTGGCCAGATCACCCTGGACGTCCATGCCAGGCAAACTTTGAATGTCCAGGCACTCGCCGCCTTTCCACCATGCCAGTTTGTCGGCTTCGGACACTTTAAGGCCCAACTGTTCCACAAGACTGTGGGACAAACAGGCCTGGCTACCCTTGGGATCATTATCGGGCGGATAGAACGCCACCGGTTGTTCAGCAATAGGCTGACCGTTTATCTGCACAACCATCGAATAAGTGCCGGGTAAAATAAACCCGCTGCGCGCAAACTGAGACAAGTCAATATTAGTGCGATCAATCAGGTCAAGAACGTCCGTATTAAACTCGATATCTGCGGCGCCCAATGCACTTCCCGCCAGTGATATAAGCCCACCAAACAGGCCCGGGCGCAGCGTATTTTTGATCTTCGCCGTATTCAACATGCATGCCTGCCCATCAATGTTCAAAAATATTCCAACTTGAACCGCACTGCGGCGCTGTGGGGTCCCGCCACCAGCGGCAGTCCATTGCCGACCAGATAGAATCTGTAGTTGAGTGTCATATCGCCCTCCGCCAACGGTGTCGGTGCCATCCGCTGACCCGGAATACTCTCTTCGCCGGCGGCGTCCACAATGTGCAGGGCGACCCCCTGCGAGTCGCCAAACACCGCAAAGGAGAGCCCTAGCCTGTCGGTGGGCCCGTCAAACGTCACTCGCATATGCTCCCAATCAGGCAGAGTTACCCCCGGGCGCAACGGGTCCGGCCGAGTCAACGAGCAATTGATCAGGCGCAACTGGAAGGGATGGTCTTCTCCGCGCGTGTTACGTAAAAGCCGGCCAACCGGCTCTGGTGGCATCTCGATGGTCTGGTCGATACTGGCCAGCTCCAACCCGCAGGCTGAGTCGACGACTTGTCCTCCAAGCAGGACAACGCCCTCGCCCTGCGAGGCCTCTTGCGCAAAAACGTAAGGGCAGACCAACGTCGTTAGTGAAGAAGCGATAGCGAAACGCATGAATGTTTTCACCTGGATCTCCCGACAGCGTCCCCCGCCACCCGCGGTGGCGGGGGAAACACTTACTGATAAGCCAAGGTGAAATTGGTGACTGCGCTGAAATCGCCAGGAGTGATGGCGCCCGTGGCGGCACCTTGGACGTAAGCCCCGAACTCCAGCGTGTTATTGCCGGCAGCAATGATCTGCGGAGTTGTAGGAACGCCAAGCTCAACCACGTCACCGCCGTGGGTCATCATGATGCCCACGCCGCCGGCGCCACCCACCGTGCCGATCGCCCCTGGAACAACGCTGGAAGGTGCTCCCGTGAAGGTCGTGGTGACGGTATTGTCGGTGAGGTTGGACAAGTCGCAGCCTTCAAGCTCGATCAGCAAACGACGGGCCTCGGACTTGCCGCCTGATTCCAACTGGTGTTTGGCGATCGCACCCAGTCGGATGGTCTGATCGACGGAGTCAGGTTTGATGGAGCAGGCGCCCGAATGTACCGAGCCCAGAAACGTGACCGTTCCATCCGCGGCCTGAGCAACGGACGCAGTCCCCGCCAAAACGCCGACAGCCAAGAGCACAGTTTTCAGTTTAGTTTTCATTCACAATTTCCCACTTATCAAATGTCATAAGGCGTCCTGCAACGCGTCAGCGCAGGACTGATTAAACGAACGGTGTGACCCGTGCCATTAAGTCGGTGACCGCCAAGTTGTTTTTCCAACTTATTGCATTGCAATTCGCGACACCGCTCAACACGGGGAAAGTTTGTACATGACGCACAAACAAGTAAGCCGTCCATTTCCCTTAACGAAGTAGCCGTGAGCCACTAACACTCGCAGGAAAAACATGGCAATCTGCCAAAACTTTAAAAAGTGCTGAAGGAATTAGACTACACGCAGATTAATGAGAATATTTTAACCAAGATTATATCTGTAAGAATGAGATTACAGGCACTAAAAAATCACCGCTCCCGTTGGAAAACCCAACTAAGCAAGCAACTAAAAGTGCGGTTTTGAGATAACTGAACAGCAGATGCGCAAAGGGAGGACAAGCCCCCCTCTGCATTGATCGAGTACGAACGACCCGAAGCGCGAAACTCAAGTGACTAGCGTGCGACCTCAAACAAACCGGTGGCGCCCATGCCGCCGCCCACGCACATGGTGACGACGCCGTAACGCAGGTTACGCCGTTGCAACTCACGCACCAGATGCCCCACTTGCCGCGAACCGGTCATGCCGAACGGGTGGCCGATGGAAATCGATCCGCCGTTGACGTTGTATTTGGCGTTGTCGATTTCCAGACGATTGCGCGCGTACAGGCACTGCGAGGCAAACGCTTCGTTGAGTTCCCACAGGTCGATATCCGCCACTTGCAAGCCACGCGCCTTGAGCAGCTTGGGCACTGAGAACACCGGACCGATGCCCATTTCGTCCGGCTCGCAGCCAGCCACGGTGAAGCCACGGAAAAACGCCTTGGGCTTGAGCCCCAGTTCCAGGGCTTTTTCCAGGCTCATCACCAGGGTCATCGAGGCGCCGTCGGACAGTTGCGACGAGTTACCCGCTGTCACCGAGCCGTCCTCGGCGAACACTGGTTTCAAGCCTTGCAGGCTCGCCAGGGTGGTGTCGGGGCGGTTGCAGTCGTCGCGATCGACCACGCCGTCGAGAATCTGCACCGCGCCGGTGTTTTTGTCCTCGACCTTATACTTGACCGCCATCGGCACGATTTCGTCATTGAACAAACCATCGGCCTGGGCTTGGGCGGTACGTTGCTGGCTTTGCAGGGCGTAGAGATCCTGTTCTTCGCGGCTGACGTTGTAGCGGCGCGCGACGATTTCGGCGGTCTGGCCCATGGGGAAGTAAATGCCCGGTACTCGCTCTTTGAGCAGCGGGTTGATCAGGTTGTCGGTGTTGACGCTTTTCATGGTCAGGCTGATGGACTCGACGCCACCGGCGACGATGATGTCGCTGCAGCCCGAGGCGATCTGGTTGGCAGCGATGGCAATCGCCTGCAAGCCCGATGAGCAGAAACGGTTGAGGGTCATGCCCGCCGTGCCAGTGCCCAGTTGCGACAGTACCGCCACGTTACGCCCGATGTTGTAGCCCTGGGCCCCCTCATTGGAGCCCGCGCCGACGATGCAATCTTCAACCGTCGCCGGGTCGATGCCGTTGCGGGTGAGCAGCGCGTTGACGCAATGAGCCGCCATGTCATCCGGACGGGTCTGGTTGAACTTGCCGCGAAAGGACTTGGCCAGGCCGGTTCGTACGCTGTCGACGATGACTACTTCACGCATGGGCTACCTCGATCTTCTGGTTGTTGGGCGATGGATCGAGGATAGATCCAGGCCCAGGCAACCGCGATGATCATTCACCCGGCATATACAAAACCATGGCTGGCTGAAGCAGTGGGGCTTTGGGGTGGGACCGCTTCGCGCCCCGGCGCTGGGCAAGCCTGCTCACGACAAAAAGCAAAGTCACCACACACCACACAACGGCAGCTCACCATAAAAAGCAAAATCACCACACACAGCCGGGTCACCACAAAAAGCACAATCACCGCAAAAAATCCTGCTCTCCTCAACCCGCACGGGTGGGGTCGATTGTTGAGGTGAATAGGCTCTTTGCGGTGAGCCTATACCTGATGGCGAACACAACCTTTGTGGTGAGCAGGCTTGCCCTGCGCTGGGCTGCGAAGCGGCCCTAAA